>NZ_JAJAUY010000008.1 GCF_020532625.1 Streptomyces antimicrobicus | reverse complement strand
CGCGCACCCCGCAGCAACGACCGCCCGAACCCGGAAGCCAACGGCATCCGCAACCCCAGCGGCGGCGGAGCCGCCAACGCGTCGGTCAGCGGCCGCGCGTAGCGGCCGTCCAGGACCGCGCCGAGGACGAAGTCCACGGACAGCGCGACCACTTCCGCCTGGTGGTCGCGCAAGCCGTGCCCGTCCGAATGGACCTCGAACCGGCACGTGGAACGATTCACCTTCTTCGCCCGCACCGCCAGCCGGAACGACAACTCCGGGTCGCTGCGCGCGTCATTGGTGCCGTGCACGATCAACACCTGCCTTCCCGACAGCTGTTTCACCGGTTCGAGGGAGTCGTCCGCCGCCTCCGGCAGGCAAGGTGCCAGCGCCAGCACCGAGTTGACCGCGTGGTGACCGGCCGCCGCCAGGGCGGCCCGCCCCCCGGCGCCGTAGCCGGCCAGGCAGACCGGCACGTCGCCGTAGCGCCGTAACGCCTCGTCCGCCGCCCACCGGGCCGCCGCCACCCGCCCGGCCGCCGCCGCGGGGCCGGCCCCGCCCCGCTCGCCGTACCGGACCGGGTGCGTCACCAGCCCCGCCGGCCCGCCGACCCGGGCCAGCGCCCGGGCCAGTGGCCGCACCGGGCCCGTGGCCCACCGGGACGCCCCGGGGAGCAGGAGCACCACACCACTGACCGTCGAACCGGATCCGTTCGCGCCGGTCGCCCGCCCCAGGCGGGCCCCGTGCGCCCCGGGCGCATGCGTAGCCATGGCGGAACACTCTCAGACGCCGAGATGTACGCCACCCGTCCGCACGGTCACTGTTACGTATCGACCGCCGCCGACGGCATGTCGCTCTACGCGCGTAGGAGTAGAGTGCCCGGATGACGAGCGAGACCCCCACCCTGCCCACCCCGGACCAGATCCGCCGCTCCCCGAAGGTGCTGCTGCACGACCACCTGGACGGCGGGCTGCGCCCCGGGACCATCATCGAGCTGGCCGCGGCGGTCGGCTACGACAAGCTTCCCGAGACCGACGCCGACAAGCTCGGCGTCTGGTTCCGCGACGCCGCCGACTCCGGCTCCCTGCCCCGCTACCTGGAGACGTTCGCGCACACCTGCGCCGTCATGCAGACCAAGGAGGCCCTCTTCCGGGTCGCCGCCGAGTGCGCGGAGGACCTGGCCGAGGACGGCGTCGTCTACGCCGAGGTCCGCTACGCCCCCGAGCAGCACCTGGAGGCCGGGCTGACCCTCGAAGAGGTCGTCGAGGCCGTCAACGAGGGCTTCCGCGAGGGCGAGCGCCGGGCGAAGGCCAACGGCCACCGCATCCGCGTGGGTGCGCTGCTGACGGCCATGCGCCACGCGGCCCGTGCCCTGGAGATCGCCGAGCTGGCCAACCGCTACCGCGACAACGGCGTGGTCGGCTTCGACATCGCCGGCGCCGAGGCGGGCTTCCCTCCCACCCGCCACCTGGACGCGTTCGAGTACCTCAAGCGCGAGAACAACCACTTCACCATCCACGCGGGCGAGGCCTTCGGCCTGCCGTCGATCTGGCAGGCGCTCCAGTGGTGCGGCGCCGACCGCCTGGGCCACGGCGTGAAGATCATCGACGACATCGAGGTCGCCGCGGACGGCAGCGTGACGCTGGGCCGCCTGGCCTCCTACGTCCGGGACAAGCGCATCCCGCTGGAGATGTGCCCGACCTCCAACCTGCAGACCGGTGCCGCCGCCTCGTACGCCGAGCACCCGATCGGGCTGCTGCGCCGCCTGCACTTCCGCCTCACCGTCAACACGGACAACAGGCTGATGAGCGGCACCAGCATGAGCCGCGAATTCGAGCACCTTGTCGACACCTTCGGCTACACGCTCGACGACATGCAGTGGTTCACCGTCAATGCGATGAAGTCCGCGTTCATTCCTTTCGATGAACGACTGGCGATGATCAACGACGTGATCAAGCCCGGCTACGCCGAGCTGAAGTCGGAGTGGCTGTTCCGTCAGACCGCTTCGACCAGCGGTTCCGTCTCGGCCTGAATCGAGACATGACAAGCCGAAAGCGCCCGGGAGTCCGTCCCCCCGGGCGCTTTCTCCTATTGAATGATGTTTGCGGTGCGGGGTTTCGGCTGGCTAGTTTGCGGAGCCGCTCAATTCCCCGTCACAAGGACTCTTCATGAAGCAGTCAGCTGCCAAGTCCCTCGGTGTCGCCGTCGTCGGTGCCGCCCTCGCCGCGGCCGCCGCCGGCACCGCCTCCGCGACCGCCCTCCCCGCGCTCGGTGCCACCGACGCCCTGGGCATGGTCACGGGTGCGGCCCAGAGCCTGCCGCTGCAGGACGCCACCCAGTCGCTCACCGGCCAGCAGCAGGCGGCCGAGGGCGAGCAGAGCACCTCCGCGAGCGACCCGGGCCAGGCGCTCGGCACCGTCACCGGTCTGCTGGGCGGCCTGCCGACCAGCGGCCTCGGCGGCTGATTCCGCTCCGGAACCGGCCCGGAATTCGTGCGGGCGTTCATGCGGCGCACATCCCTTCGACGGGGTGTGCGCCGCTCCGCGCGATGTGCCACGATCCCCCCAACTGCCCGCCGACGTACGGGGTTCAGAGGTCCGATGGTCTCGATCTTGTGGTTGCACGGCATGGTTCGGCACGGCATGGCCCGGCACGGCATGGCCCGGTACGGCGCCGCCGCGCCCGACGTGGCGCCGTCCGGCACGGTGAGGAAGCGGGCGAGGGCGCGGACCGCCGTGCTCGCCGCGGTGCCGGCCCTGGCGCTGGCACTCGCCGGCTGCGCGGGCGGGAGCGGCGCCCCGAGCGGGTCCGGCGCCGTCAAGAGCCCCGACCCCAAGGGCTCCGCGGCCGCGGGCGCTCCCGGCGCGCCCGCCACGCCGCGCAGCGGCAGCCCGCTGGAGAGGGCCGCGCTGGAACAGGGCGACCTCGCCGGCTACCAGGTCTCCGCGCAGGGCAAGAACCCCGACGCGCCCGACGGGCAACCCCAGGCCGACAAGAAGCAGTGCCAGCCGCTGGCCGACATCATGGGCGACCAGCCCGACCCGGCCGCGCGCGAGACCGTCAACCGGGGCGTGGGCTCCCAGAAGCAGGTCGGCCTGGCCGTGTCGGCGTCCGTCAGCTCCTACGCCGAGGCCGACGCCGAGCGTCTGATCTCCCGGCTGGAACGGGCCGTCGCGGCGTGCGGCTCCGGTTTCTCCGCCACCGTCGACCGGCACAGCGGGACCTACCGGGACGTGAAGGCGGCCTCCTACCGGGCGGGCGGCGACGAGTCGGTCAGCTGGACCACCACGGCCGCCGCCGAGGGCGTGTCGGCCCATGTCCACCTGGTCGTCGTACGCCAGGGCGCCACGGTCGTACGGCTGATGGCCCTGGACGTGACCGGGGCGCAGCGCAAGCCGGAGGTTCCGCACGAGGTGACGGACAAGCAGTTGGAGAAGGTGCGGGCCGCGCTCGGCTAGGGCTCGCTCGTCCCTACCGGGCCGTTCCTACCACGCCGTCTTCGTGTCCCCGTACCCGCGCTCGTTCGGCAGCAGCACCCACAGGGCGATGTAGATCAGGAACTGCGGGCCGGGCAGCAGGCAGGAGAGCACGAAGATGATGCGCATCGTCCGCGCGGAGATGCCGAAGCGTCGGGCCAGGCCGGCGCAGACGCCGCCGATCATCCGTCCGTCACGGGGCCGCACAATGGCGCTCATGATTTCTCCTTCGTAAGGACCGCGTCGTTTTCACCGCGTCGTTTTCCGTGATGCCTCAATACTCCCGGTGGATCGCGGAAAGGACCTCGGTCCGCAGGCCGAGTCCGACCCTGGGAATTCTCGGGGTCGACCCCTGACCGGACGCCCCCGAGGACGTACGGGAGGAGGACGCGGCCGCATCCGACGCACGGGCCGCCGAAGAGCCCGCCGCGTACTGCTTCCCGGCCCGGCCGCGCCGCATGCGCGAGCGCAGTGCCGGGACGACGGCCAGGTGCGCCAGCGCCACACCGACGGTGTTGAGCAGGATGTGGTCCACGTCGACCACCTGGCCGGGCACCCCGCTCTGCAGCATCGCCAGGACCAGGGAGATCAACGCGCCGGCGGTGGTGGTGCGCAGCAGGGACGACCAGGCGGCCAGCGGCGAGGGCGCGAGCCGGCCGCTGACCCAGGGCAGCAGGACGCCCAGCGGCGCGAGCAGCACCAGCGACGAGCCGATCCGGCGCGCCGCCTCCAGGGGGCCGTAGCCGAGGTCGGTCCTGATCCCCTCCAGCGGGGTCAGGTTCGCGGCGGCGGCCCAGGGCACGTCCAGGGGCCGCAGGGTGACCCAGCCGACGAGTGCCAGGTGGGCGAGGAGCAGGATGCCGCCCAGGACCCGGAGCCGGAGGTGTATGGCGGCACGGTCGCCGCCCGCATGGCGCTGCACACCAGGGCAGACGCCGGGTGCGACGGCCGTGGTTCCGGGTTCGTCAGCGTGTGGCGAGGAGCACGACGAGGAGGATCGCGCCGGCGACGGCCGGGGCGATGATCTCGTACGACCAGCGCACCGTCACGGTGCCCTGGGCGCCCTGGCGCCGGGCGCAGCGCTCGGCGAGTTCCTGGAGCTCGCTCACGCTGCGGTCGGCGCCGGCCTTCTCGCCGTCGCCCTTGCGGTTGGCGCGCTTGCGCGCGCGCAGGCTGACGGGGATGGACCACAGCTGGTACTTCTCGCCGTCGGCGAGGACCTCGGAGCTGTAGCCGGCGCGCACGGCGTCGACGGTGGCCCAGGGCAGGTCGACGGTGCGGAAGGGGTTGCGGACGCGGAGCCGGTCCTCGTTGGCGAAGACGGCGGGGCGCAGGGTGTACGCCACCACCAGCGGGACGGCCAGCAGGGCAGAGGCGACGCCGTACCAGGGGGCGTTGCCGTGGCCGCGGACCACGGCGTCCCCGCACAGCCAGACGATCAGCGCCAGCAGGAGCACACCGCTGACCAGGGCCATGGGGGAGCGGTAGATCCGGTCGTCGTAGGCCGGGTCCTCGGGGGGCTGCACGCTGCTCATGGGGGCGATTGTGCCTCACGGGGTGGCGGGGGTGGAGGGGGGCCGGGCCGGGCGTCCGGGGTGGGGCTCGGGGCGGGGGCCCTGGGCCCCGGGGTGGGCGTTCCGCGGGAGGGGGTAGGACGACGTTGTGCCGTGGGCCGTGACCGTCAGGACCGGGGTGGCCGTGTCCGACGCCGTCAGGGACAGGTGGAGGCCGTTCACGGTCTCGGTGGGGTGGTCGCGGTCCAGCTTGGCCAGGACGCGGACCATGTACGTGTCGCCCGGCTGCCAGTCCGGGCCGACGAAGCGGATCCAGGCCTCCGGGCCCTCCGCCTCGTTGCGCAGCACCGCGACCATGCCCGCGCCGATGGCGACCGGCTCGCCCGCGTAGCGGTCCGCAGGCGGGGCCGGGGGGGTGGGCGCGCCCGGTGCGGCCGGTGCGGCCGGTGCGGTCGAGGCGGGGCCGTTCACCGCCGCCTGCGCCGCCTGCGCCGCCTGCGCGCTGCCGGCGGCGGGCGTCAGGAGGGCCGCCGCGAGGGCGGCGGTGGCGATCCGGGTGCGGAGGGCGGTGCGCATGGCGAGTCCTGGGAACAGTGTCGAGGACGGGTGCGGGAGTCGCACGCCAGCGGAACGTCCAATTCCGATCCCGGACCGACCGAGGGGGTGACAGGTCGCTACGCGCGTAGATATGCTCATCTGGTGACCATGCCCACCACCCTCACCGCATTCGCTGACGTGACGACGTCCGACAGCGCGCTGCGCCGCTTCCTGCACGGCCTGCCCGGCGTGGACGCCGTCGGCCTGGAGGCCCGCGCCGCCGCGCTCGGGACGCGTTCGATCAAGACGACGGCCAAGGCGTACGCCATCGACCTCGCCATCTCGATGATCGACCTGACGACGCTGGAAGGCGCGGACACCCCGGGCAAGGTCCGGGCGCTCGCCGCCAAGGCCGTCCACCCCGACCCCACCGACCGGACGACCCCGATGACCGCCGCGGTCTGCGTCTACCCGGACATGGTGGCCACCGCCAAGGCCGCCCTGGGCGGCGCCGACGTCAAGGTCGCCTCCGTGGCCACCGCCTTCCCGGCGGGCCGGGCGGCCCTGCCGGTCAAGCTGGCCGACACCCGTGACGCCGTCGCCGCCGGCGCCGACGAGATCGACATGGTCATCGACCGTGGCGCCTTCCTCGCCGGCCGCTACCTGGAGACGTACGAGCTGATCAAGGCCGTCAAGGAGGCGTGCGTCCGGCCCGACGGGACGAGCGCCCGCCTGAAGGTCATCTTCGAGACCGGCGAGCTGTCGACGTACGACAACATCCGCCGCGCCTCCTGGATCGGCATGCTGGCCGGGGCGGACTTCATCAAGACCTCCACCGGCAAGGTCGGGGTCAACGCGACCCCCGCCAACACCCTGCTGATGCTCGAAGCCGTCCGCGACTTCAAGGCGCAGACTGGAATCCAGGTCGGCGTGAAGCCGGCCGGCGGGATCCGCACGACCAAGGACGCGATCAAGTTCCTGGTCCTGGTCAACGAGACCGTGGGCGAGGACTGGCTGACCAACGAGTGGTTCCGGTTCGGCGCCTCCAGCCTGCTGAACGACCTGCTCATGCAGCGCCAGAAGCTGAGCACCGGGCGTTACTCCGGTCCCGACTACGTGACGGTGGACTGATCATCATGGCTTCCCTTTTCGAGTACGCACCGGCCCCCGAGTCGCGGTCCGTCGTCGACATCGCGCCCTCGTACGGCCTCTTCATCGACGGCGAGTTCACCGACGCCGCCGACGGCAAGGTCTTCAAGACCGTCTCGCCGTCCTCCGAGGAGGTCCTCGCCGAGGTCGCCCAGGCCGGCGCCGCCGACGTCGACCGTGCCGTGAAGGCCGCCCGCAAGGCCTTCGAGAAGTGGTCCGCGCTGCCGGGCTCCGAGCGCGCCAAGTACCTCTTCCGCATCGCCCGGATCATCCAGGAGCGCAGCCGCGAGCTGGCCGTCCTGGAGACCCTGGACAACGGCAAGCCCATCAAGGAGACCCGCGACGCGGACCTCCCGCTGGTCGCCGCGCACTTCTTCTACTACGCGGGCTGGGCCGACAAGCTCGACCACGCGGGCTACGGCGCGAACCCGCGCCCGCTCGGCGTGGCCGGCCAGGTCATCCCGTGGAACTTCCCGCTGCTGATGCTGGCCTGGAAGATCGCCCCGGCGCTGGCCACCGGCAACACGGTCGTGCTGAAGCCGGCCGAGACCACCCCGCTGTCGGCGCTGTTCTTCGCGGACATCTGCCGCCAGGCGGGCCTGCCCAAGGGCGTCGTCAACATCGTCCCCGGCTACGGGGACGCGGGCGCCGAGCTGGTCGCCCACCCGGACGTGAACAAGGTCGCCTTCACCGGCTCCACCGCGGTCGGCAAGGCCATCGCCCGCCAGGTCGCCGGCAGCGGCAAGAAGGTCACCCTGGAGCTGGGCGGCAAGGGCGCCAACATCGTCTTCGACGACGCCCCGATCGACCAGGCCGTCGAGGGCATCGTGGGCGGCATCTTCTTCAACCAGGGCCAGGTCTGCTGCGCGGGCTCGCGCCTGCTGGTCCAGGAGTCGATCCACGACGAGCTGCTGGACTCCCTCAAGCGCCGCCTGTCCACGCTGCGCCTGGGCGACCCGCTGGACAAGAACACCGACATCGGCGCGATCAACTCCGCCGAGCAGCTGGCCCGGATCACCGCGCTCGCCGAGACCGGCGAGGCCGAGGGCGCCGAGCGCTGGTCCCCGGCGTGCGAGCTGCCGTCCGCCGGTTACTGGTTCGCCCCGACGCTCTTCACCAACGTCACCCAGGCGCACACCGTCGCCCGCGACGAGATCTTCGGGCCGGTCCTGTCCGTGCTGACCTTCCGTACGCCGGACGAGGCCGTCGCCAAGGCCAACAACAGCCAGTACGGCCTGTCGGCCGGCATCTGGACGGAGAAGGGCTCGCGCATCCTCGCGGTCGCGAACAAGCTCCGCGCGGGTGTGGTGTGGGCCAACACGTTCAACAAGTTCGACCCGACCTCGCCGTTCGGCGGTTACAAGGAGTCGGGCTTCGGCCGCGAGGGCGGTCGCCACGGTCTGGAGGCCTACCTCGATGTCTGAGTCCTCGACGCGTCTGAACGTCTTCAAGACCTACAAGCTGTACGTGGGCGGGAAGTTCCCGCGATCCGAGAGCGGCCGGGTGTACGAGGTGACCGACCCGAAGGGCAAGTGGCTGGCCAACGCCCCCCTGTCGTCCCGCAAGGACGCCCGTGACGCGGTGGTCGCCGCGCGCAAGGCGTTCGGTGGCTGGTCGGGTGCGACCGCGTACAACCGGGGCCAGGTCCTCTACCGCGTCGCCGAGATGCTGGAGGGCCGCCGGGAGCAGTTCGTGCGCGAGGTCGCCGAGGCCGAGGGGCTGTCGAAGTCCAAGGCGGGCGCCGTCGTGGACGCGGCGATCGACCGCTGGGTCTGGTACGCCGGCTGGACGGACAAGATCGGGCAGGTCGTGGGCGGGGCCAACCCGGTCGCGGGCCCGTTCTTCAACCTCTCCACCCCCGAGCCGACCGGTGTCGTCGCCGTCGTCGCCCCGCAGGAGTCGTCCTTCCTCGGCCTGGTCTCGGTGATCGCCCCGGTCATCGCGACCGGCAACACGGCGGTCGTCATCGCCTCGGAGAAGGCGCCGCTGCCGGCCCTGTCCCTGGGCGAGGTCCTCGCCACCTCGGACCTGCCCGGCGGCGTGGTCAACATCCTGTCCGGCAAGGCGTCCGAGATGGGCCCGCACCTGGCGGCGCACATGGACGTCAACGCGATCGACCTGGCGGGCGCCGACGCGGCCCTGGCCCAGGAGCTGGAGATCGCGGCGGCGGACAACCTCAAGCGCGTCCTTCGTCCACAGCCTGTGGACGACTGGGCGGCCGACCCGGGCACGCGGCGCATGACGGCGTTCCTGGAGACCAAGACCGTCTGGCACCCCACGGGGTCCCTGGGCGCGTCCGGCTCGTCGTACTAGTCCTTCCGGTACGGCGGCCCACCGCGCGACCGGCCCCGGCGGCAACCCGCGCCCAGCTCCCGCTGGGCGGCCCCTGCTGCCGGGGCCTTCGCGTGCCCGGGCGCGCCCAGTGGTGTCCGCCGCCCGTCAGCTCCGGCCGCCGCCCGTCAGCGGCCCGAGCAGGGAACCCGCGGCGGCCTGCGGCAACTGGCCCACCGAGGGGCCCTGGGTGAGGATCCCGGTCACCATCGTGGTGCCGACCTGGGGGAAGTCGGCCACCTGCGTGGCGACGCCGTTGTCCAGCGGATCGACCCCGGTGTTCGCGAGCGGGTTCACCTTGAGGTTGGCCACCGGGTCGGTCACCCCGGCGAGCGCGGCGGGCACCGAGAGCTCACCCGCCCGGGCGCCGCCGGCGGCCAGGGCGAGCGCCGCGCCGGCCATGGAGACCGTGAGGCCGGCGTTACGGAGGGTGGTGCGCGGTGCGGATTCTGCGTGACGTCCCATGCACTCACCGTAGTTGAAGTGTGATGCTGGATACCAACGGGTGCCTTCGGGGATCCCCTACCCGGGGGAATGGTTCAGACTGGTGTCCCGTGAGCTGTTCATCTCCCCTTCCCACGCGTGTCGTCCTGCTGACGGGTCCTTCGGGTTCCGGCAAGTCCTCGCTGGCCGCCCGCTCCGGCCTCCCGGTCCTGCGCCTCGACGACTTCTACAAGGAGGCGGACGACCCGACCCTCCCGCTCGTCGCCGGCAGCTCCGACATCGACTGGGACTCCCCGCAGTCGTGGGACGCGGACGGCGCCGTCGCCGCCGTCACCGAACTGTGCGCGACGGGACGGACCCAGGTGCCGGTCTACGACATCGCCACCAGCTCCCGCACCGGTTCGGAGACCCTGGACATCGCCCGCACCCCGCTGTTCATCGCGGAGGGGATCTTCGCCGCGGACATCGCGGCCCGCCTGCAGGAGCAGGGGCTGCTCGCCGACGCCATCTGCCTGCGCGGCCGGCCGTCCACCACCTTCCGCCGCCGGCTCGCCCGCGACCTGCGCGAGGGGCGCAAGTCGGTGGGCTTCCTGCTGCGCCGCGGCTGGCGGCTGATGCGGGCCGAACGGGGCATCGTCGCCCGGCACGTGGCCCTCGGCGCCCACCCCTGCGCCCGCGACGAGGCGCTGGGCCGGCTCGCGGCGGCGGCCGCCGGCCGCCACCGTTCCCCCGTCGCCCCGGTCTGACCGGACCGCGTACGGCCGCCCGGCGGCCCGGCCGCGCGGCCGGGCGCGTCGCGCACGACGCACGAAAGGGCGGGACCACGCGGACCCCCGACCGCGTGACCCCGCCCTTTCCCCCCATGGCCACCGCCCCACCCCCGTAGGACGGTCCCCCCGGCCGGTGGTCCCTTACGCGACGAGCTCCTCGAAGGACTCCGCCTCGTCGCGGCCGAAGCTCAGCGCCTCGTCGTCGCGCAGCCGGCGCAGCGAGCGCCAGATGCTCGACTTCACGGTGCCGACGCTGATCCCGAGGATGTCGGCGATCTCCGGGTCCGTGCGGCCCTCGTAGTAGCGCAGCACCAGCATCGTGCGCTGCGGCTCGGGCAGCCGGGTCAGCGCCTGCCAGAGCACCGCGCGCAGCTCCGTGCCGCGCATCGCGTCCGACTCGCCGACCGTCTCCGGCAGTTCCTCGGTCGGGTACTCGTTGAGCTTGCGCCGGCGCCAGGCGCTGATGTGCAGGTTGGTCATGGTGCGGCGCAGGTAGCCGCCGACGGCCGCCTTGTCGCTGATCCGGTCCCAGGCCCGGTACGTCGAGAACAGCGCGCTCTGCAGCAGGTCCTCGGCCTCGTGCCGGTCGCCGGTGAGGTGGAAGGCGGTCGCGAAGAGCGCGGCGCGGCGCTCCTGCACGTACGCGGTGAACTCGGCCTCCGAGGAGGACGAGGGCCGCGCCGGGAGCGGGCCGCGCTGCTGCGGCACCGTCCCGGGAACCGACTCGTAGGTCTTGGCGTCAATGGCTACGACATGGGCCGTCCGGGGACGGGCGACGGCGGTGCTCCGGACACCCGCCCGACGGTTGACATCGTGCAGCCGCGTGACGACTGCGCTGGTCGTGGTGCTGTGCAGCATGTTCATCGCGCGCCCCCCGTCGTGGAGTGTTTCGGTCCGTTGCCCAAAAGATTGCCCGGCGGACATAACCGGGGTGTCCGCCGACTGTCACAGGCCTGTCACAGCCGCCGTCCGGCCGGCCGTGGCCGAGAAGCGTCCGCGCGACGGTCGAACTCCGATCGGCCGATGGGACAGAATGAGCGGGTGCCTTTCCTGTTGCTGATCGAGGACGACGACTCCATCCGTACGGCCCTCGAACTCTCCCTGACCCGCCAGGGCCACCGTGTGGCGACGGCTGCCACCGGTGAGGACGGCCTGAAGATGCTGCGTGAGCAGCGGCCGGATCTGATCGTGCTGGACGTGATGCTGCCCGGGATCGACGGCTTCGAGGTGTGCCGGCGCATCCGGCGCACCGACCAGCTGCCGATCATCCTGCTCACCGCGCGCAGCGACGACATCGATGTCGTCGTCGGCCTGGAGTCCGGCGCCGACGACTATGTCGTCAAGCCGGTCCAGGGCCGGGTGCTCGACGCCAGGATCCGGGCCGTGCTGCGCCGCGGCGAACGCGACGCCAGCGACTCGGCCGTGTTCGGCTCGCTGGTGATCGACCGGGCCGCGATGACGGTGACGAAGAACGGCGAGGACCTCCAGCTCACGCCCACCGAGCTGCGGCTGCTGCTGGAACTCAGCCGGCGGCCGGGCCAGGCGCTGTCGCGCCAGCAGCTGCTGCGGCTGGTCTGGGAGCACGACTACCTGGGCGACTCCCGCCTGGTGGACGCCTGCGTGCAGCGGCTGCGGGCCAAGGTCGAGGACGTGCCGTCCTCGCCCACGCTGATCCGGACCGTGCGCGGGGTCGGCTACCGCCTGGACTCCCCGCAGTGATCCGCCCGCTGCTCGCGGGCCGGCGCTGGACGAGCCTGCGGCTGCGGCTCCTGATCGTCTTCGCCCTGGTCGCGCTCACCGCCGCCGTCTCCGCCTCCGGGATCGCGTACTGGCTCAACCGCGAGGCGGTGCTCACCCGTACCCAGGACGCGGCGCTCGGCGACTTCCGCCAGGAGATGCAGAACCGGGCCGCCGCGCTGCCCCTGGACCCGACGCCGGAGGAACTCCAGCGCACCGCCGAGCTGATGGCGGGCAGCGCCCCCGGCTACAGCGTGCTGCTGGTCCACCAGCGCAAGGACGGCCGCAAGGTGTACGGCACCGCGGGGCCGGACCGGTTCTCCCTGGACGACGTGCCCAAGGCGCTCCAGCACGCCGTCAACGACAAGCCGAAGGCGACCGCGGCCGGCGACTCCGAGTACCACATGTACTGGCAGCGCACCACGCCGCACGGCAACCCGTACTTGGTCGGCGGGACCCGCGTGGTGGGCGGCGGTCCCACCGGCTACATGTACAAGTCCCTGGCCACCGAGCGCGGCGACCTCAACGCCCTGGCCTGGTCGCTGTGCATCGCCACCGCCCTGGCCCTGCTCGGCTCGGCGCTGCTCGCGCAGGCCGCGGCCCGTACCGTGCTCAAGCCCATCCAGCGGCTCGGCGACGCCGCGCGGCGCCTGGGCGAGGGCGAGCTGGACACCCGGCTGGACGTCTCCGGCAACGACGAACTCGCCGACCTGTCGCACACCTTCAACAAGACGGCCGAGGCGCTGGAGAAGAAGGTCGCGGACATGAGCGCCCGCGAGGAGTCCAGCCGCCGCTTCGTCGCCGACATGTCGCACGAACTGCGCACGCCGCTGACGGCGTTGACGGCGGTGACCGAGGTGCTGGAGGAAGAGGTCGAAGACCTCGATCCGATGATCGCACCGGCGGTGGCCCTGGTGGTCAGCGAGACCCGGCGGCTGAACAACCTGGTGGAGAACCTGATGGAGGTCACCCGCTTCGACGCGGGCACGGCCCGCCTGGTGCTCGACGACGTCGACGTGGCCGACCAGGTCACCGCGTGCATCGACGCCCGGGCCTGGCTGGACGCCGTCGAACTCGACGCCGAGCGCGGCATCATGGCCCGGCTCGACCCGCGCCGACTCGACGTGATCCTGGCCAACCTGATCGGCAACGCCCTCAAGCACGGCGGCTCGCCGGTGCGGGTGTCCGTACGCGTCGAGGACCAGTGGCTGGTCGTGGCGGTCAAGGACAACGGCCCGGGCATCCCCGCCGAGGTGCTCCCGCACGTCTTCGACCGCTTCTACAAGGCGAGCGCCTCGCGCCCGAAGTCGGACGGCAGCGGACTGGGACTGTCCATCGCGATGGAGAACGCGCACATCCACGGCGGTGACATCACCGCCGAGAACGCGCCCGGCGGCGGCGCGCTGTTCACGCTGCGGCTGCCGGTGGACGTGGGGAAGGTGATCGCCGGTGACGACGCGCAGGCGTAGCGGCGCGCTGGCCGCGGCCGGGTTGGTGCTGCTGACCACCGGGTGCGGGATCCGGGCCACCACCGTCCCGGTGGACGTGGGTCCGGCCCCGTCCCGGGTCTCCTGCGACACCCCGGCGCCGGGCCCCAGCGGGGGCGGCGGGGTGCAGGGCTTCCGGGCCACCGTGGAGCTGGTCTGCGGCTCGCAGCTGGTGGGCGTGGAACGGATCGTGCCGGTCCCGGAGAAGCGCCCGGCCAAGGAGCCGGTGGTGCTCGTCGCCCAGGCGCTCCTGGAGGCCCTGGAGCGCACGCCGTCGACGGAGGAGCGGGACGCCGGCTTCAGCACCGGGGTGCCGACGGGGCTGGGCGCGGTGGCGCCGCGCGCCGGGGACCCGGCGGGCACGCTGCGGCTGAGCCGCCGGCCCGAGGACCTGCCGCCGGTGGCGCTGGCGCAGATCGTGTGCACCTTCGCGGGCAGCGAGGCCGTCTCCGCGGACGCCGGCCCGGTGGTCCTCGGCGGCCCCGACGCCGACCCGCCGCGGTCGTTCGAGTGCACGGACGCCGTCCGCACCCGCCCGGAGGCCGCGTCCACGCTCGGCGAGATCGTCCGCCCGGGCGGCGCGCAGAGCCCGTCACGGACCCCTTGACCTCAAGCGCGCTCAAGGTTCCATGATCGCCGCATGGACAACGAGACCGCATTCGCATCGATCATCGAGTACGAGGTGGACGGGCCGCAGACCCAGGCCGCGTTCGTGGCCGCGTTCGCCGAGCTCGCGGAGCGCTGGGTGCGCTCCGCCCCGGGCTTCGTCTCGGCGCGCTTCCACGCCGGCACCGACGGCACCCGCGTCCACAACGTGGTGACCTGGCGGGACGAGGACGCCTACCGGGCCTTCGTGGAGACCTCCGACACCGAGGGCCGGCTCGCGGCCATCGAGGCGGCCGTGGCGGGCCTGCCCGGCACCGCCGTCTACCGGGGCACGGGCGCGCCGACGTACCGCGTGGTGCGGGAGGTCGGGCCGGGGCCGGCCGCGGCGTAGGGGAGCGCGCGGGGCGCGCGGACGCAGAACGACGGACTCCGTCCGCGCGGGCCACGGGGGCCGCGCGGACGGAGTCCGTCGCCGTCGCGGGGTGGGGCGGGGGCGTCAGATCCCCGCGGCCACCGCCAGGTCCTTCTTGATCGCGTCCAGGACCTCCTGGCCGCGGGCGCGGGCCGGGACGAGGTCCGGGCCGTCGGCGACCGGGACCACGACCTCCAGGTAGCACTTGAGCTTGGGCTCGGTGCCGGACGGGCGGACGATCACCCGGGCCCGGTAGTCGCCCTCCAGGTAGTAGCGCAGGCCGTCCGTCGGCGGCAGCGACTGCGTGCCCCGCGTCAGGTCCTCGGCCGAGACCACCCGCAGGCCCGCCAGCGAGGCCGGGGGCTGCGCGCGCAGCTGCGCCATCGCCGAGGCGATGACCGACAGGTCCTCCACCCGCACCGACAGCTGGTCGGTGGCGTGCAGGCCGTGCTCGATCGCCAGGTCGTCCAGCAGGTCGCTCAGGGTGCGGCCCTGCTCCTTCAGCTCCGAGGCCAGCTCGGCGACCAGCAGGGCGGCGGTGATGCCGTCCTTGTCGCGCACGCCCTCGGGGTCGACGCAGTAGCCCAGGGCCTCCTCGTAGCCGTAGCGCAGGCCCTCGACCCGGGAGATCCACTTGAAGCCCGTCAGGGTCTCCTCGTGGCCCACGCCCGCCGCCTTCGCGATCCGGCCGAGCAGCGAGGACGACACGATCGACTCGGCGAAGACGCCCTGGGCGCCCTTGTGCACCAGGTGGGCCGCCAGCAGCGCGCCGACCTCGTCGCCGCGCAGCATCCGCCAGCCCGACTCCGCCGCGTCGTCCGGGACGGCCACCGCGCAGCGGTCCGCGTCGGGGTCGTTGGCGATCACGATGTCCGGGTGGACCTGCGCCGCGGTGGCGAAGGCCAGGTCCATCGCGCCCGGCTCCTCCGGGTTGGGGAAGGCGACGGTGGGGAACGCCGGGTCCGGCTCGGCCTGCGCCTCCACCAGCGCGGGGGCGGGGAAGCCGTGCCGCTCGAAGGCCGCCAGCACGACGTCCTTGCCGACGCCGTGCATGGCCGTGTAGACGGTCCGCACACCCCGGGGCGACCCGGGGGTCAGGACGGCGTCGGTCCGCTCCAGGTAGGCCTGGAGGACCTCGTCGCCGAGCTCCTGCCAGCCGCTGTCCGGACGCGGTACGTCGGCCAGCGCGCCCACGCGGTCGATCTCGGCCGCGATCTCGGCGTCGGCCGGGGACACGATCTGCGAGCCGTCGCCGAGGTAGACCTTGTAGCCGTTGTCCCGGGGCGGGTTGTGGCTCGCGGTCACCTCGACGCCGGCGACGGCACCCAGGTGCCTTATCGCGTACGCGAGCACGGGCGTGGGCAGCGGGCGGGGCAGGACGGCGGCGCGCAGCCCGGCGCCGGTCATCACGGCCGCGGTGTCCCGGGCGAAGTCCGCCGACTTGTAGCGCGCGTCGTAGCCGACCACGACGAGGCCGCCGGTGTGGCCCTTGCCCTTGAGGTAGGCGGCCAGGCCCGCCGCGGCCCGGATGACCACGGAGCGGTTCATCCGCATCGGGCCGGCGCCCAGCTCGCCGCGCAGTCCGGCGGTGCCGAACTGCAGCGTGCCGGAGAACCGGTCCGCGAGCTCGGTCAGGTCCCCGGCCTCCACCAGGGCCGCGAGCTCCTGCGCCGTCTCGGGGTCGGGGTCCTCCGCCTGCCAGGCCTGGGCCCGGGTGATCAGGTCGTCCTGCACTTCATCGCCTCTTCTCGTGCCTGCGTCTCGTGCCTGCTTCTCCGGCCTGCGCCGTCGCCTCGTACGGCTCAGATCCGGGCGAGGACCTGGGTGAGCAGCTGGCCCATGCGGGCGGCCGAGTCACGGCCGGCCTGGAGGACCTCCTCGTGGTTGAGCGGCTCGCCGGACAGGCCCGCCGCCAGGTTCGTCACGAGGGAGATGCCCAGCACCTCGGCGCCGGCCTCACGGGCGGCGATGGCCTCCAGCACGGTGGACATGCCGACCAGGTCGGCGCCCATCACGCGGATCATGTTGATCTCGGCCGGGGTCTCGTAGTGCGGGCCGGGGAACTGGACGTAGACGCCCTCTTCGAGGGTCGGGTCGATCTCCTTGCACATCGCGCGCAGCCGCGGCGAGTACAGGTCGGTCAGGTCCACGAAGTTCGCGCCGACGATCGGGGAGGCCGCCGTCAGGTTGAGGTGGTCGCTGATCAGGACCGGCTGGCCGGGCCGCATGCCCTCGCGCAGGCCGCCGCAGCCGTTGGTGAGGACCACGGTCTTGCAGCCGGCGGCGACGGCGGTGCGGACGCCGTGCGCGACGGCGGCGACGCCGCGGCCCTCGTAGAAGTGCGTGCGGCCGAGGAAGAGCAGGGCCCGCTTCTCGCCGATCCGGTACGAGCGGATCTTGCCGCCGTGGCCCTCGACGGCGGGCGGCGGGAATCCGGGCAGCTCGGTGACGGGGAACTCGGCCTCGGGCTCGCCGAGGACCTCGGCGGCGGGGGCCCAGCCCGAACCCATGACGAGCGCGACGTCGTGGGTCTCGGCACCGGTGAGCTCCCGCAGACGGGCGGCTGCGGCGCTCGCTGCGGCGTGGGGGTCGGCGTGGGGGTCCGTAACAGATGCGTTCACGCGGACGAGGGTAGCCGCTCAATCCCTACGCGCGTAGATGGCACAGCTCACGGTGTTCGGATCGTTGCCTTGTCGTTTCCGACCAAATGTCCGGGCGCGGGCCCGGCGGGGCCCTCAGCAGGGGCGCTTGCGCAGTTCCATCACGTAGTCGTGGGGGGCGCCGGCGGACTCGGCGGCGTCGGCGATCTCGCCTAGGTAGCGGGCCGAGGGCAGGCCGCCCTCGTAGCCGTTGAGGACGTAGACCCAGGCCGCCTCCTCGCCGTCGAGGGTCTGCACCCGCACCCGCATCCGGCGGTAGATGTCGAGGCCGACGCCTTCCCAGCGGTCCATGCTGTCCTCGTCCAGCGGCGCGATGTCGTACAGCGCCACGAAGACCTGCTGGCGCGGGGCCTCCACGATCGTGGCGAGCGCCCCTTCCCAGCCCATCTGTTCCCCGCCGAAGGTCAGCCGCCAGTCCTGGAGCCACCCCGTGCCGCGCAGCGGGGAATGCGGGGCGCGGCGTGACATCAGCCGCGGGTCGAGGTTGCCGGCGTACGCGGCGTAGAGCGACATGAGACCGAGGGTACGGGAGGGGCGCCGGTGGGTGTGTGCCCGGCCGCCGCACCGGATGGCGGACCCGATCGCCGGCCTGGGGAGAAGCACCTTGAAGCGTGCGGGACAATAGGGCACGGAATGCATCCCCCGGGGGACACGCCCCCGGAACCACCGGCCGGGCGCGGCAGCCGGCCGGGTAGACGTGAGGCGGACTTTTCGTGACCCGGATCGTGATCATCGGCGGCGGACCCGGCGGGTATGAGGCGGCGCTCGTGGGCGCCCAGCTCGGCGCGGAGGTGACCGTCGTCGACTGCGACGGTCTGGGCGGGGCGTCGGTGCTCACCGACTGCGTGCCCTCCAAGACTCTCATCGCGACCGCCGAGGTGATGACGAACTTCGACTCGTCGTACGAGGAGCTCGGCATCATCGTCGCGGACGACACCCCGCACATCGAGCAGGCCGCCCGCGTGGTCGGCGTGGACCTCGGCAAGGTCAACCGGCGCGTCAAGCGCCTCGCGCTCGCCCAGTCCCACGACATCACCGCCTCGGTGACCCGGGCCGGTGCCAAGGTCATGCGCGGCCGCGGCAAGCTCGGCGGCCCGCAGGGCATCGACGGCACCCGCGACGTGATCGTCACCGCGGCCGACGGCACGGAGACGATCCTGACCGCGGACGCCGTGCTCATCGCCACCGGCGGCACCCCGCGCGAGATCCCCGACGCCAAGCCCGACGGCGAGCGGATCCTGAACTGGACCCAGGTCTACGACCTCGACGAGCTGCCCGAGGAGCTCATCGTGGTCGGCTCCGGCGTGACCGGCGCCGAGTTCGCCGGCGCCTACCAGGCCCTCGGCTCCCGGGTCACGCTGGTCTCCTCCCGCGACCGGGTGCTCCCCGGCGAGGACCCCGACGCCGCCGCCGTGCTGGAGGACGTCTTCCGCCGCCGCGGCATGAACGTCATCGGCCGCTCGCGGGCCGAGTCCGCCAAGCGGGTCGGCGACCGGGTCGAGGTCACCCTCTCCGACGGCCGGGTCATCTCCGGCACGCACTGCCTGATGGCGGTCGGCGCGATCCCGAACACCCGGGACATGAACCTGGAGGAGTCCGGGGTCAGGCTCAAGGACTCCGGCCACATCTGGACCGACAAGGTCTCCCGGACCAGCGCCCCCGGCGTGTACGCCGCCGGTGACGTCACCGGCGTCTTCGCGCTGGCGTCCGTGGCCGCCATGCAGGGCCGCATCGCCATGTACCACTTCCTCGGCGACGCGGTGGCCCCGCTGAACCTCAAGACGGTCTCCTCGAACGTCTTCACCGACCCGGAGATCGCCACCGTCGGCTACACCCAGGCCGACGTGGACGCCGGCGTCATCGACGCCCGCGTGGTCAAGCTGCCGCTGCTGCGCAACGCGCGCGCCAAGATGCAGGGCATCCGCGACGGCTTCGTGAAGCTGTTCTGCCGCCCGGGCACCGGCATCGTGGTCGGCGGTGTGGTCGTCTCCCCGCGCGCGAGCGAACTGATCCACCCGATCTCGATCGCCGTCGACAACAACCTGACGGTCGAGCAGATCGCAAACGCGTTCACGGTGTACCCCTCGCTGTCCGGTTCGATCGCCGAGGTCGCCCGCCAGCTGCACACCCGCAAGGTGGCCGGGGAGGCGTAGGCCGCCGCGAAGGACCGCTTCGGACAAGGGGTTTGGGGCGGGGTGCGGGGGCCGTCACGGGACGGCCACGCACTCTTCGCCGTGCGTATACCACTAGTCGCCCCGCTCTGCGAACAACTTCGGTATTCCGGCGCAAAGAGCTGAAACCAGACGGTCGTTGGCGTTACCGTCTGTTTCGTGTTCGCTGCAGAACGTCGCCAGTTGATCCTCGAAATGGTGCGCGCCAACGGGGCGGTATCGCTCCGTGAGCTCGCCCGCGTCGTCCAGACCTCCGAAGTGACCGTACGGCGGGACGTGCGGGCACTGGAGGCCGAAGGACTCCTCGACCGCCGGCACGGCGGTGCGGTCTTGCCGGGCGGATTCACGCGGGAGTCCGGCTTTCCGCAAAAGTCCCATCTCGCGACCGCGGAGAAGACCGCCATCGCCGACGTGGCCGCGGGCCTCGTAGAGGAGGGCGAGGCCGTCGTCGTCGGCGCCGGCACCACCACCCAGGAGCTGGCCCGCCGGCTCGCCCGGGTGCCGGGCCTGACCGTGGTCACCAACTCCCTCCTGGTCGCGCAGGCCCTGGCCCACGCCAACCGGGTCGAGGTGGTGATGACCGGGGGCACCCTGCGCGGCTCCAACTACGCGCTGGTCGGCAGCGGGGCCGAGCAGTCGCTGCAGGGGCTGCGGGTGTCCCGGGCCTTCCTGTCCGGCAGCGGCCTGACGGCGGAACGGGGCCTGTCCACGTCCAACATGCTGAGCGCGAGCGTGGACCGGGCGCTGGTCCAGGCGGCGGCCGAGGTGGTGGTCCTCGCCGACCACACCAAGCTCGGCACGGACACCATGTTCCAGACGGTCCCGACGGACGTCATCACCCGCCTGGTGACCGACGAGCCGCCGCCGCACGACGACCGCGCCGCCACCGAGCTCCAGGCGCTGGCGGACCAGGGCGTCCAGATCACCGTCGCAGGCGCCGGCCACCCGGGCGCGGCCGGCGCCGAGGGCCTGCCGCCCCGCCGCCCGCGCCGCGAGTCCCCCCTGCCGGTCCAGCGCCGCGGCGGCCCCCAACTGCGCAGCGCGGTCTCCCTCCCGGAGCCCTCCGGCCCGGACCGGGCCCGGGTGGCGGACCTGAGGCGGCGTTAGCCGCCGGTCCGGCGTGCGTACGCCGGGACCACGTCGATCGTCACGCCGAACCTCGACCTCAGTACGCGTCCAGCACGGGCCTGCTGGTGTCGGGCGACGCCAACGGCGACGGCCGCGAGGACCTGTCCGTCATGTACAACTACGCGACCGGCGCCACCAGCGTCTTCACGTTCAAGGGTTGCACCGACGGCGGCTTCGAGAACACCTTCCGCAGCTGGCAGGCACTCCCGGGCACCTGGTGACATGAGCCCCGCCTGACGGTCCGACACCGACGAAGCCCCCGCCCGGGGAACCGGGCGGGGGCTTCGTGCTGCGGCGTGCGGGACGTCAGTCCTTGATCTCGCAGATGGTCGCACCCGAGGTGACCGAGGCGCCGACCTCGGCCGTGAGGCCGACGACGGTGCCGGAGCGGTGGGCGTTGAGGGGCTGTTCCATCTTCATGGCTTCGAGGACGACGACCAGGTCGCCCTCGTTGACCTGCTGGCCCTCCTCGACCGCGACCTTGACGATGGTGCCCTGCATGGGCGAGGCGAGGGTGTCGCCGGAGGCGGCCGGGCCGGACTTCTTGGCGACGCGGCGCTTGGGCTTGGCGCCGCCCGCGGCGGCGGTGCGGGCCAGGGTCATGCCCAGCGACGACGGCAGCGAGACCTCCAGGCGCTTGCCGCCGACCTCGACCACGACCGTCTCGCGGCCGGGCTCCTCGTCGGTGTCCTCGGCGGCCGGGGCCGCGAACGGGGGGATCTCGTTGACGAACTCGGTCTCGATCCAGCGGGTGTGGACCGTGAACGGCGTGCCGTCGGTGGGGGCGAAGGCGGGGTCGGTGACGACGGCGCGGTGGAAGGGGATGGCGGTGGCCATGCCCTCGACCTGGAACTCGGCCAGCGCGCGGGCGGCGCGCTGCAGGGCCTGCTCGCGGGTGGCGCCGGTGACGATCAGCTTGGCCAGCAGGGAGTCCCAGGCCGGGCCGATCACCGAGCCGGACTCCACGCCCGCGTCCAGGCGCACGCCGGGGCCGGTGGGCGGGTTGAACGCGGTCACCGTGCCGGGGGCGGGCAGGAAGTTGCGGCCGGGGTCCTCGCCGTTGATGCGGAACTCGATGGAGTGCCCGCGCAGGACCGGGTCGTCGTAGCCCAGCGCCTCGCCGTCGGCGATGCGGAACATCTCGCGGACCAGGTCGATGCCGGAGACCTCCTCGGTGACCGGGTGCTCGACCTGCAGGCGGGTGTTGACCTCCAGGAAGGAGATCGTGCCGTCCATGCCGACGAGGAACTCCACCGTGCCGGCGCCGACGTAGCCGGCCTCCTTCAAGATGGCCTTGGAGGCGGCGTACAGCTCGGCGTTCTGCGCCTCGGACAGGAACGGCGCCGGGGCTTCCTCGACCAGCTTCTGGTGGCGGCGCTGCAGGGAGCAGTCGCGGGTGGAGACCACCACGACGTTGCCGTGGGTGTCGGCCAGGCACTGGGTCTCCACGTGCCGGGGCTTGTCGAGGTAGCGCTCGACGAAGCACTCGCCGCGGCCGAAGGCGGCCACGGCCTCGCGGACGGCGGAGTCGTACAGCTCGGGGACCTCTTCCAGGGTCCGCGCGACCTTCAGACCGCGCCCGCCGCCGCCGAAGGCGGCCTTGATCGCGATGGGCAGGCCGTGCTCCTTGGCGAACGCCACGACCTCCTCCGCCCCGGAGACCGGGTCGGGGGTGCCGGCCACCAGCGGGGCGCCGGCGCGCTGGGCGATGTGGCGGGCGGCGACCTTGTCGCCGAGGTCGCGGATGGCCTGCGGCGGCGGGCCGATCCAGGTCAGGCCCGCGTCCAGGACGGCCTGGGCGAAGTCGGCGTTCTCGGAGAGGAAGCCGTATCCGGGGTGGATGGCGTCCGCACCGGAATCGGCGGCGGCCTGCAGGACCTTCGCGATGTCCAGGTAGCTGGCGGCCGGGGTGTCACCACCCAACGCGAAGGCTTCGTCGGCCGCGCGGACGTGCAGAGCGTCCCGGTCCGGGTCGGCGTACACGGCCACGCTCGCGATCCCGGCATCCCGGCAGGCCCGGGCAACGCGGACAGCGATTTCGCCTCGGTTGGCGATGAGCACCTTGCGCACGATGGCTCCCTCCTTGAAACAAGCTGAGTTTAGGGACAGCCGACACGGCCTTTCGACCCGTCTCCAGAGGTGAGCTTGCCCACACAGAGCGTGATTCGAGGTTCTGACGAGCCCTGAATCCCTTGTGGTGCCCCAGGTCAGGGCTTTCCCCAACTGCACAGTAACCCTGCCCTGTGGCGCAGGTCTCTGTCAGCCCGGTCAGCCGCCCCTGGCGATTCTTTGTGGAGTCCCTACGAACGGCGCAGTGATTCTTTGCCTGTCAGCCGTGTGCCGTACCCCTTGTCGCCAGGTTTACCGCTCAGTAGCCTCCGTGGCGTCCGGGCTCGAACTGGCGTGTTGGAGGGGGTGGGGCGGCGTGTTGCGAAGAATCGTGGCCGCGGCGGCCGCGGTCGTGCTGGTCGTGGAGGCCGCGGCGGTCGTCGTCGTCCATCTGGTGCTGGGCAGGGCCACGGCGGGGCAGTCCATGTCGATCGCCGGCAGCGATCCAGATGTCATGTCCAAGGCAACCTACGCCCTCGGGGCCGGTCTCGGCGCCTTCCTCGTGCTGTGCGCCGCCCTGCTCGCCGTCGCCGCGGTCCGCGACCGTCCCCCCGGCCGGTTCGGCCGCGTCCTGCTGATCGGCGCGGCGGTCACCAACGGCGTCCTGAGCGCCCTGGTGGCGGCTCTGGTCGGCTGGGGGGCGTTCGCCGCCCTGACGGCCGTCCTGTGCCTGCTCGTGCTCTTCCTGGTGCTCCACGGGCGCCCGGAGGTCCGGCCCGGGTCCGCCCCCACGGGGCCCGGTCCGCACGCCGCCGGGACGGGCCCGGCTCCGGACGCCGGGACGGGCCCCGGTACCGGACCGGCCGGGGCGCCTCCGGTCACGCCCACAAGTCCGTGACCGACACACCCAGTTCGCCCAGCAGGGAACGCAGCAGCGGCATCGACAGCCCGATGACGTTGCCGGCGCATCCGTCGATGCCCTCGATGAACGGCGCCGACAGCCCGTCGAGGGTGAACGCCCCGGCCACGTGCAGCGGCTCGCCGCTGTCCACGTACGCGGCGATCTCGGCGTCGGTCACCTCGCCGAACCGCACGGTGGTGGAGGCCGTCGCCGAGACCTGACGGCCCGTCGCGGTGTCGACGACGCAGTGGCCGGTGCGCAGGACGCCGGCGCGCCCGCGCATGGATTTCCAGCGGGCGGTGGCCTCCTCGGCGTCGGCGGGCTTGCCCAGCGCCTCGCCGTCCAGCTCCAGCACCGAGTCGCAGCCGATGACCAGCGCCCCGGCCGCCTCCTCCAGCCGGGCCACGACGCCGGCCTTGGCCTCCGCCAGCGCCAGCGCCAGCTCGGCCGGGGTGTCGGCGGCGACCGAGTCCTCGTCGAAGCCGCTGACGATCACGTGCGGCGTGAGCCCCGCCTGGCGCAGCAGGTTGAGCCGGGCGGGTGAGGCGGAGGCGAGGACCAGGGGGCGGGGTGCGGCAGTCATGCGGCCCATCGTAGGGGCCGCCCGCGGGCCGGCCCAGGGCCGCTACCGCAGGCCGCCGACCCCGAGGACGTACACCACCACGAGCATCGCCAGGGCCAGCACCACCACCATGCGCCGGACCATCGCCTGCGCGTCGCGCATGTCCTTGGGCGGCTCGTTCTTCGGGTCGGACCAGAGCATGCCCCGATCCTGGCCCCCCGGACGCCGGTGGCGCCTGAGTACGGGTACTCAGGCGCCACCGGAGGTTCCCTCAGGGGTCACCCGCGCGCGGTCACCCGCCCGGAGTCACCCGCGCGGCCTCACGCCGGCCAGTACGTACGGCCCCACGCGCCCGGCCCCGGCTGCGGCAGCCGGCGCCGTGCCACCCGGGCCGGGTCCGACCAGGCCTGCGTCACCGGGGTCGCGCCCGACGGTGCCGAGGCCAGCACCGCCGCGCGCGCCCGGACCACCGCCAGGGCGGCGGCCAGCTCCTCGGGGGTCGGGTTGCCCTTGACGACCTTGATCACGCCGATACCTCCTACAGCGGGATGTTGCCGTGCTTCTTCGGGGGCAGCGCCTCGCGCTTGGTGCGCAGGTGGCGCAGCCCCTTGACGATCTGCGCCCGGGTCTGGGACGGCATGACCACCGCGTCGATGTACCCGCGGTCGGCGGCGACGTACGGGTTGAGCAGGGTGTCCTCGTACTCGGTGATCAGCCGCGCCCGGGTCGCCTCGACGTCCTCGGCCTCGGCGATGGTCCGCCGGTGCAGGATGTTGACCGCTCCCTGCGCGCCCATGACCGCGATCTGCGCGGTCGGCCAGGCGAGGTTGAGGTCCGCGCCCAGGTGCTTGGAGCCCATGACGTCGTACGCGCCGCCGAACGCCTTGCGGGTGATGACGGTGATGAGGGGGACGGTGGCCTCGGCGTAGGCGTAGATGAGCTTCGCGCCGCGCCGGATGATTCCGTTGTACTCCTGGTCGGTGCCCGGGAGGAAGCCCGGTACGTCCACGAACGTCAGCACCGGGATGTTGAAGGCGTCGCACGTCCGGACGAACCGGGCCGCCTTCTCGCTGGCGTCGATGTCCAGGCAGCCGGCGAACTGCATCGGCTGGTTGGCGACGATGCCCACCGGGTGGCCCTCGACGCGGCCGAAGCCGGTCAGGATGTTCGGGGCGAACAGCGCCTGGGTCTCCAGGAACTCGCCCTCGTCGAGCACGTGCTCGATGACGGTGTGCATGTCGTACGGCTGGTTGGCGCTGTCCGGGATCAGCGTGTCCAGCTCGGCGTCGACGTCGGAGACCTCCGTGTCGGCCTCCTCCGGGAAGGCCGGCGGCTCCGAGAGGTTGTTCGAGGGCAGGTACGACAGCAGGGACTTGACGTACTCGATGGCGTCCTTCTCGTCGCCCGCCATGTGGTGCGCCACGCCCGAGGTGCTGTTGTGCGTGCGCGCGCCGCCGAGCTCCTCGAAGCCCACGTCCTCGCCGGTGACGGTCTTGATGACGTCCGGGCCGGTGATGAACATGTGCGAGGTCTGGTCGACCATCACGGTGAAGTCGGTGATCGCGGGGGAGTACACGGCACCGCCCGCGCAGGGCCCGACGATCAGGGAGATCTGCGGGACCACACCGGACGCGTGCACGTTGCGCCGGAAGATCTCGCCGTACATGCCGAGGGCCATGACGCCCTCCTGGATGCGGGCGCCGCCGGAGTCGTTGATGCCGACGACCGGGCAGCCGGTCTTCAGCGCGAAGTCCATGACCTTCATGATCTTCTGGCCGAAGACCTCGCCCAGGGAGCCGCCGAGGACGGTGAAGTCCTGCGAGAACACGGCGACCGGGCGGCCGTCGACGGTGCCGTAACCGGTGACGACGCCGTCGCCGTAGGGGCGGTTGTGCTCCATGCCGAAGTCGGTGGAGCGGTGCCGGGCGAACTCGTCGAGCTCGACGAACGAGCCCTCGTCCAGCAGCAGCGCCACCCGCTCGCGCGCCGTGAGCTTGCCCTTGGCGTGCTGCTTCTCCACCGCCCGCGCGGAGCCGGCGTGGGTGGCTTCGTCGATGCGTCGCTGGAGATCGGCGAGCTTGCCCGCGGTGGTGTGGATGTCGATCGGGTCTGAGGGTTGTGACATCGGGGTCGCGGCTCCCTGAGAGGTGTCAACTGCCTGGTCAATTGAATGACTACTGATGGCTACTGGTGCGTAGCGTATCGGCGGGCATGGCGTGCGGCAGTGCGGCGTTTGACACACCTACTCTGCCTTGCATGACTGCGAACGATCCTTCCGCCGGGCGCTGGTCGAGCCTCGACCGGCCGCCGCTGAACGCCACCTCCCTCCGGCGCGCGCTGGTCACGCCGGACACCCTGTGGACCTCGCTGGAGGTCGTGGAGTCCACCGGCTCCACCAACACCGATCTCGCCGCCCGCGCCGAGGAGCTGCCCGAGGGGGCGGTGCTCGTCGCCGAGGAGCAGACAGCCGGCAAGGGCCGGCTGGACCGCAGCTGGGTGGCCCCCGCCCGGTCCGGGCTGTTCTTCTCCGTCCTGCTGCGGCCGGGACCGCAGGTGCCCGAGGAGCGGTGGGGCTGGCTGACCCTGCTCGCCGGGGTGGCCACCGCCGGCGGGCTGGCCCGGGCGGCGGGCGTGGACACCGCGCTGAAGTGGCCCAACGACGTGCTGGTCACCGTCGAGGGCGAGGAGCGCAAGGCCGGCGGGATCCTCGCCGAGCGGACCGCCGGGGACACCTCCCGCGGGGAAGGCGTGGTGCTGGGCATCGGGCTGAACGTCAGCCTCACGCAGGACGAGCTGCCGGTGCCGGGCGCCGGCTCGCTGGTGCTGGCCAAGGCCGCCGTGACCGACCGCGAGCCCCTGCTGAAGGCCGTACTGCGCTCCCTGGAGCAGTGGTACGGCGACTGGCGCGCGGCCGGCGGGGACCCGGCGGCCTGCGGACTGCAGGAGGCCTACGCGGCCGGCTGCGCCACGCTGGGCCGGCACGTACGGGCGGAGCTGCCCGGCGGACGCGAGCTGACGGGCACGGCGGAGGCCGTGGACGCGGACGGCCGGCTGGTCGTCCGGACGGCGGACGACCGGCGCGAGGCCGTCGGCGCGGGCGACGTGGTGCACCTGCGGCCGGTGCGGTAGGCCGCCGGCGGGGCCCGGCAGGGACCCGCGCGCCGGGACCAGGGAGTGAGCTACGGCACACCTGCCGTATGGTTTAGGCGATCGGCGGTGTCGCCGGCGATCACCCGGATCGGCAGGGCAGTGCGCACGGAATGGACAGGAGGCGGCCCTTGACCGTCGACGACCCGTCCCCCGGGGCTGCCCACGGCTCCGGGCCGAGCAAGCCCATCGGGCGTGACGAGCACACCCCCCACCACGAGGTCGACCACACGGCCCAGCCGACGGCGGACCCGCTCGCCATCCGGTTGGAGCAGCTGATCCTGGGCGCCGAGCGCCGGTACACCCCGTTCCAGGCGGCCCGCAGCGCCGGGGTCTCCATGGAGCTGGCGTCCCGGTTCTGGCGGGCCATGGGCTTCGCCGACATCGGCCAGGCCAAGGCCTTGACGGAGGCGGACGTGCTGGCGCTGCGGCGGCTGGCGGGCCTGGTGGAGGCCGGGCTGCTGAGCGAGCCGATGGCGGTGCAGGTGGCCCGGTCCACCGGGCAGACCACGGCCCGGCTGGCGGAATGGCAGATCGACTCCTTCCTGGAGGGGCTGACCGAGCCGCCGGAGCCGGGGATGACCCGTACGGAGGTCACGTACCCGCTGGTGGAGCTGCTGCTGCCGGAGCTGGAGGAGTTCCTCGTCTACGTGTGGCGGCGGCAGCTGGCCGCCGCCACCGGGCGGGTGGTGCAGGCGGCCGACGACGAGGAGATGGTCGACCGGCGCCTGGCCGTGGGCTTCGCGGACCTGGTGGGCTTCACCCGGCTGACCCGGCGGCTGGAGGAGGAGGAGCTCGGCGAGCTGGTCGAGTCCTTCGAGACCACCGCGGCCGACCTGGTCGCCGCGCACGGCGGCCGGCTGATCAAGACGCTGGGCGACGAGGTGCTGTTCGTCGCCGACGACGCCGGGACGGCCGCCGAGATCGCGCTGCGGCTGATCGAGACCATGGAGGCCGACCGGACGATGCCCGAGCTGCGCGTGGGCATGGCGTTCGGCACGGTGACGACCCGGATGGGCGACGTGTTCGGCACGACCGTGAACCTCGCCAGCCGGCTGACCTCCATAGCGCCGAAGGACGCGGCGCTGGTGGACGGGGCGCTGGCGGAGGAGCTGGCCCGCACCGGCGACGCGCCGGTGTCGGAGAAGCAGGCCGAGGAGGGCGTGCCGTACCGGTTCGCCCTCCAGCCGATGTGGCAGCGGCCGGTGCGCGGGCTCGGGGTGGTGGAGCCCTGGTTGCTGACGCGCCGGACGCCTAAGATCCCCGGTTAGTGGAGCGATAACGCTCGTTAACCGGGGAGGTCGTCACATGTCGTCCGAACAGCGCTTCGGGGAGTTCGTCGCGGTCCGCAGGCACGGCGACGACGGGGTCGTCGAACTGGCCCTGGACCGGCCCAAGGCCATGAACGCCGTCTCCACCGAGATGGCCCGCTCCATCGGCGCGGCGTGCGCCGCCCTGGCGGCGGACCCGACGGCCCGGGTGGTGGTGCTGACCTCGACCAGCGAGCGGGCGTTCTGCGTGGGCGCCGACCTCAAGGAGCGCAACTCCCTCAGCGACGCCGAGCTGGTCCGGCAGCGGCCGACCACGCGGGGCGCGTACGGCGGCGTCCTGGAGCTGCCGATGCCGACGATCGCGGCGGTCCACGGCTTCGCCCTGGGCGGCGGCTTCGAGCTGGCGCTGTCCTGCGACGTGATCGTGGCGGACGAGAGCGCGGTGGTCGGCCTGCCCGAGGTCTCGGTCGGGGTGATCCCCGGCGGCGGCGGCACCCAGCTCCTGCCGCGCCGGGTGGGCGCGGCCCGCGCCGCCGAGCTGATCTTCACGGCCCGCCGGGTGGAGGCCGCCGAGGCGCTGTCGCTGGGCCTGGTGGACTCCGTGGTCCCGGCCGGCGAGGACCGGGCGCAGGCCCTGGCCCTGGCCTCCCGGATGGCGGCGAACTCCCCGGTGGGCCTGCGGGCGGCCAAGCGCGCCCTGCGCCTGGGCCACGGCATGGACCTGGCGGCCGGCCTGGAGATCGAGGACGCGGCCTGGCGCACGGTGGCCTTCTCGGGCGACCGCGCCGAGGGCGTCGCGGCGTTCAACGAGAAGCGCCGCCCGAACTGGCCGGGCCGGTAGCCGACCCGCCGACCCCCCTGCGCGGCGGGGCCGCCCCGCCGCGCAGAGGACCGGGACCGCCGGGAGTGGGACCACCCGCAACCGGGGACCGCCGGCGGCCCGGGCCTACTTCGGGAACGCGTCCGTGGTGATCTCGACCGTCCCGGCCTCCCCGAAGTCGACGGTGAGGGACTCCCCGTACGGGACGCGCAGCGGGTTGCCGTAGCCGAGGTCGTGGGGCTCGGTGAAGAGGGTCACCTCGTGCCGCTCGCGGTCCACCAGCAGGTACCGCGGGATGCCGGCCTTGCCGTAGGCGACGCGCTTGACGTCGCGGTCGGTCATGGCGTTGGTGCTGGTGACTTCGACGACCAGCTCGACGTGCTCCAGCCGGACCGCCCAGTCCACGCCGCCGTTCGGGGCGTATCCCGCGTCCATGAGCGCGACGTCCGTGACCAGCAGGTCGGGGATCGCCACGTTGAAGAGCGAGGGGAGGACGAGCCCGGAGTGGGTGCTCATTCCCCAGGAGCGCGGGAGCACGGTGCGCAAGGCCGTGCGCACGTGGTCGAGGATGTGCTCGTGCACCACGGACGGCGGAGGTACCAAGACGATTTCCGCTTCGATGATCTCCGACCGCCAGCCCTCGGGAGTCTCCAAGGACTCGTAGACGTCCATCACGTGGGCCACGTGGACGGGGGGCAGCGATTCGTGAACAGGTGGTGACATGGACGGTGTCCTCTCCTTCACGTCGGGCGCGCGCCCCGACACCGCCATCGTGCCACGCGGCGCCGACGCGACAGCTCGGTCCGGCGCCCTCGGGGCGAAGCGCCGGTATCCGCCAGCCGGACGCCAGTCCGCCGCCACCCCCCACGGCACCAAATCTGACAAATCACCCTAATCTTGGGTGATGGGACTCGACGGGCGGTTGCGGGCCGTCGTCGCGCTGGCGCAGGCCATGGCGGCGGCTCCTGGGCCGCGGGACAGTGTGCGGGCCGCCGCCCGGGGGGCGCGGGTGGCGATGGAGGGGTCGTTCGCCGCGATCTCCGCCTGGGAGCGCGAGCGCGGGCGGCTGCGGGTGCTCGTCAACGAGGGGGAGCGGCGACCCGGTGAGGAGGAGTTCCCGGCCGACGAGTCCTACCCGGTGCACGACTTCCCCGAGATCACCGAGTTCCTGCACGAACTGTGGGCCGGTGGCGGCGGCCCGCACGCCTGGGTGGAGTCGGTGGCCGACGGCCGCCCGGGGCGGCGCGGCGAGGCGCTGCGCCGGCGCGGGCGGGGCACCTGCGTCGTGGTGCCGATCGTGCTGAGCGGCCGGGCCTGGGGCGAGCTCTACGTCGCCCGCGACGAGGGGCTGCCCGACTTCGACGAGGACGACGGCGAGTTCGCCGCCGTCCTCGGGGCCGTGGTCGCGGCCGGCCTCGCCCAGAACGAGCGGCTGGCCGAGGCCCGGCGCCTGGCCTTCACCGACCCGCTCACCGGTCTGGCCAACCGCCGCGCCGTCGACCTCCGCCTCGACGAGGCCCTGGAGGAGCACCGGGTCTCGGGCGCCGTGGTCAGCCTGGTCGTGTGCGACCTCAACGGGCTCAAACGGGTCAACGACACCCTCGGGCACGCCACCGGCGACCGCCTCCTGGAGCGCTTCGGCTCCGTGCTGAGCCGGTGCGGCGCGATGCTCCCCGGCGCCCTGGTCGCACGCCTGGGCGGGGACGAGTTCTGCCTGGTCAGCGTCGGCCCGCCGGCCGACGACGTGGTCCGCGTGACCGAGGAGCTGTGCGTACGGGCCGCCGAGCTGGAGCTCGGCGAGGGCGTCGCCTGCGGGGTCGCCTCCACCGGTGACGCCATCGGACCCGTGAAGTCCTCCCGCCGCCTGTTCCGCCTGGCCGACGCCGCCCAGTACAAGGCCAAGGCCGCCCGGTCGCCGGGGCCGGTGGTGGCCGGCAGGGACACCGCCGTCGTCCGGCTGGCGGACGCCCCGCAGCCGGGCACGGGCGAGCGCCGCCGGTTCCGCGGCCGGGGGGCGGACGCGCCGCGCCCCGGCCCGGACGGCGTGACGGACCCCGCCGGTCCCCCCTAGTGACATGAAGGGATTCAGTCCGTAGGGTGCTGAATATGGATATGCACACTGTCGTGGTGGGGACGTCCGGCGCCTCCGCCGAGGACGTCATCGCCGTCGCCCGCGGCAACGCGCGGGTCGAGCTGTCCGCAGAGGCGCTGGACGCTCTCGCCCGCGCCCGCGAGATCGTGGACGCGCTCGCCGCCAAGCCCGAACCCGTCTACGGGGTGTCCACCGGCTTCGGTGCCCTGGCCACCCGGCACATCTCGCACGAGTTGCGCGCACAGCTCCAGCGCAACATCGTCCGCTCGCACGCCGCCGGCATGGGCCCGCGCGTCGAGCGCGAGGTCGTGCGCGCCCTGATGTTCCTGCGCCTGAAGACGGTCGCCTCCGGCCACACCGGGGTCCGCCCCGAGGTGGCGCAGACCATGGCGGACGTCCTCAACGCCGGCATCACCCCGGTCGTCCACGAGTACGGCTCCCTGGGCTGCTCCGGCGACCTGGCGCCGCTCTCCCACTGCGCGCTCGCGCTGATGGGCGAGGGCGACGCCGAGGGGCCCGACGGAGTGGTCCGCCCGGCCGGCGAGCTCCTGGCCGAGCACGGCATCGCGCCCGTCGAACTGCGCGAGAAGGAGGGCCTGGCCCTCCTCAACGGCACCGACGGCATGCTCGGCATGCTGGTCATGGCCATCGCCGACCTGCAGCGCCTGTACACCTCCGCCGACATCACCGCCGCCCTGTCGCTGGAGGCGCTGCTCGGCACCGACAAGGTGCTCGCCCCCGAGCTGCACGCCATCCGCCCGCACCCCGGCCAGGGCGCCTCCGCCGCCAACATGGCCGCCGTGCTCAAGGGCTCCGGCCTCACCGGCCACCACCAGGACGACGCCCCGCGCGTGCAGGACGCGTACTCCGTCCGCTGCGCCCCGCAGGTGGCCGGCGCCGGCCGCGACACCCTCGCGCACGCCGCGCTCGTCGCCTCGCGCGAGCTGGCCTCCGCCGTCGACAACCCGGTGGTCCTCCCCGACGGGCGGGTCGAGTCCAACGGCAACTTCCACGGCGCCCCCGTGGCCTACGTGCTGGACTTCCTGGCCATCGCCGCGGCCGACCTCGCCTCCATCGCCGAGCGCCGCACCGACCGGCTGCTCGACAAGAACCGCAGCCACGGCCTGCCGCCGTTCCTCGCCGACGACGCCGGCGTCGACTCCGGTCTGATGATCGCCCAGTACACGCAGGCCGCGCTGGTCAGCGAGATGAAGCGGCTCGCCGTCCCGGCCTCCGCCGACTCCATCCCGTCCTCGGCCATGCAGGAGGACCACGTCTCGATGGGCTGGTCCGCCGCCCGCAAGCTGCGCACCGCGATCGACAACCTGACCCGGGTCGTCGCCATCGAGCTCTACGCCGCCACCCGCGCGATCGAGCTGCGCACCGGGCTGGTCCCGGCCCCGGCGAGCCGGGCCGCCATCGCCGCCGCCCGCGCCGCCGGCGTGCAGGGGCCCGGCCCGGACCGGTTCCTGGCCCCCGACCTGGCCGCCGCCGACGCGTTCATCCGTACGGGTGCGCTCGTCAGCGCGGTGGAGCCGGTCACCGGACCGCTCGCCTGAGCGGCGAGGACGACCGGAGCAGATGCGGAACCCGGCCCGAACGGCCGGCGGACACGGCGGAGGGCCGCCCCCGGCACCCGGGGGCGGCCCTCCGCCGCGTCCTACAGGCCGCGCGCCCGCCGGGCGGAGAAGACCACGAAGCCGGCCCCGATGCCCAGGCAGACCGTGCCGCCCAGGACGTAGGGGGTGGTGTCCACCCCGCCGGTGTCGGCGAGGGTGAGCTGCGTCCCGGTGCCCCGCGCCGTACCCGCGGTGCCCGCCGCGCCCGGGGCCCCCGCCGCGTCCGCGGCCAGCGGCGCGCTGGCGGCGACGGGCGTGGTGGCGCCCTCGGCGGGCGCGGGAGCGGTGGCATTGGCCGAGGGGACGAACCACAGGGCGCCGAGGAGGGTGGTCGCACCCAGGGCGGTGAGCAGCGGACGCCGTCCGGACACGGTGCGATCCCCCTTGTGGCAGCAGCGAATTGGCCGTGTGCGCCGATGCTAATGAAAGGGGCGGGTCGCGGGAAAGCCGGGACCCCCTCGCCCCTTACTCTCCGTCGTATGAACGCTGACGAGACATCACGGTACGTACGACTTCGGGTGGATTTGGTGCTGGAGGTGCAGGAGCCCGACGCACTCACCGGAGCCGCCCTGGAGCGCATCGCCGCCGACGAGTTCATGCCGCACGAGGAGCGGGCCCACGCCGAGGCCGCGGTCCGCGACGACGACTCCGAGGCGCTGGCCTACCTCGTCGACCCCACCGACCTGGTCGCCGACGTGCCCGGAGTGGAACTGGCCCAGGCCTCATGGAGCACGGAACCGGTCGAATACGACCCCGAGTCCATGGAGTGGGACCTGGACGAGGAAGATGGGAGCTTCGACGAAAAAGAGGACGACAGCGCCTGACCGTGGGGTGGCCCACATCCGAACGGGATGTGGAACCGAATCGCCGCGTCGACGCGTTGTCCAGGACAGGCGGGGGGCCATGCCCCCTGCCGGCCCCTGCCGGGACGGCCACCGGCGGGATCGACGGCAACGATGGAGTGGCGTGTGAGGACGGACAGCAGGCGGCGCAGGAAGGCCCTCGCGGTCGCGTCCGCCGTACTCGGCGGCGTACTGGTGCTCGCGGGATGCGGCGGGGACGACGGGGACAAGGCCAAGGGCGGTGACGGCAGCAAGTCCCAGGCGGACGTGGACGCCGCGGCGGCCAAGGACAGCTCCAAGGCCAAGATCACGGTCACCCCGAAGGACGGCGCCACCAACGTCGGCCTGAACGACGCCGCGACCGTGCAGGTCACCGAGGGCACGCTCACCCAGGTCGAGCTCAAGAGCGCCGAGGGCGGCACCGTGGCCGGCAAGATCGCGGCCGACGGCAAGAGCTGGAAGCCCGACGGCGCCCTCAAGCGCTCCACCAAGTACACGCTGTCCGCGACCGCCAAGGACGAGTCGGGCCGCGAGGCGCACGAGAACACCTCGTTCACCACCGTCTCGCCCGAGAACAGCTTCATCGGCTCCTTCACGCCGGAGGACGGCTCCACGGTCGGCGTGGGCATGCCCGTCTCGATCACGTTCAACAAGCCGATCAAGGACAAGAAGGCCGTCCAGTCGGCGATCAGCGTGACCTCCAGCAGCGGCCAGGAGGTCGTCGGCCACTGGTTCAACGAGCAGCGGCTGGACTTCCGCCCGGAGAACTACTGGAACGCGAACTCCACGGTCACCATGGCCATGAAGCTCGACGGCGTCCAGGGCGCCCCGGGCGTCGTCGGCGTCCAGAACAAGACCGTCAGCTTCAAGATCGGCCGCTCCCAGGTCTCCACGGTCGACGCCAAGACCAAGAAGATGACCGTCACCCGGGACGGCCAGGTCGTCAAGACCATCCCGATCTCCGCGGGCTCGCCGGAGAACCCGACGTACAACGGCCAGATGGTGATCTCCGAGAAGTTCAAGGAGACCCGGATGAACGGCGCCACCGTCGGCTTCACCGACAACGACGGCAAGGGCGAGTACGACATCAAGGACGTCCCGCACGCCATGCGGCTGTCCACCTCCGGCACGTTCATCCACGGCAACTACTGGGGCGCCGACTCGATCTTCGGCAGCGTCAACACCAGCCACGGCTGCGTCGGCCTGAACGACGTCAAGGGCGCCGGCGACCCGAACCAGCCCGCCGCCTGGTTCTACGACAACTCGCTCATCGGCGACGTCGTCACCGTGGTCAACTCGCCCGACAAGCAGATCAAGCCCGACAACGGCCTCAACGGCTGGAACATGAGCTGGGCCGACTGGAAGGCCGGCTCCGCCGTCTGACCCCCGGCGCCTGCTCCGCCGCTCCGCGCACCCCGTCCGGCCCGCCCGGTCGCCCCGCCGCCGAAAAGGCGTGGGACGACCGGGCGGGCCGCACTACTGTCCGAGCCATGGACATCACCACGCTCCCCGAGACCCCCACCGACGCCGACGTGGACGCCTGGCGCTCGGTCCTGACCGACGCCCTGGCCGCGGACCAGCCGCACCTGCCCCCGCCGTCCCGGGTGGAGGTCGCCGGCCGCCTCCGGGTCGACCCGGCCCGGGGGCGGGCCGTGCGGTGGGCGTCCCCCGACGGGGTCGCGGCCCTGCTGCTGTTCTCCGACGAGGGCAACGAGCACACCGCGTTCCTCGACGTCCTCGCCGTACGGCCCGGGGCACGGCGGCGCGGGATCGGCAGCGCGCTGTGGGAGCGGGTGCGCGAGACGCTCCTGGCCGACGGCCGCACCACCGTCGGCGCCGTGATCGACACCGACGGGCCGGGCGAGGCCTTCGCCCGCTCCCTCGGCTTCACCAACGCCCTGCCCATGGCGTGGTACGTCCAGGACGTCCCGGCCGGCCCCGGCGCGGTCACCGTCCCCGACACCCCCGGCTACACCCTCGTCGGCTGGTCCGGCCTGGTCCCCGACCACCTGGCCCCGGCGCTGGCCGTCGCCCACGACGCCATGGAGGACGCGCCGACGGGCGAGCTGGAGGAACGCACCCCCGCGTGGACCCCGGAGCGGCTGCGGGCCGTGCAGCAACTGGTGCTCGACCGGGGCGGTGAACTGCTCACCGTCGCCGCCGTCTCCGCGGACGGCGAGGTCGCCGCGTACACCGAGCTGATGCTTCCCGACCCGGCGGCCGAGCGCGCCGTCCAGTACGACACCGTGGTCGTCCCCGCCCACCGGGGCCGGGGCCTGGGCCGCGCCGTCAAGCTGCGGATGCTCGCCACGGTGGCCGGCAGCCACCCGGGGCTGCGCCGGATCGGGACCACCGTGGCCGACGAGAACGCGCCCATGCGGGCCGTCAACGCCGAGCTGGGCTACGTCCGCGAGCGCGGGGCGGCGTACTACCAGCTCACGCTGGAGCCGTAGCGGCGGGCGCGGCCCCGGCTCCGGCGTCGGCGGGCGCGGCCTCGGCGAGCAGGGTGCGGGCCGCGCCGGCCCACGTGACCCGCGCGGCCATGACCGACCGCAACTGCGCCACCTGCGCGAAAGCGCCCTCCCGGTCCCGCAGCACCCGGTCCACCGCCCGCGCCCAGCGGTCGGTGTCCTTCGCGTCGTTGCCGGACACGGGCACCACGAACCGGGCCGCGGTCTCGGCGTCGAGGACCTCGCGCAGCAGGTCCGCCAGGCCGCTCTCGGAGCTGACCAGCACCGGCACGCCCTGCACGATCGCCTCCACGCCGACCAGCCCGAACCCCTCCGCCCGGGACGGCACGAGCACCAGACTGGCCGCGGCCAGGTCACCGGCGATGTCCTCCTGGTCGGCGGAGTACGGGCGCACCACCACCTTCAGGCCGGTCTCCGCCGCGAGCTCCGACAGCGTCGAGTGCTGCGCGTCGGCGGTGTCCTCGGGGGCGCCGCGCACGACCAGGGTGAAGGCCGGCAGGCCGTCGTCCGCGCGGTAGCCGGCGACCCGGCCGCAGGCGGCCGCCGCCAGGTCCAGGCCCTTGAGCCGCTCGTCCTCGGCCCGTCCGAACAGCAGCACCCGCAGCCGCCCGCCGGGCGGCGTCCGCGGCCCGTCCCCCCGGGGCGCCGCCGACGCCGGCTCGGCGGGGGCCGGGTCGCCGGGGCCCGGATCGAAGCCGGGGTCCAGCCGCAGCGGCTCCCGTACGCCGCCGAACTCGGGCAGGAACTGCTCGTGCAGCCGCGGCCCGACCGTGACGACCCGGTGGGCGCTGCGGCCCAGGGCCCGTTCCAGGCCGGTCCGTTCGGTGGCCCGCGCCGCCGCGCCCCGCTCCCGGTCGGGCTTGTACCACTCGATCTCGTCCGGGGCCATGTGCACGAAGTGCAGCCGGCGGGCGGCCGGGAAGAAGTCCTCGGCGAGCCGGCGGGCGGCCGGCCCCGTGATCCGGCCGTGCCCCACGACCAGGTCCACCACCATGCCCGGCGGCAGCGCGGGCCGCGCGCTCAGCCGCATGCCGTCCGGCTCCCCGGGCCGCCGCGGCGCCGGCAGCAGGACGACCCCGGCCGCCCGCGCCGCCGCGGCCTCCTCGGCGGAGGCCTCCAGCACCACGCAGAACACCCGGGCGCCGGCGGCGGCGAGGGCCGCGCACAGGTTCCGGTTGAAGCTGCTCAGCCCCCCGTGCCGGGAGACCCACTCGGTGGCCACGACCAGCACCACCGTCGCGCGGGGCGCGGCCGCGGTGTCGGCCGCCGCCCCTGCCGCGGCACCCGCTCCCGCGGCACCTCCCGCGGCACCCGCTCCACCGGCGGCGGTCACCGCTCCACCGCCGGCGGTCACCGCTGCACCGGCGGCGGTCACCGCCACCAGGGCGGTGGGCCCGGTGGACTCGGTGGACCCGGCCGCGGCCCCGGCCGCCTCCGGCGCGCCCAGCAGCGCACGGGCGCGGGCCACCGCGGCGGGCACGTCCACCGACAGGTGCTCGCGCAGCACGACGCCGGTCCCCCCGTCGGTGAGCTCCGGCAGGTGCAGGTAGCCCACCGTCCAGCCGCCCGGCGCCGGTGCGGCCAGCTCGCCGGCCGCCCGGGCCAGATGGTCCAGGGCCTCGGCCCGGCGGCCGGTGAGCAGGCAGGCCATCGCCAGGTTGTAGCGGCTCAGGGCGCGCTCCTTGCCGTCCCCGGCCAGGTCCACGGCCCGCCCGGCCCACTCCAGGGCCTCGTAGGAGCCGCCGTCGGCCAGGCACACGTACGCCAGGTCGTTGGCCGGCTCCCAGCCCGGTGCCAGCTCGAAGGACTCCCGCAGGTGGCCGCGGGCCGCCCGGCCCTCCCCGGCGTCGTAGGCGGCGTACGCGGCCTGCAGGTGGTTGTCGGCGAGTTCGGCCCGCAACGCCCCGGTGGCCCGCCGGAACCACTCCGTGGCCGGCCAGGTGTCCAGCGGGATCCGGACCCGCGCGGTGGTGAGCTCCCCGCCGAGCCCGGCGATCCGCTCCGCGGCCGCCCGGAAGGCCGGTCCTTCCAGAAGGAGTTCGGCGGTGTCGGCCGCGTAGAGCCAGCGCTGCACGCTGTGCCCGCCGAACGAGCAGGTGACCGTGGTCAGGTCCAGGGCGCGCGGCCCGCCCGCCCGCAGGACGGCCGCGTGCAGGAAGTTGATGTGCGGGGTCCCGTCCGGCCCGTCCGGCGGGAGCTCGCGCAACGCCCGTACGGCGGAGGCCACATGGCCGGCCCGCACGGCGTGGCAGCAGGTGGGGAAGATCCGCATGCCCTCGGGCGCGATCCCTTCGAGCAGCGCCAGCAGCCGGTTGACCAGCAGCGCGCGGGCCGTGCCCCGGCCGGCCAGCTGCGGATGGGCGCTCTCACCGAGCCGGCCCACCGTCCACAGCCGCACGTACATCTCGTCGAAGAGCTCGGTCTCCATGGCGAACCGGACCACCTCCCCCTCGGCGAGCACCCCGGCCGCCACCAGCTCCTCGCGGCAGCGGTCGTAGGACTCCCGGGTGATCTCGGGCGGACCGGTCAGGCAGTACGCGAACCACGCCTCGTCGGCGGTGGTGTGGCCGAGGGCGGAGGCCATGACGTTGAAGGCGATCAGCTCGGTGCGCTCCATCGCCCGCACCGCGCGGATCAGCGGCCGGTCCAGGTCCCGCCCGGACTCCAGGCGGGAGCGGATCCCGTCGAGCACGTCGGAGGTGAGCAGCATGCCGGGGGCCGCGCCCTGCTGCCAGCGGGCGAACATCTCGTGGCAGTAGAGCTGGACCTCGTACGGATTGCCGTCCGTGAGGTACATCAGCGCGGCCACGGCCCCGTTCTCGTCGACGCTGTCCAGACCGAGCGCCCGCAACGGCCGCAGCACGCAGTTGCGGACGTCCTCCACCTCGACGAACCGCTTGACCTCGATCTCCTTGAACTGCCGCAGCAGCGGCGAGTGCACCTCGGTGATCCGGCCGATCAGCTCGGAGGTCCCGGCCAGCACCAGCACCAGCCCGTCGACCCGGGACATCAGGAACCGCAGCACGGACAGCACCCGCACGTCGTCCGCGACCAGCTGCGCCTCGTCCACCAGCAGCACGAGCGGACGCCCGAGGAGCCGGACGAACGTCGCCAGGTCGGCGCGCAGCGCGGCCTGGGACACCTCGTCCCCGAACAGCGCGACCGCCTCGGGGAATTCGAGCCGCGCGCCGGGCCCGGCCGGTGCCGCGCCGGCCATCACCCGCCGCACCTCGGCGACGTCGACCGCGACGCCCGCGGCGGCGACCGCCACCACCAGCTCCTCGTAGAGCCGGCGGAAGAACACCCCGGGCGCGCCGTCCCCGGCGACCAGCTCCAGCCGCACGGACACGAACCCGCGCTCCCGCGCGAGCCACTCGGTGGCGTTGAGCAGGCTGGTCTTGCCGGCCATCCGCTGCCCGTGCAGGACGACGCAGACGGACGGCCGGTCGACGGCGGCCTGGTCGAGCTCGTAGCGGATCGCCGCCACTTCGCCGTCCCGCCCGGCGAACACGGCGGCGTCCCGCACGGGATTGCGGTAGTCGTACGGATTGCGTAACGCGGAAATGTCCACGGGCCCCCTCACGTCGGCCCGATGGTACGCCGTCCGTACCCCGCCGGTACGCCGTCGGCCGAGGCTACCCGTCGGCCTTGGCCACCCCGATCGGGCAGGACACGCCCGTGCCGCCGATGCCGCAGTACCCGGCGGGGTTCTTGTCCAGGTACTGCTGGTGGTACGGCTCCGCCGGCCAGAACGGGCGCTCGGCGGCCGGGAGCACCGCGGTGGTGATCCCGCCGTGACCCGAGGACGTCAGGACGCGCTGGTAGGCCTCGCGGGAGGCCTCGGCCGTCGCCTGCTGCTCGGGGGAGTGGGTGTAGACCGCCGAGCGGTACTGCGTGCCGACGTCGTTGCCCTGGCGGAAGCCCTGGGTCGGGTCGTGGGCCTCCCAGAAGGCTTTGAGCAGGGTCTCGTAGGACACCTGGGCGGGGTCGTAGACGACGCGGACCGCCTCGGTGTGCCCGGTCATGCCGGAGCACACCTCCTCGTAGGTGGGGTTCTCGGTGAAACCGCCCTGGTAGCCGACCAGCGTGGTCCACACGCCGGGCGTCCGCCAGAAGACGCGCTCGGCGCCCCAGAAGCAGCCCAGGGCGAAGTCGGCGACCTCCAGGCCCTGCGGGTACGGGCCGGCCAGCGGATTGCCGAGGACGGTGTGCGTGGACGGGAGCTCGAACAGCGGGGTCGCACGGCCGGGCAGGGCCTCCTCGCGGGTGGGCAGCTCGGGCGTGCGGCGGTACGTGAACATGTGGCCTCCTCGGTACGGTCAACGGCTCCGGGGCGGCCGGGATTCCCCGGCGGCCAGGAGCGCCCGCAGCGGTGCCGTGTCCGGGGCGGGGGCGGCCGCCGCGTCCAGGGCGGCCGCCAGGCGGCGCGCGTAGCCCGGGCCGGGGTGGCGTACGGCGGCCGGCGCGGACCACGACAGCTGCCAGCGGCTGGCGCCGCGCGCCACGAGCTCGCCCGTGACCAGCTCCTCCAGGGCCCGGCGGACGACGGCGGGGGCGGGGGTGGTGTCGTCCGTCCCCTCGGCGTGGCCGCGGAGGTGGTCGGCGAGGCGGGGCACGGCGTCGGCGCCGAGGGCGTCGAGGGTGGCCAGCAGGGCCCACAGGCCGTGGGTGGCGTCCTCGACGCCGGGGCCGTCCTCGCCGTCGGGGCCGTCCTCGCCGTCCTGGCCGGCGGCCCCGGCCGGGGCGTGGACGCGGGCGGCCGCGACGGCGGCGCCTTCGAGGGTGTAACGGACGCGGGCGTGGTGATCGGTCAGGCTGCGGTGGACCAGGTCCTCCCAGTCGGCCGCCCGCTCCAGCCGCTGGAGGGGGCGCGGGAGGTACTCCTCCTCCAGGGCCGAGAGCGTCCGGCGCGGCTCGGCCAGCAGGTCGACCGCGGGCCGCGGCCGCTCGGGCGCGCCGCCCTCGTCCCCGGGCGGCAGGGCCGCGATCAGGGCCAGGCGGCGGGCGAGCGGGGCGTGCGGATCGCCGTGCTCCACCGGGCGGTACGGCGGGTCCGCGCGGACCTCGTCCAGGTGGGCGCGGCGCCCCGCCAGCAGGTACGGGAGCCCGCCGAAGAACTCGCCGCGCGGCGGCAGCAGCCCGGTCGGCACGCCCAAGGTGGCGTAGGCGTGGAGGTAGAAGCCGTAGCCGAGGCCCAGGGCGGGCAGGTCCCGCAGGGCGGCGGCGTAGGTGTCCCGCCCGGCGACCCGGGCGGTGGCCCGGTCCAGGGCGTCCTCCTGGCGGCGCCGCGCGGGCAGCGACAGGCGCAGGGCCAGCTGCGCGTACCAGGCGTACCCGGCGGCGGCCCCGCGGCGGGGCCGCGCGTCGGCGGGGTCGCCGACGTCCCGGCCCCGGCCCCGGCGGGCCTCGGCGGTCCGCTCGTCCAGGGCCTCCAGCCTCCGCTCGACCCGCGCCGCGGCCCGGAGCGCGAGCCGGCCCGCGGCGGTGCCGAGGCGGGCGCGGTGGGCGTGGTGGGCGAGCTCGTGCGTGAGCAGGGCCCGCACCCGCGGTTCGTCCACGGCGAGGAGCAGCGGGACGCCCACGCGCAGGGTGCGGCCGTCGTAGGCGGCGACGGGCCGGTCCGTCAGGACCAGCGCCTCGGGGGCCCGGGCGCCGATCCGCTCGGCCTGCTCGCGCACCGCCCGCCACAGCAACGGCTCCTGACCGGCGGTGACCCGGAGCCCGCCGGGCCCGTCCTGCGCCCGCCGGGCCCGCCCCTGGCGCCACGCCGGACGCAGCAGCCACAGGCCCTGGACGAGTACCGCCAGGAGCAGCAGCGACAGCAGCCAGAGCACGACGAGGAGGCCGTCGCCGCGCAGCGGCCCGTACAGGGCCGCGTCGCCCCACAGGAGCAGGCCGATCAGGACCGGCCCGAGCAGCCAGAACCCCGCGAGGGCCAGCAGCGCCCCCAGGGCGCGTATCCGCTCGACCATCCAGGCCCCCTGCCGACCCCTCGTCCGCGCTCGCGTCTGCGTCGCACGAGTATGGGGGCGCCCGTGGCCGCGGGGCACGGGATTAACGGCTGCGGTAGGTGCACACCTGGACCCCGGCCGGGCTGGTCACGGCCGAGACCAGTTCCAGGGTGCGCTTGCCGCCGTCGGACGGGAAGATCGTCTTGCCGCCGCCCAGGAGGACCGGCATCACCATGAGCGTCATCTCGTCGACCAGCCCCTCGGCCAGCAGCGTCCGGGCGAGCGTCGCGCTGCCCATGACGAGCAGGTCGCCGCCCTCGGTCCCGCGCAGCTCCCGGATCCGCCCCAGGGGGTCGTCGCCGCCCAGCAGCGTGGTGTTCTGCCAGGTCAGCGCCGACTCGTCCAGGGTCCGGGAGACCACGTACTTGGGGACGGAGTTCATCCGGTCCGCGAACGGGTCCCCGGCCCGCTCCGGCCACGCGGCCGCCATCGTCTGCCAGGTACGCCGCCCGAACAGCAGCGCCTCGGCCTTGCCCAGCGCCGCGTCGAAGGCGCCGCCGACCACCTCGGGGTCGAAGAACGGGCCGGTCCAGCCGCCGTGCGCGAAGCCGCCGTCGGTGTCCTCCTGGGGGCCGCCGGGCGCCTGCACGACCCCGTCGAGGCTGATGAACTCGGTGATGACGATGCGCATGCCGTTTCGCTCCTGTCGCGGGTGCCGGGTCCCGGGTCGCGGGTTGCCGGTTGCTGTTGTTGTCCGCCGTGTCGTGAGGGAAGACCGCGGCGGGGCGCGGAACTCATCGTCCCGCGCCCCGCGCACCGAGTGACGGGCGTCACCTCACCCCGGGTAGCCCCGCAGCGTCGCCGGGGTGCCGCCGTTGGCCTCGTAGCCCGCCACCGCCAGCGCGCGGAAGACGGCGTACGCCTCCGCCGGGTCCGACTGGTGCGACCACGGCAGGGCGCCGACGCAGCCGTCGACGTGCCGCAGCTGCTCCATCGCCTCCGCCCAGCGCTCGCCGTGGACCAGGAAGAAGACGAGCAGGTGGCGTACGTGCGCCAGCATCGGGTCGTCGGGACGGGCGCTGTGGACGGCGTACAGCGCGCCCTCCACCGCCCGCGTGACGACCGCGCTCCGGTAGAAGCTCTGCACCGTCGTGATCTCCGGCAGGTGCTCGTACACCGCGAACAGCGGCAGCGCCGCCAGCAGCGAGCCCTGCGGGGCGCGGGCCGCCGCCGCGTGCGCGAACGCGTCCGCCTTCTCCCGCGAGCCGTGCCACTTCTCGCACCAGTAGTGCAGCGCCGCCAGGTGCGCGCCCATGTGCTCCGGCGCCCGGTCCAGGACCTTCGCCCACAGCGCGTCGAACTCCGCCTCGGAGTAGCCCAGTCCACGGGCGACGGCCAGCTCGACGATGTACGGGACCGGGTCTCCGGGCGCCAGCAGTGCGGCCTCGCCGCACGCCGTACGGGCCTCCTCCAGGATGATGCGGTGGTCGTCCGAGCCCACCCCGCCCGAGTTGCGCCAGGCCTGCTGCACCAGCAGTTCCGCGTGCACCTGGGCGCCGCCCGCGTCCTTGGGCGCCTCCAGCCGCCACGCCTTCAGCCACGCGGCGCCGGTGCCCGGGGTCCGCACGAGCTCCAGCGCGGCCGCGCCGGCGAACGCCTGCACCCGCTGCCAGCGCCGCTCACCCTCGCGCGGGGTGCCGGCCAGGAGCTGGGAGGCGGCCTGCCACTGGCCGGTGCGCTGGACGTGCCCGAGGGCGTCCATCAGGTCCTGGTCGGGGCCCGGTACCCGGACGTCGAGCTGTTCCTGCCGGACGAATCCGTAGTTCTCCGGGTCGGCGGCGTCGGGGTGCTGCGGCGGGACCAGACGCAGGGCGTCGCGTCGGCGCCGTATGACCGGGGCGAGGGCGGCGACCAGCAGGCCGACCGCGATCAGGAACCACAGAATCTCCATGCCACCAAGCGAACCAGACCGCACGGCCCCGAGGCCAACGGGGGCACGCGGTCCGCGGCCCCGTTCCAGCGGGCCGGGGCGGGGGTCGGGGGCTTAGGCTCTGCCCATGAGTGACCACAGCCACGAGCTCCTGAACTTCGAGACCCGCGCGATCCACGCGGGCAACACCGCCGACCCGCTGACCGGCGCGGTCGTGCCGCCGATCTACCAGGTGTCCACGTACAAGCAGGACGGGGTGGGCGGCCTGCGCGGCGGCTACGAGTACAGCCGCAGCGCCAACCCGACCCGGACCGCCCTGGAGGAGAACCTCGCGGCGCTCGAAGGCGGCCGGCGCGGCCTCGCCTTCGCCTCGGGGCTGGCCGCCGAGGACTGCCTGCTGCGGACGCTGCTGGTGCCGGGGGACCACGTGGTGATCCCGAACGACGCGTACGGCGGCACGTTCCGCCTGTTCGCCAAGGTGGTGGCCCGGTGGGGCGTGGAGTGGTCGGTCGCCGACACCTCCGACCCGGCGGCGGTGCGGGCGGCGATGAACGACCGCACGAAGATCATCTGGGTGGAGACCCCGTCGAACCCGCTGCTCGGCATCACCGACATCGCGGCCGTCGCGGACGTCGCGCGCTCGGCGGGCGCCAAGCTCGTCGTGGACAACACCTTCGCCTCGCCGTACCTGCAGCAGCCGCTGGCGCTGGGCGCGGACGTCGTCGTGCACTCGCTGACGAAGTACATGGGCGGGCACTCCGACGTGGTCGGTGGCGCGCTGGTGACGGCGGACGCGGCGCTCGGTGACGAACTGGCCTACCACCAGAACGCGATGGGGGCCGTGGCCGGGCCGTTCGACTCCTGGATCGTGCTGCGCGGCATCAAGACGCTCGCGGTGCGGATGGACCGGCACAGCCGGAACGCGGCCCGGGTCGCGGAGATGCTGACCCGGCACCGGAAGGTCACCAAGGTCCTCTACCCGGGCCTGCCCGAGCACCCCGGGCACGAGATCGCGGCGAAGCAGATGAAGGACTTCGGCGGGATGATCTCGTTCCAGGTCGCCGGGGGCGAGGAGGCGGCCGTGGCCGTCTGCAACCGGGCCCAGCTGTTCACCCTCGGTGAGTCCCTCGGCGGTGTCGAGTCGCTGATCGAGCACCCGGGGCGGATGACGCACGCGTCGGTGGCGGGCTCGCTGCTGGAGGTCCCGGGCGACCTGGTGCGGCTGTCGGTGGGCATCGAGAACGTGGACGACCTGATCGCGGACCTGACCCAGGCCCTGGGCTGATCCGCGAACCCGGCCGGGCCTCCGGCCCGGGCCGGGGCGGATCCCGGGCCGGGGCGGATCCCGGGCCGGGGCGGATCCCGGGCCGGGGCGGATCCCGGGCCGGGGCGGACCCGGGCGGGTCGGGGGCCGGGGGCTCCGGGTGGGGGTGTCCGGGACTGCATGATTTATGGCGGGGTGGCGTGTCCCGCTGTGCAGCTGTGATTTCGCCACAAATCACGCTTTACGTCCCGGACACCCCCACCCTGCGCCCCCGGCCCGGGCTGAGTCGGACGGGGGGCCGAGCCGGTCCGCGGCCCCGGCTGCTCACCAGCCTTCCAGGGGTGGGGCCACCCCCGCCGGTGGGGTGTGCCAGGGCTGGGTCAGGGCGGCCCAGACCGCGAAGGCCGCCGCGGCCGCCAGCAGGAGCAGCCAGGCCAGGCGGCGTACCGTTCGGCGGCGGCGGAGCAGTCGGCTGCCGTGGGCGGCCGCGCCGACGGCGAGGTCGGCCGGCACCGCCGGGTGCGGGCGGCTCTCCAGCAGCCGGCGGATCTCCTCCTCCCGCCGGTCCGCCGACGCCGTCACGCCGCCGCCCGGTGTGCGCGCAGCGCCGTGGCGGCGCGGTGGTGCAGGGCCCGGACGCGGTCCGGGGGGACGCCGAGCAGGGCCGCCACCTGTTCCTCGGCCACCCCTTCGTACACCCGGAGCACCAGGACCAGCCGCTCCTGCGGGGACAGCGCCGCCAGCACGCCGCCGCGGCCGCGGTGGTGGCGCCAGGCGGTCCGGGCGAAGGCCGTGCACAGCTCGGCGCGGGTGACCGCGTACGGGTCGTCGCCGCGCAGCCGGCGCCAGTCCGCGTACGTCCGCGCCAGCGCCGCCGACAGCAGCCGGCGCGCCGCCACCGCGTCGGCCGGCGGTTCCGCCGTCAACAAGGCCGCCAGCTGCAGCAGCCGCCCCGCCGCGCCCGCGACGAACGCCTCGAACTCGGCGTAGAAGTCCCCGTGATCCCCGTAGCCCCGCTCCACAGCCTCATGGTGCGGCCTGCGGGACCACCCCGGTCAAGAGGTCGGACCGACCTCGGCGACCGCCGCCATCAGCTCCGACAGCGACAGGTTGAAGCGGGTCAGCAGCGCCGTGAAGGACGCGCGCTCCTCCTCGGTCCAGTCCTCGGTCACCCGTGCCATCAGCTCGCGGCGCGAGCACCGCACCTCCTCCAGCCGGGCGAGCCCCCGCGGCGACAGCGCCAGCACCACGGCCCGGCCGTCCTCGGGGTGCGAGGTCCGCTTGACCAGACCCGTGTCGACCAGCGGCGCGACCTGCCGCGTCACCGTCGAGGAGTCGATGCCCATGCCCGCCGCGAGCGCCTTGACGCCCATCGGGCCTTCCAGGTCGAGCCGGTTGAGCAGCAGGTAGGCGGCGCGGTCCATCGAATTGCGCGCCTGACCGACCCCGCCCAGGCGGGTCTGCTCGGCCCGGCGCGCGAACACCGCCACCTCGTGCTGGAGCGCGTCGAGCAGGAGGTCGGAATTGGCCGGGTTGGAGGGCATGGCCGTGGGCTCTCTTCGCGTGGGTCCGACAGGGTTGGGGGACAGCGTACGCGGCTGGACTGCGGCCCGTACGCGTCGTTCGAGAACTGGTACGACCCGGATCCGCGGCGCCCGGGGCCCCCGGAGAGGCGATTCCGCATGGCGAGAACTCGCCCCTGCCCGGCTGCGAGACTTGCTGCATGAACTACCGCGCGCCGCAGCCCGTCCCCCAGGTGATCCTCGACGACGTGCTGGGGGCCCAGAAGATGCTCTCCGGCGTGGCCCGGGTGACGCCGATGGAGGGCAGCCGCCACCTGACCTCCCTGGTGGGCGCGCCCGTCCACCTCAAGTGCGAGAACCTCCAGCGCACCGGTTCCTTCAAGCTGCGCGGCGCCTACGTGCGCATCGCGGGCCTGCGCCCGGAGGAGCGGGCGGCGGGCGTGGTCGCGGCCAGCGCCGGCAACCACGCGCAGGGCGTGGCCCTGGCCTCCTCGCTGCTCGGGGTGCACGCGACGGTCTTCATGCCGGCCGGGGCGCCGCTGCCGAAGGTGGCGGCGACCCGCGAGTACGGCGCCGAGGTGCGGCTGCACGGCCAGGTCGTGGACGAGACGCTCGCCGCCGCCCAGGAGTACGCCGAGCGCACCGGGGCCGTCTTCATCCACCCCTTCGACCACCCCGACATCATCGCCGGGCAGGGCACGGTGGGCCTGGAGATCCTGGAGCAGTGCCCGGAGGTGAGCACGATCCTCGTCGGCATCGGCGGCGGGGGCCTGGCCGCGGGGATCGCGGTCGCGGTCAAGGCGCTGCGGCCCGACGTACGGATCGTGGGCGTGCAGGCGGCGGGCGCGGCGGCGTACCCGCCCTCGCTGGCGGCCGGCCACCCGGTCTCGGTGGAGGCGCCGGTCACCATGGCCGACGGCATCAAGGTGGGGCGGCCCGGCGACGTGCCGTTCCGGATCGTCGCCGAGCTGCTCGACGACGTCCGCACGGTCTCCGAGGACGCCCTGTCCAGCGCGCTGCTGCTGTGCCTGGAGCGGGCCAAGCTGGTGGTCGAGCCGGCCGGGTGCAGTCCCGTCGCGGCCCTGCTGGGGGAGCCGCAGCGGTACGGGGCCGGGCCGGTGGTCGCCGTGCTGTCGGGCGGGAACGTCGACCCGCTGCTGCTCCAGCGCATCCTGCGGCACGGCATGGCGGCGGCCGGCCGCTACCTGTCGCTGCGGCTGCGGGTGGCCGACCGGCCGGGGGCGCTGGCCGGGCTGCTGGGGGTGCTGTCCGTGGTGGATGCGAACGTGTTGGACGTGAGCCACGTGCGGACCGACCCGCGCCTGGGGCTCACGGAGGTGGAGGTGGAGCTGCACCTGGAGACCCAGGGGCAGGAGCACTGCGCGGAGGTCGCGCGGGCGCTGCACGGCGCCGGGTACAAGATCATCGACTGAGGGCGCGCGTCACCGCCGCTCCGGCTCCCCGTGCCGTCGCACGTTCCGGTTCCCTCGTGCCGTCGCACCCGCCGGTCCCCCCGCCCGTACGGATCACCCGTTCGGCCGGGCGCAGGCGCCCCCGCGACCCTAGTATTCGCCTAGGAAACACCGGTAACACACTGGGAGAATCCATATGCCAGGCGCCATCTACGCCGAGGGTCTGGTGAAGACCTTCGGCGATGTACGGGCACTGGACGGCGTGGACCTCGACGTTCCCGAGGGAACCGTCCTCGGGCTGCTCGGCCCGAACGGGGCGGGCAAGACCACGACCGTGCGCGTCCTGACCACCCTGCTCCAGCCCGACAGCGGCAAGGCCGTCGTCGCCGGGATCGACGTCCTCAAGCACCCCAACGACGTGCGCCGCTCGATCGGACTGTCCGGGCAGTTCGCGGCCGTCGACGAATACCTGACCGGCCGCGAGAACCTCCAGATGGTCGGCCAGCTGTACCAGATGAGCGCCAAGGCGGCCAAGGCCCGCGCCGGCGAACTGCTGGAGCGGTTCAACCTCGCCGACGCCGCCGACCGCACCGCCAAGACGTACTCCGGCGGCATGCGGCGCCGGCTCGACCTCGCGGCCGCGCTGGTCGTGCGGCCGCCGGTGATGTTCATGGACGAGCCCACCACCGGCCTCGACCCCCGGCACCGGCAGGCGCTGTGGGACGTCATCGAGGACCTCGTGGCCGGGGGCACCACCTTGCTGCTGACCACCCAGTACCTGGAGGAGGCCGACCGGCTGGCCCACGACATCTGCGTGGTCGACCACGGCAAGGTCATCGCCCGCGGCACCTCCGACGAGCTCAAGGCGCAGACCGGCGGGGAGCGCGTCGAGGTCGTCGTCCACGAGCGGGACCACATCGCCACCGCCCGCTCGGTCCTCGCCGGCTTCGGCATGGGCGCGACGACGGTCGAGGAGCACACCCGCAGGATCACCGTCCCGGTCACCGGCGGCGCCAAGCTGCTCGCCGAGGTCATCCGGGAGCTGGACGCGCGGGGCATCGAGATCGACGACATCGGTCTGCGCCGGCCCACCCTGGACGACGTGTTCATCTCCCTGACCGGCCACGCGGCCGCGCTGACGCAGGAGGAGGACGCATGACGACGATCTCCACGACCACCGGGCCGGCCGCCCCGCGCCCGCGCGGCGGTGTCGTGCAGTCGGTGCGGGACTCACTGGTCGTCGCCAAGCGGAACCTGATCCGGATGCTCCGGATCCCCGAAGTGGTGATCTTCGGGCTGATCCAGCCGGTCATGTTCGTGGTGCTCTTCAGCTACGTCTTCGGCGGCTCCATCAGCGTCGGCGGCGACACCTCGCCGGCCGCCTACCGCGAGTTCCTGATGGCCGGCATCTTCGCCCAGACCGTCACCTTCGCCACCGCCGGCGCCGGCGCGGGCATCGCGGACGACATGCACAAGGGCCTGATCGACCGCTTCCGCTCGCTGCCGATGGCGCGCGGGGCGGTCCTGACCGGGCGCACCCTGGCCGACCTGGTCCAGACGACGCTGACCGTGGTCGTGCTGGCGGTCGTCGCGCTGATCGTGGGCTGGCGCACCCACACCAGCCTCGGCGAGGTGCTGGCGGGCTTCGCCCTGCTGCTCCTGCTCGGGTACGCGTTCTCGTGGATCGGCGCGCTCATCGGGCTGTCGGTGCGGACCCCGGAGGCGGCCACCTCCGGCGGGCTGATCTGGCTGTTCCCGCTGACGTTCATCTCGAACGCGTTCGTGCCGTCCGACAACATGCCGACCTTCCTGCGGCACATCGCCGAGTGGAACCCGTTCAGCGCGACCGTCCAGGCCGCGCGCGAGCTGTTCGGCAACCTCCCGCCGGGCTACCCGGTGCCGGACGCCTGGCCGATGCAGCACCCGGTGGCCGCGTCGGTGATGTGGTCGGTCGTGATCGTCCTGGTCTTCCGGACTCTGGCCGTCCGCAAGTACCGCTCGGCGACCGTCTGAGCGCACGAAGCCCCGCCGGTGAATCACCGGCGGGGCTTCGGCGTGTCGGGGTCGGGTCGGCGCCCCGGAGGTCAGCCGGTGAAGGGCTTGACGTCGAGGATGCGGACCGAGGCCTTCTTGCCGTTCGGCAGCTCGTACTCGGCGTCCTCGCCGATCCTCTTGCCCATGACGCCGGTGCCCAGCGGGGACTGCGGGGAGTACGTCTCGATGGCGTCGGAGGCGTACTCGCGCGAGGCCAGCAGGAACTGCATGGTGTCGTCCGGGTCGCCGTCGAAGGCGATGGTGACGACGGTGCCGGGCGCGACGACGCCGTCGGCGGTGGGCGCGGTGCCGACCTTGGCGCTCTCCAGGAGCTGCGTCAGCTGACGCACGCGGAGCTCCTGCTTGCCCTGCTCCTCCTTGGCGGCGTGGTAACCGCCGTTCTCCCGCAGGTCACCCTCCTCACGGGCAGCAGCGATCTTCGCGGCGATCTCCGTGCGTGCGGGACCAGACAGGTACTCCAGCTCGGCCTTGAGCTGGTCGTACGCCTCCTGGGTCAGCCAGGTGACGCTGTCGCTCGTCTGGGTCACAGGTGCTCCTCGTCGGTACAGGGGACTACATGGCCGCCATCGCGGCGAAACCACGAGCCTAACAATTCGGGAAGAAAAGGGGGAGGACACCGCGTGTATGAAGTGTGTCATTGACGGCCGACACGGGCCGGGACCCGCCCGGGGTCAGCGGGCGGCGCCGGCGGCCTGGCAGCCGACCAGCTCGACGCTCGTGGCCCGCGCCTTGGTCTTCAGGACCACGATCTCGTCGATCCGCCGGGACTTCTGGTCGAAGGTGAAATCGGCACGGCCGACCTCGTCGTGGCCGCGGTCCTGGGAGCTCAGGGTGCACACCCCGGTGACCCCGGCGTCCTTGCGGATCTCCAGGTGGACCTTCACCTCGCTGTCGGAGGCCACCTCGAACTTGATCACCTCGGCGCTGACGGTCTGCCCGCCGACGTAGTCCCAGCCGATCCAGCCGACCAGGCCGAGCAGGGCGACGCCCAGCACCGATCCGACGATCTTGAGCTTGCGGTCGGCACGCTCGTCGGCCGAGCGGCCGTAACGGCCCTCCGGCAGGCCCTGCTGCACCGCGCTCATGATCGTTCCTTTCTCGAGGGGCGGGAATTTTCCGTCCCCCGATTCGGTCACTATAGAAGCCGCCGATCGCGCCGAATCACAGAGGATCCTGTCTTGACCGAGCAGCTTCGACTGATGGCCGTGCACGCCCACCCGGACGACGAGTCCAGCAAGGGTGCAGCCACGATGGCCAAGTACGTCTCCGAGGGCATCCCGGTGCTGGTCGTCACCTGCACGGGAGGTGAGCGTGGCTCGATCCTGAACCCCAAGCTCCAGGGTGACAAGTACATCGAGGAGAACATCCACGAGGTGCGCGCCAAGGAGATGGAGGAGGCCCGCCAGATCCTGGGCGTCCAGCAGGAGTGGCTCGGCTACGTGGACTCCGGCCTGCCCGAGGGCGACCCGCTGCCCCCGCTGCCCGAGGGCTGTTTCGCCCTGGAGGACGTGGACGAGGCCGCCGGCCGGCTGGTGAAGAAGATCCGCGCGTTCCGCCCGCAGGTGATCACCACCTACGACGAGAACGGCGGTTACCCCCACCCCGACCACATCATGACCCACAAGATCTCCATGGTCGCCTTCGACGGTGCGGCCGACACCGAGAAGTACCCCGAGGACGAGTTCGGCCCGGCCTTCCAGCCGCAGAAGCTCTACTACAACCAGGGCTTCAACAAGCCGCGCACCATCGCCCTGCACGAGGCGCTGCTGGCCCGCGGCATGGAGTCGCCGTACGGGGAGTGGCTGGAGCGGTGGAAGGAGTTCGAGCGCAAGGAGCGGACCTTGACCACGCACATCCCGTGCGCGGACTTCTTCGAGATCCGTGACAAGGCGCTGATCGCCCACGCCACGCAGATCGACCCGGACGGCGGCTGGTTCCGCGTCCCGATGGAGATCCAGAAGGAGGTCTGGCCGACGGAGGAGTACGAGCTGGCCAAGTCGCACGTCGACACCTCCCTCCCCGAGTCCGACCTCTTCGCGGGCATCCGGGAGAATGCGTAGCTATGAGCGCTACGCAGGAAGCAATCACGCAGCTCCTCCCGCTGGCCGGGGACACCTTCGACAAGAACAAGGTGACCCCCGGTCTGCTCGGCTTCGTCGTCTTCGCGGCGCTCGCCGTCGGCGTGTGGATGCTGATGAAGTCGATGAGCCGCCACATGGGCCGGGTCGACTTCGAGGAAGCCCCGGAGGCCACCTCCCGACCCGAGCGCCGGCGCGCCGAGCCCGACCAGGCCTAGGCCGTCCCGCCCGCCCGGCGGGAACGCCGCTGACGGCCGGGGGCCCCGCCCCCGGCCGCCGCGCGGCGGGCCGAGGCAAGGGCCCCGGGGCGCGGCCCCGCCGCGCAGCATGCCGAGGGCAGGGCCCCGGGACGCGGCGCCGCGGGCTCAGGCGGCATGGAGGGAATCGATCCAGGCGATCAGGCGAGCGCCCTCACGGTCCATGACCCCCGGGTCTCGCAGTGCGTTGGCCAGCAAGGACATGCCCTGGTAGGCGCCCACCAGGGTCAGAGCCAGGCCCTCGGGGTCCGGCTGGCCGAGCTCGCGGAACTGGTCCGCCACCCAGCGCAGCAGGATCCGGACGACCCTGCCCGCTTCCACGTCCAAGCCGCCCTCGTCGCGTTTTCCCAGCTCCGCGGCGAGCGTGCCGGTCGGGCACCCGTAGCGGGCGGCCAGGTCCCGCTGCCCCACCCAGCCCTCGATCAGCCCCTTGAGGCGCTCACGGGGACCGGGGAGCCGGTCCAGCTGGCTGACGAGCAGGTTCAGGTGCCGCTCGTGCTCGGACAGCGCGGCGGCGACGAGTTCGTCCTTGGTCTTGAAGTAGTAGTACACGTTGCCCACCGGTACCTCGGCCGCGCGCGCGATGTCGGCGATGGTGGTGCGTTCGGCGCCCTGCCGGTGGACGACGTCGGCCGCGGCCTCCATGAGCCGCCGCCGCTTCGCGCCGGCGCCCCGGGTGCGGGCGGTTTCTTTCGAGTCAGTCACCTGACTGACTATACGACCCCGACGCGTGCTAGTCTCCGTGCCAAGCAACTAAGTCAGTCAACTAACTAACTGACCAGCCAGCTGACTGACTGACTCGCACACTTCGATGGGGAGGAGCCCCGCATGATCGTCGTCACGGGTGCCACCGGAAATGTCGGCCGCACGCTCGTCCGCCTGCTGGCCGAACAGGGACACGAGGTGACCGCCGTTTCGCGCCGCATCACCCGGTCCGACGTCCCGACCGGCGTACGTGCCGTCGCCGCCGACCTGGCCGCCCAGCCGGCCGCCGGCCTGCCCGCCGCCGCGGACGCGGTCTTCCTGCTCGTCGGGGGAGACCTCATGATGACCGGCGACCCCTCCGCCGTCGTCGCTCCGTTCGCGCACTACGGCAAGATCGTCCTGCTGTCCTCCCAGGGAGTGGTCACCCGCCCGGACTCCCTGTCCCACGGAAAGGCCTTCGCCGCCTACGAGCGGGCCGTCATGGACTCCGGCACCGACTGGACCCTCCTGCGCCCGGGCGGTTTCGCCTCCAACGCCTACGCCTGGGCGCCGTCGGTCAAGGCGAGCCGGACCGTCGCCGCGCCCTTCGGCGACGTCGGCCTCCCGGTCGTCGACCCCGACGACATCGCCGCCGTGGCCGCCGCCGCCCTGACGGAGCCCGGCCACTCCGAGGCCTGCTACGAACTCACCGGCCCCGCCCCGACCACCCCGCGCCAGCGCGCCGCCGCCCTCGCCGACGCCATGGGCGAGCAGGTCACCTTCCTCCACCAGACGCGGGAGGAGGCCCGCGCGCAGCTGCTCACCTTCATGCCCGCCCCGGTCGCCGACACCACCCTCGACATCATCGGCACCCCCACCCCGCGCGAGCAGGCCGTCAGCCCCGACGTCGAAAACATCCTCGGCCGCCCCGCGACCCCCTTCACCACCTGGGCCGAGCGCAACGCGGCCGCCTTCAGGTGACCGACGGCGCGGACGCCGCAGGCGAGCGAGGCGGGCTCGTGGTGCTGGTCGGTTGCTTCGAGTGCCACTGTGCCAGTGAGCTCGTCAACCGAGTAGTTTGCGGCTCTCGCGTCCGTCTGAGACGGGGGCCGACACGCTCACGAGGTGGTGGCCGCCCGGAGGTGGCCATGCTGGGCCCAAGGGACCGCAAGTCGACGGATGTGGTAGGGCATTGGGCGCAATCCGCATCAAGGGGTCGGAGCTGTTGCTGGCTGCAGGTGATGACGGCCGCACCCTTCCGGCAGTCCAAGGGCTGGTCCGGGCCGCGGCCCAGGGAAGTTGATCGGCCTGCTGCCCTTCCTGACGTGCAGGCTGCAGCCGCGCGCAGCACCTCTGCCGCCCAGCGGTTGCTGAGCGGAGGGTCACGGTCTCGCCGGATCGCGGGGCGGACGTCGAGCAGCTCCGCAGCGGGAAGAGCCAAACTCGTGTGTCGAGCTCCCGCCATCTGAGAGTATTACCGCAGCTACGCCCTGTGCCGCTGGGGCGGTGTGCGCCGGACATGGTGTGAGCGAACGGAGCCCAGGTGTCGTTGGAGAGGTTCTCGCTGGAGAACTACCGCTGCTTCAGAGAGAAGCAGGAGGTGGAGCTCGGCAGGATTACCATCGTGCTGGGTCGGAACAATTCCGGCAAGAGCGCCGTCGTGCGAGCGCTCCCGCTTCTGTCCATCGGTATCCGCGGCGACTCCCCGTACCCTCTGGACCTGGACCTGGTCCAGGGCTTCACTCCTTCGTTCGCCGATCTGATCCACGGCTCCTCGCCCCATGGGCACCTTCGCCTGGGGGCATCGATCGGCATCCGGGGCGGCAAGTCTGTCAACGTCACTGCCGAGGTTCAAAATATCGCCAACCAGGGAATGCAGCTGGTCTCCTCGTTGCAGATCTCCTGCGGGACGGAGGTCGCGAACCTCTCCTGGGTCCCAGGCGTCGACGCCTACTCTCCCGAGAAGCGCACGTATCTCGTCGACCGTCATGAGAGCAAGGTCGGATTTCGCGGGCTGCTGCCCGATTCGACCGACTGGCCGGACTCCATCGCCGGTGTCAGCGGAGTCACCGGGCTCATTCGGGAAGGCCTTGACGAGATCCGCTATTTGGGCCCGTTCCGGAAGAGCCCGGAGCGCTTCTTCCGGTCGCCGGCCAGAACCCTGGGCAGCGTCGGCTATCGGGGTGAGAGGGCCCTCGGCATGCTCGCCGCGGATGAGATGTACGGGCGCGGTCTGATCGGCCGCGAAGCGAACACCCTGCTGGAAAGCGTCCTGCCCGGGTGGCGGCTCGAGGTCACCGACGTCGGCTCCGGGATGTGCATCCCCAAGCTGCGTTCCCTGCGGGATCCCGATCTCGTCGTCCACATCGACGAAGTTGGCACAGGTGTAGTCCAGTTCCTGCCGATAGTGATCCAGCGGGCCGCGGACCGAGTGGAACCGCCTGCTGGACCTGTGATCGAGATTGTGGAGGAGCCCGAACTCCATCTTCACCCTTCGGCGCACGCCGCGATCGCGGATCTCTATGTCGATGCCGTGCAGGAGTCGAAGGTGCGCTTTCTGGTGGAGACGCACAGCGAGAACTTCCTTCTCAGGCTGCGCCGACGGGTTGCGGAGCGGAAGTTGGCGCCGGAAGACATGAAGATCTATTTCGTCGAGCAGTCCGAGGGTGCTTCCACCCTGCGAAAGATCGAAGTGGATGCCCTCGGCAACGTCGACTACTGGCCGCAGGGAGTCTTCGCGGAGGACTTCGAGGAGGTGCGCGCCCTTGCTGACGCGCAGGCGAATCGGATCGTTGATGCGCGTTGAGATTCCCATTGACCTGTTGACAGATCGTCAGGGTGACGAGAACGCAGATCTCATATTGAGGCTGATCGGGTTCTTCAGGGAGGCACGGCACGAGTGGGTCATCTCCCCGGGTGATGTGGACGCCGTCCATGCGTTTCTGGAGCGTCACCTCCCGGTCCTGGCGCAGATCTACCTGCTGCTCGCACAGAAGGCGAGCATGGCGCAGGCCTGGGCGCCGCACGGGGGAACCGTGGGCGTGGTCAGGGTGACCGGCGAGACCCTGGTGACGGACGTCCGCGACCTGGAGCGGCCGGCCGTGCTGGTCGTGGAGAACGCGACCTACGACTGGCAGATGATCGAGGCCCTCGCGCGGCTGCTCGGCTGTGAGGACGTCATCGACGCCAAGGAGGGCGGCCGCCTCAGTGTGTACAACGGGGGCGGCAAGGACGGCGCGACCTGGCATGCGGTCGACCAGGCCGCGCAGTTCTCCAGGACGAAGCGTGTGGTCCTCGTCATCGACAGCGACAGCTTCCACCCCACGGACCGGACCGGCAGTCACGAGAAGGCCGAAGCGGCAGCCCGCGACGGCGTGAGTTCGCACGTTCTCAGATTCCGGGAGATGGAAAATTATATTCCCAACCGAGTCCTGGCGCGCCAGTCGAGGAAGCCCGTCGCAATGTCCTCCATGGCCAAGCGTCTGGAGTCCCTCAAAACCTTCTCGCCTGTGCAGCGCGCCCACTTCGACATGAAGCACGGTTTCAAGGGGAAGCCACAGAAGGGTTCCGAGCAGAAGGGGCGGCACGCCGGAAAGGCGGGCACGACCTACGTCATCCCCTTCCGCCACGGCGATCTGTACGACGAAGTGGCGGAGCATGATCTCATCACCCTCCAGGAGGGATTCGGAACGGACTTGCCGGGTCTGTTCCTGCAAGAGGTGATGCGTGGCGGCATATCGGAGCGGGACCTGGACGGCCTGGGCCCCGGAGCGAAACAGGAATTGCGATCGATGTTCGAAACGATTCGGGGTGTGATCTGAGCATGGGAGATGTCGAGGTGGTAAAGGATATCTCGGTAGTGCCGGAGGTTCACTTCCTGGAGCAGGTGCTGGAACGGATCGCGCAGGGTGAGCTGCGCGTGCCGAAGTTTCAACGCCCGTTCCTCTGGCGCCCCGAGCAGATGCTGCAGCTTTTCGACAGCATGGAGCGCGGTTATCCCATGGGAAGCCTGCTCATCTGGGAAACCCCAATGCCGCTCGAAAGCCTCGACACCATCGGTGGGCGCCGCATTCCGCCGGCACCGGAGGGAGCGAAGGTCGCCTATGTGCTGGACGGTCATCAGCGGCTCTCGACGCTCTTCGGCGTCCTCCACCGCTCGGCCGACGCCCCGCGGTCCACGCGGCAGGAAGACTGGATGTGGTGGGTTTACCGGCCGCTCGTCCGGTCGGAGCACGACGGCGTGCGCTACCGCCATTGGAAGAGCGGCGAGACGGTGCCCGGCAGCTTCCTGCCCATGAGGTCCGTGCTGGGGACCCTGGACTTCCTTGAATACGCACGGACGCTGTCCGATGTCTCCGACTCCCGTGAGGAGGCCGACCGCCTTACCAAGGAGAGCGAGCGGATCGCGAAGCGGGTGAAGAACTACAAGGTCTCCGTGGTGCGGATGGAAGGTGGCACTCTTCAGCAGGCCATCGAGGTCTTCTCCAGGATCAACAGCAGCGGCCAGAAGATGCGACCCGACCAGATGGTCTCCGCCCTTACCTACGGCACCATCGGCTCAGAGACGCTCAGTGACAAGATGGAGGAAATCAAGGGTCGGATCGCTGCTTCGGGCTTCGGTGAAATCCCGATCATGACGATCTTCCAGACTATCCTCGCGCTGTCTGGCGAAGAGGACGTGCAGCGGGACACCTCCTGGGAGACGATGGCTCGTAAGGTCCAGGGCCAGCTCATGACCGCAGTGAAGGACACCGACCGGATCCTCCAGCAGGTGGTCGAATTCCTGCGAGAGGAGGTCCGGGTGCCGCTGGCCCGCCTGGTTCCCTACAACATCCAGATCATGCTGCTCGCCGTCTTCTTCCACTTCTCCGACAAGGTCGAAGCGGAGCAGCGGGTCAAGCTCCGGCACTGGTTCTGGACCACGTCCCTGGCTGGAACCTTCGCCGGGTCCACCACCACCCAGGTCCGGAACTTCATCACGGAGATGAAGGCCTTCGCCCGGGGCAAGGGCGGGCTCAGCTACTCGGGTGAGCAAGCCCGTTCCTTCCCCGAGCGCTTCGACCTGCGCAGCGCACGCGTCCGCGCCTACCTGCTGTGGGATCTGCAGACGTTCCCGGAGCGGAAGAACATCGATGGCCTCACCGTCAACGTTCTGGAGCAGCTGGCGACGGCCCACAGCGAGACCTATCGGCACATCATCACTCAGAGCGGCGTCCCAGGGGCATCCAGCCCAGCCAACCGGATCGTCATGACGACCCCGCCAGGTGTGTCGATCCGGCAGGCGCTTATCAGACTCGCGGAGGAGGGGAGGACCGACATCCTGGATTCACACGGAGTCAGTCTCGCGTCGATCGAGCACCTCAAGGCCGACGCCTTCACCGACTTCATCCTTGCGCGCCAGCATGAGTTGGCCGCGTCGGAGCGGCAGTTCATTGAGAGCTTGGGCATCAAGTCGGCGGACAAGGAGGTCGGGGTGGCCGACATCGACACCGAGTGAGGGGCAGCACGTCCAGGCTTGTACAGCCACGAAGGCGCACTTGACTTTGCTGCCCTAAATTCGATCACCAGCGGGTACGACGCGATCCCGTGGGTTCACGGCGCGGCCTCGTGGTGTGCACCCATACCGTCCCGTGGGGGACGGAGATGCTCCCATGCCGGGCAATGGCGGGGTGGGTGCACACCGGCCAAGCAGGCGGAGCGTTGTTCTGCAGGTAGGGCGGAGGTGGTGTGAGAGTCTGGTCACATGAACCGGTTGGCTGGTGTGACCTCGCCGTATCTGCTTCAGCATGCCGACAATCCGGTCGACTGGTGGCCGTGGGGACCCGAGGCGTTCGAGGAGGCGAAACGGCGCAACGTGCCCGTGCTGCTGAGCGTGGGCTACTCCGCGTGCCACTGGTGCCACGTCATGGCGCACGAGTCGTTCGAGGACGAGCTGACCGGCGCGTACATGAACGAGCACTTCGTCAACATCAAGGTCGACCGCGAGGAGCGGCCGGACGTCGACGCCGTGTACATGGAGGCCGTGCAGGCCGCCACCGGGCAGGGCGGGTGGCCGATGACCGTCTTCCTCACGCCCGACGCCGAGCCCTTCTACTTCGGCACCTACTTCCCGCCGGAGCCCCGCCACGGCATGCCCTCCTTCATGCAGGTCCTCGAAGGCGTGCGGGCCGCCTGGGAGGGCCGGCCCGAGGAGGTCTCCGAGGTCGCGAAGCGGATCGTCCGGGACCTGGCCGGGCGCCGCCTCGACTACGGCAAGGCGCGCGTGCCCGACGAGCAGGACATGGCCGGGGCGCTGCTCCAGCTCACCCGGGAGTACGACGCGCGGCACGGCGGCTTCGGCGGGGCGCCCAAGTTCCCGCCGTCGATGGTGATCGAGTTCCTGTTGCGCCACCACGCCCGCACCGGGGCCGAAGGCGCGTTGCAGATGGCCGCCGACACCTGCGAGGCGATGGCCCGCGGCGGGATCTACGACCAGCTCGGCGGTGGCTTCGCCCGCTACTCGGTGGACCGCGAGTGGGTCGTCCCGCACTTCGAGAAGATGCTCTACGACAACGCCCTGCTGTGCCGCGCCTACGCGCACCTGTGGCGGGCGACCACCCGCGACGGCGCCGCGGAGGGGGCCGGTGACGGCGCCGGGGGCGGCCTCGCCGACCTGGCCCGGCGCGTGGCCCTGGAGACCGCCGACTTCATGGTGCGCGAGCTGCGCACCGCCGAGGGCGGCTTCGCCTCGGCCCTCGACGCCGACAGCGAGGACCCGGCCACCGGCCGGCACGTCGAGGGCGCCTACTACGCCTGGACCCCGGCCCAGCTGCGCGAGGTGCTCGGCGAGGCGGACGGGCAGCTGGCCGCGGCGTACTTCGGCGTGACCGAGGAGGGCACCTTCGAGCACGGGACGTCCGTGCTCCGGCTGCCGCAGGACGGCCCGGTCGCCGACGCCGAGCGGATCGCCTCGATCCGGTCCCGGCTGTTCGCGGCGCGCGCCGAGCGGCCCGCGCCCGGCCGCGACGACAAGGTGGTGGCCGCCTGGAACGGCCTGGCCATCGCCGCGCTCGCCGAGTGCGGTGCCTACTTCGACCGCCCCGACCTGGTCGAGCGGGCGACCGAGGCCGCCGACCTGCTGGTCCGGGTGCACTTCGACGCCGCCGCGGGCCGCGCCCGGCTCGCCCGCACCAGCAAGGACGGCGCGGCCGGCGCCAACGCCGGCGTCCTGGAGGACTACGCCGACGTGGCCGAGGGCTTCCTGGCCCTGGCGGCGGTGACCGGTGAGGGCGTCTGGCTGGAGTTCGCCGGCTTCCTCACCGACCTGGTCCTGGACCGCTTCACCGGCGAGGACGGCACCCTCTACGACACCGCGCACGACGCCGAGCAGCTGATCCGCCGCCCCCAGGACCCGACCGACAACGCCGCGCCCTCCGGCTGGACGGCGGCGGCCGGCGCGCTCCTGTCGTACGCGGCGCACACCGGCTCGCAGGCGCACCGCACGGCGGCCGAGCGGGCGCTCGGGGTGGTGCACGCCCTCGGCCCGCGCGCCCCGCGCTTCATCGGGCACGGGCTCGCGGTCGCCGAGGCGCTGATCGACGGTCCGCGCGAGGTGGCGGTCGTCGGGCACCCGGAGGACCCGGCGCGGGCCGCGCTGCACCGGACGGCGTTGCTGGGGACGGCTCCCGGGGCCGTGGTGGCGGTCGGAGCGGCGCCTTCCGCGGGTGCCTCCGGGGGTTCCGGCGCGGTCGAGTTCCCCCTGCTGGCCGAGCGCACACTCGTGCGCGACCGTCCGACGGCGTATGTGTGCCGCCACTTCGTCTGCTCGCGGCCTACGACGGATCCGGTCGAACTGGCAGGGCAGTTGGGTACGTTTCGTCCCTGAAGGGCCCGGAGTACCGTCAATTCCGGTTCCTCCGCGGATCGTCAAGAAACGTGGATTTCACCTGACGGGCGACTACGTCCGGTCTTTCCCGCCTAATCTCGTCTCGCTGGGAGTACCCGCGACGAGACGCCGCGCACCGGGGGGTGCGGGGCGAGGGGGAAGCGGAGGCGGAGCCGACGGGCCGGGGGGCCCGTGCGCCGCCTCCGGGGGGTTTCGGACGTAGCCGTGCGCCCAGGGGCGCCGCGGCATGCCTGTGGGGGGCGCTTTGTTCACCTCTGTACTGCTTGCTGTCGTTTCGCTGGCCTTGTTCTGGACAGCGGCGTTCACCCTGTGGTGGCAGATGCACGCCTGGCGGACGCCCGAGACGCTCGCCGCCACCCGCTTCGGCCGCCCCGACGGCGGTGGCCGGCTCGCCTTCTCGCTGCTCCTGCCCGCCCGCCACGAGCAGGCGGTCCTGGAGCACACCATCGACCGGCTCCTGGAATCGAGCCACCGCGACTACGAGATCATCGTCATCGTCGGTCACGACGACCCGGAGACGGCGGCCGTCGCCGAACGCGCCGCCGCCCGGGCACCGCACCGCGTGCGCGTCGTCGTGGACCACCACGAGACGAAGAACAAGCCCAAGGCACTGGGCACCGCCCTGCCGCACTGCCGCGGCGACATCGTCGGCGTCTTCGACGCCGAGGACCAGGTCCATCCCGATCTGCTCTCCCACGTCGACCACGCCTTCCGCGCCACCGGCGCCGACGTGGTGCAGGGCGGGGTCCAGCTGATCAATTTCCACTCCAGCTGGTACAGCCTGCGCAACTGCCTGGAGTACTTCTTCTGGTTCCGCTCCCGGCTGCACCTGCACGCCGAGAAGGGCTTCATCCCGCTCGGCGGCAACACCGTCTTCGTGCGCACCGAGGTGCTGCGCGAGGCCGGCGGCTGGGACCCGAACTGCCTGGCCGAGGACTGCGACCTCGGGGTGCGGCTGTCGTCGGCCGGCAAGAAGGTGGTCGTCGCCTACGACTCCGACATGGTGACCCGCGAGGAGACCCCGGACTCGCTGATGAGCCTGCTCAAGCAGCGCACCCGCTGGAACCAGGGCTTCCTTCAGGTGTACCGCAAGAAGGACTGGCAGCAGCTGCCCGGCCGCGGCCAGCGCTGGCTGGCCCGCTACACGCTGATGACGCCGTTCCTGCAGGCGGCGTCCGGCGTGATCATCCCGTGCAACTTCGCCGTCGCGCTCTTCCTCGACGTACCCGTCGGGGTCGCGATCATCACCTTCCTTCCCATGATCACGGCGATGGTGACGTTCGTGTTCGAGATCGTCGGCCTGCACGACTTCGGCCGCCAGTACGGCCTGCGCGTGCGCTTCGTGCACTACCTCAAGCTCATCGCCGGCGGCCCGCTCTACCAGGTCATGCTCGCCGGCGCGGCCGTCCGCGCGGTCTGGCGCGAGCAGCGCGGCCGCAACGAGTGGGAGCTGACCAGCCACGTCGGCGCGCACCTCGCCGAGGCCCCGGCCCCGGCGCTCGCCACCGCCTCCGCCACCGCCCCGGCCACCGCCACCGCCCCGGCCCCGGCGCTCGCCACCGCCCCGGCCCCGCAGACCCGAGAGGACGTCCACCGGTGACCGCCACCCTGCCCACGGCCACTGATCCCCGGTCCACCGATCCCCGGTCCACCGCCGTCCCCGGCACCGCCACCCTGCCCGTCCGCCCCGCGCCCGGCCGCTCCGGCGGCGGGGCGCCCGCCGCCAGGCCCCGCCCGCACGTCCGCTTCCGCTCCTCCCGCCCCGACCTGGCCCTGTGCGGCGTCCTGCTGCTCGTGATCGTGCTCGTCCAGGGCTGGAACATCACCCACTTCCCCACCCTCTCCGACGACGAGGGCACCTACCTCGCCCAGGCGTGGGCCGTCCAGCAGGGCGAGGGCCTGGCGCACTACACGTACTGGTACGACCATCCGCCGCTCGGCTGGATCCAGATCGCGGCGCTCACGTGGCTGCCCGCCCTGTTCGTGCCGGAGTCGATGACCGTCGCGCCCATGCGGTTCTCGATGCTCGCCGTCTCGGCCGTCTCCGCCGTCCTGCTGTACGTGCTCGCGCGCCGGCTGTGGCTGCCGCGCTGGGCCGCCGGGCTCGCCATGGCGCTGTTCGGGCTCTCCCCGCTCTCGGTCGTGCTCCAGCGGGAGATCTTCCTCGACAACCTCGCGGTCCTGTGGATCCTGCTCGCCTTCTGCCTGGCCGCCTCGCCCAGCCGCCACCTGTGGCACCACTTCGCCGCGGGACTGGCCGCCGCCACCGCCGTCCTCACCAAGGAGACGATGCTGGTGGTGCTGCCGGCGCTGATGGTGACGATGTGGCGGCACAGCCACCGCGACACCCGGAAGTTCGCGGTCACCGGAGCCGTCACCGCCTGCGCGCTGATCGGCTTCTCGTACCCGCTGTACGCCCTGCTCAACGGCGAGTTGCTCCCCGGCCCCGGCCACGTCTCGCTGATCGGCGGGATCACGTACCAGATGGGCCGCGAGGGCTCCGGCTTCCTGCTCGACCCCGGCTCCGGCGCGCACGGCGTCCTGCAGTCCTGGCTGTACTACGACACTGTCCTGCCGCTCGGCGGCCTCGCCGGGGCGCTGCTGCTCCTGGTCACCCTGCGCTGGTCGGTCACCGCCCGCGCGCTCGCAGGCCCCGCCCTGGCCGCCGCCGTCCTCGCCGCCGTCGCCCTGCGCCCGTCCGGCTACCTGCCGGCGATGTACGTCATCCAGGCCCTGCCCTTCCTGGCGCTGGTGCTGGCCGGGGGAGCGGCCAGCGTGGCGCACGCCGTGCTGCACCGCCGGCGCCGCCCCGGCGAGGGCCGGGCCCTGCGCTCGGCCCGGTACGTGCTGGCGGGCGTCCTCGCCGTGGCCGCGGCGGCGTTCGTCGTACCGCGCTGGTACGAGGGCAACCGCACCGCGCTCACCGCCGACGCCAACGCCCCGTACCGGCAGGCCGCGGCCTGGCTCGGCAGCGAGGTCGCCGACCCGGCGCACACCCGCGTGCTGCTCGACGACGCGCTGTGGCTGGACGCCGTCCACCACGGCTACGCCCCGGGACCGGGCGCCATCTGGTTCTACAAGGCCGACCTCGACCCGGCCGTCACCGCCACCCTGCCGCGCGGCTGGCGCGACATCGACTACGTCGTCTCCTCGCCGACCGTGCGCCGCGACGCCGTGAACCTGCCCAACGTCAAGGCGGCGCTGGAGCATTCGGTTCCGGTCGCGGTGTTCGGCACCGGCGAGGACCGGATCGAGATCCGCCGGACCACCCCCGACAGCGGGAGCCGACCATGACCGAAGACCTCCGCGCACCGGCCCTCGGCGCCCCGGCCCTCCGCGCCCCGGCTCTCGGCGCCCCGGCCCTCGACGCGCCCGCCCGCGCCCCCCGGGGCCTCGGCGCCCCGGAGCCGGCCGGCGCCGAACCCTGCGTGACGGGCAGCGTCACGCTGATCATCCCGACGTTCAACGAGTCCGCGAACGTCACCGAACTGCTGCACCGGCTCACCGAGGCGCTCCCCGCCCACCTGCCCTACGCGGTCCTCTTCGTGGACGACTCCACGGACGACACCCCGGGGCTGATCGAGAAGGCGGCCCCCGACTGCCCCTTCCCGGTGGCCGTCCTGCACCGCGAGCGCCCCGACGGCGGCCTCGGCGGGGCCGTCGTCGAAGGGCTGAAGCGGGCCGGCACCGACTGGGTCGTGGTCATGGACGCCGACCTCCAGCACCCGCCGCACCTGGTGCCCGAGCTCGTCGGCGAGGGCGAGCGCACCGGCGCCGCCCTCGTCGTCGCCTCCCGCTACACCGGCGGCGGCAGCCGCGCGGGCCTGGCCGGCGGCTACCGGGTGGCGGTCTCGCGCGGCGCGACCTGGCTGGCCAAGGGCCTCTTCCCGCGCGCCCTGCGGGGTGTCAGCGACCCGATGAGCGGCTTCTTCGCCATGCGCCGCTCGGCGGTCGCACCGGAGGCGCTGCGGCCGCTCGGCTACAAGATCCTCCTCGAACTCGCCGTCCGCTGCCGCCCGGAGAAGGTCGCCGAGGTGCCGTTCGTCTTCCAGGAGCGGTTCGCCGGGGAGTCGAAGTCCACCGCCCGCGAGGGCCTGCGCTTCCTGTCGCACCTGGCCGCCCTGCGCTCGGCGACCCCGCTGGCCCGGATGGCCGGCTTCGGCCTGATCGGACTGTCCGGCTTCGTGCCCAACCTGGCCGCCCTGTGGCTGCTCACCCGCGCCGGGATGCACTACCTGCCCGCCGAGATCGTCGCCAACCAGGCCGGTGTGCTGTGGAACTTCGCCCTGATCGAGGCGCTGCTGTTCCGCGACCGGCGCCGGCACCGCCACTGGGCCGACCGGCTCGGCCGGTTCACCCTGCTCGCCAACGCCGACCTGCTGCTGCGGATCCCGCTGATCGCGCTGTTCGTGGCCCGGCTGGGCCTGGCCGTGCTGCCGGCGACCGCGCTGGCCCTGGTCACCACGTTCGTGCTGCGCTTCCTGGCCACCGAGGCGCTGGTCTACCTGCCGCGCCCGGGCCGTCGCGGCGCGCCCCGGCACGCCGGCGGCGGCCGACGCCGCCGCCCCTGACCCTTCTTCGACCTGAGCCGAGCCGCACAGAGAGGAAGAGCCATCACCATGCGACGCACGCTACGGCGGCGGACCCGGCGCCTGCGGGCCGCCCTGCTCGCCGTCGGGGCGATGACCGCGGGCCTGCTGCTCACCGCACCGCAGCAGGCCTCGGCCGGACCGCCCAACCTGCTGACCAACCCCGGATTCGAGACCGCCGGCCCGGCCGGCTCCGACATGCCCTCCTGCTGGTCGAAGTCCGGCTGGGGCGACAACGACTTCACCTTCGCCACCGTCGCCGACGCGCACACGGGCACCAAGGCGATGCGGGTGCAGCTCACCCGCCGTGTGAGCGGCGACCGCAAGGCCCTGGTCACCGAGACCACCGCGTGCGCCCCGGGTGTGACGCCCGGCAAGCAGTACGACCTGTCGGCCTGGTACCGGTCGAACACCCCGGACGTCTCGGTGACGGTGTTCCGGCGCGAGGCGGCCACCGGGACCTGGCAGTACTGGACCGATCTGCAGAATCCGCCGGTCAGCGCCGGCTGGGCGCGCACGGAGGTCCGTACGCCCGTGGTGCCGCCGGGCACCGACAAGATCGCCTGGGGCCTGTCGGTGTACGGGGTCGGCACGCTGACCACCGACGACTACGCGATGGAGGAGGTCGGCGCCACCGGCCCGGCGCCCACCTGCACCGGCACCCCGGAGGAGTGCGCCAAGGGCAGGTGGGAGGTGATCCCCGCCAAGAACCCGACCCGCTCCATGCACGCGGTGGTGCTGAGGAACGGCAAGGTGCTGCTGATCGCCGGCTCCGGCAACGACATCGCGCAGTTCGACGCGGGCACCTTCACCTCGGCCGTCTACGACCCGGCCAACGGCTCGTTCCGGACGGTCCCCACCCCGGTCGACATGTTCTGCTCGGGCCATGTGCAGCTGGCGGACGGCCGGGTGCTCGTGATGAGCGGCAACAAGGGCTACCCGTCGGCCGACGGCAGGATCGGCTACCAGGGCCTGAAGGACTCGTACGTCTTCGACCCGGCGACCGAGACGTACACCAGGACCAACGACATGAACGGCGGCCACTGGTACCCGTCGGCGACCGTCCTCGGCAACGGTGACGTGATCTCCTTCGGCGGCCTGAAGGAGGACTCCACCGGCAACGTCACGGCGGAGAAGTTCTCGGCGGCGCAGGGCAAGTGGCTGCCGATGAACGAGGTCAACCAGACCTGGTCGTACTGGGGCCTGTACCCGTCGATGATCCTCATGCAGGACGGCCGGCTCTTCTACTCCGGCAGCCACACCTTCGGCAACGGCACCCCGGGCTCGGGCGCGTCGATCTACGACTACGACGCCAACACGATCACGGACGTGCCGGGGCTGCGCAAGAAGGACGAGCGGGACGAGTCGGCGAGCGTGCTGCTGCCCCCGGCGCAGGACCAGCGGGTGCTGACCATCGGCGGCGGCAACAACGAGACCAACCCGGCGGCCAACCGGATCACCGACATCATCGACCTCAAGAAGCCCGACCCCGGCTACGTCGCCGGCCCCGACCTGCCGCAGGGCCTGGTCGACACCGGGACCGGCAAGCGCCCGCAGACCGGCGCCGAGGGCAAGATGTACGTCTCGGCGGTGCTGCTGCCCGACGGCAAGGTCTTCGAGACGGGCGGCGGCCTGCACGACCGCGCCGACCCGGTGTTCGAGGCCTCGCTGTTCGACCCGGTGACCAACACCTACCAGCCGGGAATGGCCACCGACCCGATCCCGCGCACGTACCACTCCTCGGCGTTCCTGATGCCGGACGGCCGGGTGATGTCGGTGGGCGACAACCCCGGCAACGGCACGTACAACCACAACGTGTCGATCTGGACGCCGCCGTACCTGTTCAAGGGCCCGCGCCCGCAGATCACTTCGGTCATCGACACCCAGTGGGTCTACGGCGACACCCAGCGGATCACCGTCAACCGGCCGGTGGCCAAGGCGGAGCTGATCCGGCCGGCGGCCGTGACGCACTCCTCGGACCCCAACCAGCGGTTCGTGGACCTGCCGCTGACGGTGGTGAACGACACCACCGTCGACCTCAACGTGACCAGCAACCCCAACCTGGCCCCGCCCGGCTGGTACATGCTCTTCGCGGTGGACGCGGCCGGCGTCCCCTCGATCGCCACCTGGGTGCACCTGGGCGCTCCGACGGCGGCCACGGCCGCGGCCGGCACCGCCGACCGGGCCCCGGCCCCGCACGTCCACGACTTCGCGGACCGGCTCCGGGCGGCGCCGAAGAAGAACCCGGCGCCGCGGGACTCCGTACCCGTGGCGCCGAGCGTGGCCGGCTGCGACCGGCACTACGGCTCGGTCAACCTGTGCGTGCCGACCCGGTTCCCGGCCGAGGTCGAGAACACCACCCGGGCCCGCTGCGACTGGCTGGCCGCCCACCAGTACCCGCGGCGGATGAAGGTCAACGGCAGCGACCCGCTGAAGCTGGACCCGGACGGCGACGGCCACGCCTGCTGACGGGGCGACGCGTGCCGGCCCGGCGGCGCCCGCCGGTCCGGCTACGCGTGCTGGTACACGGCCAGCGCGATGCCCGCGAAGTGGGCCACGAAGGCGACCAGGGTCAGCGAGTGGAAGACCTCGTGGAAGCCGAAGAAGCGCGGGGAGGGGTTCGGGCGCTTGATCCCGTAGATCACCCCTCCCGCGCTGTACAGCAGCCCGCCGACGATCACCAGCACCAGGACCGCGATGCCGCCGGTGCGCAGGAAGTCGGGCAGGAAGAACACCGCCGCCCAGCCCATCGCTATGTAGCAGGGCGTGTAGAGCCAGCGCGGGGCGCCGACCCAGAAGACCCGGAACGCGATCCCGGCGGCGGCCGCGATCCACACGGCCCACAGCAGGGTGCGGCCGGTGGACGCGGGCAGCAGCAGCACCGTCAGCGGGGTGTAGGTGCCCGCGATGATGAGGAAGATGTTGGCGTGGTCGAGGCGCCGCAGGACGGCCTCGCCGCGCGGCCCCCAGGTGCCGCGGTGGTACAGGGCGCTCACGCCGAAGAGCAGGCAGGCGGTCAGGACGTACACCGCGCACGCCACCCGGGCCCGTACGGAATCGGTGAACGTCATCAGCGTCAGGCCCGCGACGATCACCGCGGGGAACATGCCGGCGTGCAGCCATCCTCGCAGGAGCGGCTTGCCGGGCGCCTGGACGGAGGCGTCGGAAGTCATGGGCGCCATGCTACCTACGGGCCCGTAGGTTTCCGCGGGGCCACGACGGGCATATTTACCTGTTGTTCGCTTTGCCGAACATTGACGGACGTGGCGATGCTCACGTGAGAGGCCCCCTGGACATATGCGCAGCCAGACCGGATGATCAGATGAGTGCGGTCGGCACCGGATGAGCGGATCAGCGAAGCATCCGGGTCGCAGCCCCCACGGGGCAAACACCAAACAACCCCTCAACAAGGAGCAATCGTGGCGCGCGACAACGCGGCTCCCACTTCCGTCCCGACGAACCACCCCGGCCTGATCGCCTGGGTAGAGGAGATCGCTGCCCTCACCGAGCCGGACCGCGTCGTCTGGTGCGACGGGTCCGAGGCCGAGTACGAGCGCCTGTGCGAGGAGCTCGTGGCCAAGGGAACGTTCAAGAAGCTGGACCCCGCCAAGCGCCCCAACTCCTACTACGCCGCCTCCGACCCGACCGACGTCGCGCGCGTCGAGGACCGGACCTTCATCTGCTCCGAGAAGGAGGAGGACGCGGGCCCGACCAACCACTGGAAGGCCCCGGCGGAGATGAAGGAGATCTTCGCGGGAGACAAGGGCATCTTCCGCGGCTCCATGAAGGGCCGGACGATGTACGTCGTCCCGTTCTGCATGGGCCCCCTGGGCTCGGAGCTCTCCGCGCTCGGCGTCGAGATCACCGACTCCGCGTACGTCGCCGTCGCCATGCGCACCATGACCCGCATGGGACAGGCCGTCCTCGACGAGCTCGGTACCGACGGCTTCTTCGTCAAGGCCGTCCACACCCTCGGCGCTCCGCTCGCCGAGGGCGAGGCCGACGTGCCGTGGCCCTGCAACAGCACAAAGTACATCTCGCACTTCCCCGAGACCCGCGAGATCTGGTCCTTCGGCTCCGGCTACGGCGGCAACGCCCTGCTCGGCAAGAAGTGCTACGCCCTGCGCATCGCCTCGGTCATGGCCCGCGACGAGGGCTGGCTGGCCGAGCACATGCTGATCCTCAAGCTCACCCCGCCGCAGGGCGAGGCCCGGTACGTGGCCGCCGCCTTCCCGTCGGCCTGCGGCAAGACCAACCTCGCCATGCTGGAGCCCACGATCCCCGGCTGGACGGTCGAGACCATCGGTGACGACATCGCCTGGATGCGCTTCGGCGAGGACGGCCGCCTGTACGCGATCAACCCCGAGGCCGGCTTCTTCGGCGTCGCCCCCGGCACCGGCGAGCACACCAACGCCAATGCCATGAAGACGATGTACGCCAACACCGTCTTCACCAACGTCGCGCTGACCCCGGACGGCGGCGACGTCTGGTGGGAGGGCATGACCGAGGAGGCCCCGGCCGAGCTGATCGACTGGAAGGGCAACCGCTGGACCCCGGAGTCCGAGACCCCGGCCGCCCACCCCAACGCCCGCTTCGCGGTCCCGGCCGCCCAGTGCCCGACGATCGCCCCCGAGTGGGAGGACCCCAAGGGCGTTCCGATCTCGGCGATCCTCTTCGGCGGCCGCCGCGCCTCGGCCGTGCCGCTGGTGACCGAGTCCTTCGACTGGAACCACGGCGTCTTCATCGGCTCGAACATCGCCTCCGAGAAGACCGCCGCCGCCGAGGGCAAGGTCGGCGAGCTGCGCCGCGACCCGTTCGCCATGCTGCCGTTCTGCGGCTACAACATGGGCGACTACATGGCCCACTGGATCAAGGTCGGCGCCTCCGCGGACGCGGCGAAGCTCCCGAAGATCTACTACGTGAACTGGTTCCGCAAGAACGACGCGGGCAAGTTCGTCTGGCCGGGCTTCGGCGAGAACAGCCGCGTGCTCAAGTGGATCGTCGGCCGCCTCGACGGCACCGCCGAGGGCGTCGAGACCCCGATCGGCATCCTGCCGACCAAGGCTGCCCTGGACCTCGACGGCCTCGACATCTCCGACGAGGACCTCGACTTCCTGCTCACCGTCGACAAGGAGGTCTGGCGCGAGGAGGCCGCCCTGGTCCCCGAGCACCTGAACACCTACGGCGACCACACCCCCAAGGAGCTGTGGGAGCAGTACCACGCCCTGGTCGAGCGCCTGGGCTGAGTTTCCCGCCCCGGGTGATCGTTTCACCGCGCCCGCCCGGGGCGCCCCGAGTGTGTGGGAGCCCCCGACCAAGACGGTTCCCACCGTCCGCACCGGCCACCTGTCATGCCGGCCCGGAGCGTCTGTCCACGCTCCTGTCCGGCAGGCCGTGTGCAACCCACCTGACGGCGGGCCCTCGCTTCATGCGAGGGCCCGCCGTCAGGCGTTGTACGGGCCCGCGCCCGGGCGGGTCGGGTGAACGTCAGGTGTCCGGGCGGTTCCTCTTCGACTGCGGGGCCATGATGGGGCAATGACGCAAATGCGTGGATGGCTGGTGTCCCTCGTGGCGCTGGCCGCGCTGTTGGTCTTCGGTCCGCTGGGCCTGTACGTGTGGGCGAGCGGCGGCGCGGACGGCGGCTCCGCCGCCGCGGAGGGCGGCGGGGGCCCGGCCGGGATCGCGCCGCGCGACGAACTGGCCCTGACGGGCTGCCGAATCGATCCGGCGAGTCGGCGCGTGGTCGCCGACGTCCGGGTGGTCGGCGGCAGGACGGGTCCGGCCGTGTACGTGGCGACGGTGGAGTTCCGCGAGGGCCCGGCCGGACCGACGACCCGGGCCCTGGTCGAACTGACGCCCGCGGCCGACGCCGAGGCCATCGGCCCGGTCTGGCCGCCCGGCGCGACCCCGTGGTGCGGCCTGGCGGGCGCCGAGTTGTCGCCGGCGCCGTCACCGACGGCGCCGGCGGGGCGCTGAGCCAGAGCGCCGGGGCCGGTGCGCGGCGGGAGTCCGCCGGTGCGCGGCCCGGGCCCTGCCCGGGGTGAGGTCGTGGCTCCCGGTCCGAGGCCTCCCCGGTCCCGGACCGGGGCCGTCAGGGGGCGCCGGCGCCCGCGAGGCGGAGGGCGGCGCTGTGCGCGTCCATGCGCTCGGCGGCGAGGATCGCGGCGGTGGTGTCGGCGCGCGAGGCGGCGACGAGGAGCGCGCGGGCGGCGAGGTCGTGCGCGCGCTGGTGGAGGGCGGCGGTCTCGTCCGCCGTACGGTCGGCACGGCGGGCCGGCTCGGTTCCGCGCAGCCGGGCGACCTGGGCTGCGATCTGCCGGGCGGCGTCGTCCAGGCCGAGCTCGTCGGTGACGGCGAGCAGGGCCGCGAGGTGACCGGCGAGCTGGATGTCCAGCTCCTCGCCGCGGCTGCGGTGCGGGTAGTCGGCGCGGCCGCCGCCCATGCGGTGGACCGACTTCGTGCGGATCGGCTCGTACATGAGGAAGGCCTCCTGCGTGGTCAGGAGACCATCCTACATTGGATTGGTTCTAAAGTTGAGCTGGATCCGGTCGGTGCCCGCGCCCGCCGGTCACGACCCCCGTGGCGTCAGTGCTGGCTGTAGCCGTCCAGGAAGTTCCCGATGCGGGTCACGGCGTCGGCCAGGTCCTTGGCGTTCGGCAGCGTCACGATCCGGAAGTGGTCCGGCTCCGGCCAGTTGAAGCCCGTGCCGTGCACCACCATGATCTTCTCGGCCCGGAGCAGGTCCAGGACCATCTGCCGGTCGTCCTTGATCTTGTAGACGGCCGGGTCCAGCTTCGGGAACAGGTACAGCGCGCCCTTGGGCTTCACGCAGCTGATGCCGGGGATCTGCGTCAGCAGCTCGTACGCCGTGTCGCGCTGCTCCAGCAGCCGGCCGCCGGGCAGGACCAGGTCGTGGATCGACTGCCGCCCGCCGAGGGCGGTGGCCACCGCGTGCTGCGAGGGCATGTTCGCGCACAGGCGCATGTTGGCCAGGATGGTCAGGCCCTCGATGTACGAGGACGCGTGCGCCTTGGGGCCGCACACGGCCATCCAGCCGGACCGGTAGCCCGCCACCCGGTAGTTCTTCGACAGCCCGTTGAAGGTGAGGCAGAGCAGGTCGGGGGCGACGGCGGCGGTGTTGATGTGGGTGGCGCCGTCGTACAGGATCTTGTCGTAGATCTCGTCCGAGCAGACCACCAGGTTGTGCCGGCGGGCGATGTCCGTCAGGCCGCGCAGCATCTCGTCGCCGTAGACGGCGCCGGTGGGGTTGTTCGGGTTGATGATCACCAGGGCGCGGGTGCGGTCGGTGATCTTCCGCTCGATGTCGGCGAGGTCCGGCATCCAGTCGGACTGCTCGTCGCAGCGGTAGTGCACGGCCGTACCGCCGGCCAGCGACACCGCGGCGGTCCACAGCGGGTAGTCCGGGGCCGGGACCAGCACCTCGTCGCCGTCGTCCAGCAGCGCCTGCATGGACATCTGGATCAGCTCGGAGACGCCGTTGCCGAGGTAGATGTCCTCGACGTCCAGGTCGATGCCCTTGGTCTGGTAGTGCTGCATCACCGCGCGGCGCGCGGAGAGCAGCCCCTTCGCGTCCCCGTACCCGTGGGCGGAGCCCAGGTTGCGGAGCATGTCCTCCAGGATCTCCGGAGGGCAGTCGAAGCCGAAGGCCGCCGGGTTCCCGGTGTTCAGCTTGAGGATGCGATGACCTGCCGCTTCGAGCCGCATGGCCTCTTCGAGGACGGGGCCGCGGATCTCGTAGCAGACATTGGCGAGCTTCGTTGACTGGATCACCTGCATGACGGGAGCTTACGGCGCCGCGGCCCGGCCCGCTCGGCCTTTCGGGGGCCCGGCACACCGTACCGGGGTGGCGAATTGTCCCGGTTAGGGAAATGGTCGGGGTCCGGGCCCGCCCTGCCCTTGGAAAGGGCGGCCCGTCCCCCGCTCCGGCCTGCGGAACGGGTGCGCCCCGAGCGCGCCCGCGGCCGCGGTGTTGCGCTCGTCACCCCGGGCCTCAGCGGCGGGTCACCGCGTACGTGGTCTGCATGAAGCCCGCGTCGAGGACCTTCGCGGCGGTCAGGCGCAGGTCGAGGTCCTGGTCGAGGGGGCCGAAGAGGGGGATGCCGGAGCCGATGAGGACGGGGGCGGTGGTCAGGGTGATCTCGTCCAGCAGGTCCTCGCGCAGGAAGGTCTGGATGAGCTGCCCGCCGTCCACGTAGACCCGCTCCGCGCCGCAGGAGGCGAGGTGGGCCAGGAGGTCGTCCAGGGTGCGGTGGACGGTCACGCGCGGGTCGTCGGTGGTCAAGGTGGTGCTCAGCACCGCCACGCGCTTGCCGTCGTAGGGCCAGAAGCCGAAGGTCAGCACCTTCTCGTAGGTCTTGCGGCCGAGCGCGAGCGTGTCGATGCCCGCCATGAACTCCAGGTACCCGGTCTCCCCGGCCTGCGCGCCGCGCGTGGTGAGCCACTCGATGTCGCCGTCGGGGCGGGCTATGAAGCCGTCGAGGCTGACGCCTGCGGTCGCGGCGGTGCGGAATGCGCGGTCGGTCACGGTGCTGCCTTTCGGTAGGGGGCGAGTACGGCGTCCAGCGCGGCGCGCCGGCGCGCGGCCAGGGTGCCCGCCCGGTCGACGGCCCACAGCAGCCCGGCGCCGGTGACGGCGGCCCGGACGACCTCCGGGTCCGCGCCCGGGGCCAGCTCGCCGGCCCGCTCGGCGGCGCCCAGCAGCTCGCGGACGGCCGCGGCCTCGGCCCCCTGGACGGCCCGGGCCAGGGCCAGGAACTCCGGGTCGGTGAGGTCCGCGCAGAGGAAGGCCAGGTGGTGGGCGTAGGCCTCGGGGTCGGCGAGGGGGGCCGCCGCCTCGGTGAACAGGGCGTCGAGGGCGGCGAGGGGGGAGGCGTGGGCGGCGGTGATCCGCCGGACGGCCCCGGCCGCCTCCCGCACCCCGTGCTCGGCCAGCGCGAGCAGCATCCCGCGCTTGGACCCGAACCGCTGGACCAGCGTGGCGGGGGCCAGGCCGACCTCGCGCGCGACGGCGGCGAGGGTCAGCCCGGCCGGTCCGGTGCGGCCCATCACGTCGACGACGGCCCGCAGGATGCGGGCGTCGTCCACGGTGCGGGGGCGGCCTGCCATCCGGTCGTCCCCCTCGTCGGCGCTCCGGCGCGGCGGTGGTCGGCCGCCGGTAATAAATGACTGTTCGTTTATTTAATCAGAGCAGGTCGAACAGGACCAGGGGGATCTCGCGGGCGACCCGGGCCTGGTCGTCCTCGAAGACCGGCCAGCGCCCGGTCAGGGCCGGCCAGTAGGTGTCCCGCTCCTCCGCCGTGGCGGGGCGGCCGGTGGCCCGCAGGACCCGGTCGCCGACCTGGAGCCGGGCCTCGGGCCAGGCCAGCAGGTTGCGGTACCACTGCGGGTGCGCGGCGGCGCCGTAGCCGGAGGCCGCGGTGAGGTAGCGGTCCTCGTCGCGGGCGTAGATCAGGGGGGTGCGGACGGCCCGTCCGCTGATCCGGCCCACGGTGGTGAGGAGGAGGGTGGGGACACCGTGCCAGATGTGACCGTCGACGCCGCCGGTCTCGACGTACGACGTCACATGGTCGCGCTGCGGTCCGGGCCGGGGGTCGAGCGGGTGGTCCCAGTCGACGGCGCCGACGGTGCTGACGGCGGTGGGTGCGGCGGCGACGGCGCCGGGAGCGGCGGTGGCGGTGGTGGCCGTGCGGTGCATGAGCGTTCCTGCCCTTCGGGCCCCTGGGGGGAGGGGGCTTGCGGGGCTAACGACCGGCGCGGTGCGGCGTCACGTTTCTGCACCCTGCCCGCGGAGCGCCCGAGCACAGGTCCGGACCGGCCGGCCGTCGGCCGGAAGCGGAGCTCGGCGTCAGCGGCTCAGAGCTGCTCGGCCTTCTCGATGACGACCGGCTCCACCGGCACGTCGGCGTGCCCGCCCGCGCGGCCGGTCTTCACCTGGGCGATGGCGTCCACGACGTCCTGGCCCTGGGTGACCGCACCGAAGACGGCGTAGCCGAAGCCCTGCATCGTCTCGGACTTGAAGTCGAGGAAGTCGTTGTCCGAGGTGTTGATGAAGAACTGCGCGGTGGCGGAGTGCGGGGCGCTGGTGCGCGCCATCGCCACGGTGTACTTGAGGTTCTTCAGGCCGTTGGCGGCCTCGTTCTGGATCGGCGCCCGGGTCGGCTTCTGGTTCATGTCGGCGGTGAAGCCGCCACCCTGGTTCATGAAGCCGGGGATCACGCGGTGGAAGATCGTCCCGTCGTAGTGACCGCTCTGGACGTACGACAGGAAGTTGGCGACCGTGACCGGCGCCTTGGCCTCGTCGAGGTCGATCACGATGTCGCCGTGGTTGGTGGTCAGCTTGACCTGGGGCATGACTGTTTCCGGTCCCTTCTCGGGTTCAGGCTATGACCCCTAGCTTCGCAGACGTGGCACAACGTGCCGCGAACCCGGTCCGTACCCACGTCACGGACCGGGTCCGCCGCCCTGCCGCGGCTCCACCCGCTACGGCAGGTACCGCTCGATGACCGCCGCGCCCTTTTCCTCGATCAGCTTCCGGGCCTTCTCGACCCGCTCCGGAGTCGGGTCGGCGCCCGTGGCCATCACGAGGTCCTCCGGGTCGTAGGCCCGCTCACCGCCCGTCCACAGGATGGAGGACCGGGACGGACGGTCCTCGCTCTGGGGCTGCTGGTCGCCTTCACTTGCCATCGCGTACCTCCCTAGGAAACTTCCCAGGCCCCCATGGTCCGCCGCCGTTCGCATGAACGCACATCGGAGCTCACAGCGCCAGCAGCGTCGCCCCGGCGCAGCAGGCGACCAGGAAGCCGCAGATCGCCAGATTGACCTTGCGGTGCTCCCAGAACACCGCGACGAACTCGCGGATCGTGGCGCTCGGCCAGAAGTAGCGGGCCGTCGGCGAACCGAGGACCTGGCCGTCGACCCCCGCCTTCCGGGCGGTCATCGCGGCCCGGAAGGCGTGGAAGTTGTTGGTGACCACCACGCACCGGTAGCCCGGGTCGGCCGCCTCCATGATCGTCCGGCTGAAGGCGAGGTTCTCCGTGGTGGTGCGGGAGCGGTCCTCCAGCCGGACGTGCTCGGCCGGCACGCCCCGCTCCAGCAGCCAGTCCGCCATGGCCCGCGCCTCGGCCAGCTTCTCGTCCGGCCCCCGCCCGCCGGAGGTGAGCAGCACCGGCGGCCGGCCGCCGCGGGCGATCTGGGCGGCGTAGATCTGCCGGGCCTTCTCCAGCCGGGACGCCAGCAGCGGCGGCACCCGCTCCCCGCCGATCAGCCCGGAGCCGAGGACCACGACGAAGTCGACGTCGCCGCGCACGGCGGTGCGGCCGTAGAGGAAGGCGTAGCCGAGGAAGCACAGGAAGACGAAGGAGACGTAGGCGCTCACCAGGGTGAGCGCCGCGACGGTGCCGTCCAGCAGCGGGGAGCCGGACTGCTGCACGATCACCAGCAGCGCCACCATCGCGAAGATCGCCAGGCCCGCCAGCATCGACAGCAGGTTCGCGGGCCGGCGGCCTTCCTTGCGGACCATGGTGACGCCGTTGGCGACGAGGAACACGCCGAGCCAGAGCACCCCGAGCACCGGCAGGGTGAACACCAGCAGCAGGATGAACACCGCCAGCCAGTACGGCAGATGCGCCACCTGGAACAGCAGTCCCAGCGACAGGGTGATGAACGTCAGCCCCAGCAGGACGGCGTTGCTGAAGCGCCGGCGGTCACTGCGCACACTCAGGGTGAAGGCGATCAGGAACAGGACACCGGGCACGAAGGCATACATGCCGCTCATCGTACGGTCGGCGCGTGCGGTGTCCGCCGGACCGAACGCCCCGCCAGGACAGGGGTCCTGACGCCGTCGCGGACGACCGGCCGGCCGTCGATCAGCACGTGCGGAATGCCGGTGGGCAGCCGTCGCGGCTCCTCGTACGTGGCACCGGCCGCGACCGTCTCCGGGTCGAAGAGCACCAGGTCCGCGCGGTAGCCGGGGGCGACCAGGCCCCGGTCCGGCAGCCGCAGCCGGGCCGCGGGACGGCCGGACAGGTGCGCCACGCACTCCTCCAGGGAGAGCACGCCCACCTCGCGCACGTAGTGGCCGAGGTAGTGCGGGAAGGTGCCGTACGCCCGCGGGTGCGGCTTCGCGCCCCGCAGGATGCCGTCCGAGCCGCCGGTGTGCACCCGGTGGCGCATGATCGCCCGGACGTTCTCCTCGTGCCCCACGTGCTGCAGGACGGTGGGCGCGAGACGGTCCTCCACCAGCAGCCGGCGGGCCGTCTCCCAGCCGTCCAGCCGCCGCCCCACGTACCCGGACAGCGCCGGGTCCCCGGTGCCGGAGATCTCCACCGTCGACCAGTCCACCGGCACCCCGTGGCAGCCGTCGGAGCCGGTCACCTCCAGCGCGTGCCGGATCCGCTCCGCCGTGGCGCCGTCGCGCAGCCGGGCCAGCACCGCCCGCGGACCGCCCTCGTGCGCCCAGCCGGGCAGCAGGGCGACCAGGCTGGTGCAGCCCGCCGTGTACGGGTACGTGTCGAGGGTGAGGTCCAGACCGTCCGCCAGCGCCCCGTCCAGCAGGCGCAGCAGCGCGTCGGCCCGGCCGGCGTTCTCCGCGAAGTTCATGGTGGCGTGCGCCAGGTGCAGCGCGCAGCCCGCCCGCCGCGCCAGCTCCACCGTCTCGGCGTAGGCGGCCAGCGCCCCCTTGCCGTACGAGCGGTGGTGCGGGCACCAGTAGCCGCCGTAGCGCGCCACCACCTCGCACAGCGCGGCCAGTTCGGAGCCGGAGGCGTACATGCCGGGGGCGTAGGTGAGCCCCGACGACAGGCCCACCGCGCCCTCCTGGAGGCCCTGCGCGACCAGCGCCCGCATCCGGTCCAGCTCCGCCGGGGTCGCCGGGCGGTCCGACCAGCCGACCGCGTACGCCCGTACGGTGCCCTGCGGCACCAGGTAGGCGGCGTTCACCGCGACACCCCGGTCCAGCCGGTCCAGGTACTCGCCGACCGTCCGCCAGTCGAGGTCGAGGTCCGAGCCGTCGCCGTTCCAGCCCGCGACGGCCGTGCGGACCTCGGCGAGGGTGCGGTCGTCCACGGGCGCGTACGACAGCCCGTCCTGGCCCAGCACTTCCAGGGTGACGCCCTGGGCGGCCTTGGCGCTGTGGTCGGGGTCGCGCAGCAGGGCCAGGTCGCTGTGGGCGTGCATGTCCACGAACCCGGGCGCCAGCACCAGCCCGTCGCCGTCGAGGGTCCACCGGCCGCCGGACCGGATGCGCCCGATCTGCGCGATCCGGCCCTCGTGCACGGCCACGTCCGCGGTGTACGAGGGCCGGCCCGTCCCGTCGGCGATCCGGGCCCCGCGGATGACCAGGTCCATGGCTCCCCCCGCCCGCCGAAGGCGTCGTACCGGTCGGAACGGTCAGAAGAAGGTGCGCACGAGGTCGCCGACCGTGCCGTCGGCGTCGACGACCGGGATCAGCGGCCACTTCTCGAAGATGGTGCACGGGTGGGCCATCCCGAGCGCGATCCAGTCCCCGACCTCCAGGGCGGTGGCGTCGGCGTCCGTCTCCAACCAGGCGTGCTGGTCGGACAGCTTGGCCACCCGGATCCCGGAGGCGGGCCGCTCGACGCCGTCGCGGGCGCCGCGCACGCGGAGCACCTGCGGCAGGCCCAGGTCGTAGGCGATGTCGCGCTTGCCGGCGTTGACGAAGGCCTGGCCGGGGGTGGGCCGGGAGACCACCTGGGTCCACAGCCGGAAGGCGGGCAGCAGACCGCCCTCCTGCGGGACGCGGTTGAACGGGGTCAGGCCCGAGTACCAGCCGTGGTCGTGGGAGACGTACGCGCCCGAGCGCAGCAGCGGCAGGACCGGCAGCGACAGCTGCGGGATGCCGGCGAAGACCTCCGCGACGGCGTCGAACCACTCGCTGCCGCCCGCGCTGACCACGATCTCGTCCAGTGCGGTCCCGGCGAAGCGGCCGTCCTTGTCCAGCTCGGCGGCGAGCGCCACCAGCCGCTCCAGCCAGGCCCGGACGGTCCCGGCGTCGGCCCCGGGCATGGTGGCCTCGTAGCCGGCGACGCCGACCAGGCGCAGGGTGGGGGCCGCGGCGACGGCGTCCGCCACCGCCCGGCACTCGGCGTCGGTGCGGATGCCCGTCCGCCCCTCCGCGCCGGCGCCCAGCTCCAGGACCACGTCCACGGTCGCGCCCAGGCCCGCCAGGGCCGCGTCCATCAGCTCGACCCCGCGCACGGAGTCGACGTAGCAGACGAAGCGGAAGTCCGGGTCGGCCAGCAGCTCGCGGGCGACCCAGGCCAGCGCGGGCGCGTCCACGAGCTCGTTGGCGAGGAAGATCCGCCGGATCCCGAAGGCCCGGCATACCCGTGCCTGGTGGGGCATGGCGACGGTGATGCCCCAGGCGCCGTGGTCGAGCTGGCGCTCGAAGAGCTGCGGGGCCATGCAGGTCTTGCCGTGCGGGGCGAAGGCCAGGCCGTGCCGGGCGCAGTACGCGCCGAGGGCCGCGAGGTTGTGCTCCAGCGCCTCCGCGTCCAGGGTCAGCACCGGGGTGGTGAACCCGCCGGTGAACAGGTCGCGGCGCTCGGCGGCCAGCGCGCCGACGGTCAGGCCCGCGGCCTCGGCGTCCGGGGGCAGGCCCTTGAAGCGGTGGTCGAGCGGTTCCTCGGCGAGTCGCCGGACTGCTTCGCTGGCCATGACGTGCCTCCAGGTGCGTTGCGCAGTGTGCAACGTCCGTTGCGGATGGTGCCCCTGCTGTCTAACATCCGCGGTGACGGCGGGTCAACGCCGTCGCCCGGGCCCGCACGAGGGGAGCGCCGTGAGCCAGTCGGTGGACCGCGCGCTCGCCGTGCTGCCGCTGCTCGCGCGCGGACCCGCCGGCCTCGGCGAGGTCGCGGACGCGCTGGCGGTGCACAAGAGCACCGCCCTGCGGCTGCTGCGCACCCTGCACGCGCACGGCTACGTCCACCGGCAGCCGGACGGCCGCTACCGGCTCGGCGCCCGGCTGTTCGCGCTGGCCGCCGAGGCCGTGGAGAACCTCGACGTCAAGGAGGTCGCGCAGCCGTACCTGCGCGACCTGGCCCGCGCCACCGGCCACACCGTGCACCTGGCCCTCCACCAGGACGACGAGGTCGTCTACGTGGACAAGGTCGACAGCCGCTACCCGGTGCGCCTGTACTCCCGGATCGGCAGGCCCGTCCCGCTCACCGTCGCCGCCGTGGCCAAGGTGCTCCTCGCCGACCTGCCCGAGGCCGAACGCCGGGCGCTGGCGGCGCGGATCGACTACCCCCGCTGGACCGCCCGCTCCACGCCGGACGCCGAGGCCTTCCTGCGCGAGCTGGAGCTGGTGCGCGCCCAGGGCTGGGCCGCCGACCTCGGCGGCCACGAGGAGTCCGTCAACTGCGTGGGGGCGCCCGTCCGGGGCCCCGACGGGCGGGTGGTCGCGGCGCTGTCGGTGTCCGCCCCGGCCGCGGTGGTCACGGGCGAGGAACTGCTGGAACTGCTGCCGCTGGTCCGGCGCACCGCCGAGGCCGTCGGACGCGACTACTCGGGAGAAGGAGAAGAAGGACCGTGAGCGAGAAGACCGCGATCACCCCCGCCGGACACGCCACCCCGCCGGCGGCGTTCTCGCATGGGGTGCGCAAGGGCAACATCCTGCAGGTCGCCGGCCAGGTCGGCTTCCTCCCGGCGGTGGCGGGCCGGCCCCCGGCCGTCGCCGGCCCGACCCTGCGCGAGCAGACCCTGCAGACCCTGGAGAACGTCCGCGCGGTGCTGGAGGCGGGCGGTGCCGGCTGGGACGACGTGATGATGCTCCGCGTGTACCTCACCGACACCGGCCACTTCGCCGAGATGAACGAGATCTACGACGCCTACTTCGCCGGGCAGGGCCTGAAGGCGGCCCCGGCGGCCCGGACCACCGTCTACGTCGGCCTGCCCGCCGGCCTGCTGATCGAGATCGACGCGCTCGCCGTCCTGGACTGAACCCGGCCGGCGCCGGAAGGGGCGCCCCCTGGCGGTGGGCGCCCCCGGCGGCCGTCACACGACCGCGGTGACGGTCAGGTGGTGGCGCAGTACTGCGCCTCCTTGCCGATGGAGCGGTACATGCAGTCCGCGTTCTCCAGGAGCTGGAGCACCGCGTCCTTGTTGCGCGCGGTCTCCCGGTCGATCACCTCGTCGGGCGGGTAGAAGCCGCCCCCGCCGCTCTCGGGGTACATCTCGAAGGTGTACGAGAAGATCTTCTGATCGCCCCACAGCCAGTCGTCGATCGTGCCGTCGGTGATGTACAGGTCGCTCGCCTGCTCGGGCGTGTAGCCGTTGCTGGCGGCCATGCCCTGGCCGATCTTCTTGTACACCGCGAGGTCGTCGGCGGTCAGGCCCGGCGCGGTGTCGTTGTACGTCCAGCCGTACGGCCAGAGCACCAGCTCGCTGTAGGTGTGGAAGTCGATCGCGGCCTTGATCTGCTGCTTGCCGCCGACCACCCGGCTGCGGACGAAGTCGGAGACGGCCTTGACCTCGGGCGCGGACTCGGCGGCCGGACCGCGGTAGGTCTCGGAGCCCTTGCTGCCGGAGGAGCCGCCGCAGCAGCCCCACTTGTAGTTCCAGTTGCGGTTGAGGTCCGTGCCCACGTACGAGGAACCGGAGTTGGGCTGCCGGTTCTTGCGCCAGGAACGGTAGGAGCCGGTGGCGATGTCGTACTCGCCGCCGTCCGGGTTGAGGTCCGGGACGATCCAGATCTCCCGGCTGTTGACCATGTTGGTGACCCGGCTCTCGCTGCCGTACTTGGAGCCGAGCTCCTTGAGCAGGTAGAGCGCCATCTCGACGGTCAGGTGCTCGCGGGCGTGCTGGTGGTGCGTGAAGAGCACCTCCGGCTCGTTCTCGTCGGTGGCGACGTTGTCACTGATCTTGATGGCGACGAGGTCGCGGCCCTGGTACGACTTGCCGATCACCCGCTTGCTCATGATGCTCGGGTACTGGGCGATCCGCTGGTCGATCTCCGCGGACATCTCGGCGTAGTTGTGGTACCGGGAGTCCGCCGAGGGGAAGTCCATCGGGGACGCGGCGACGCCGGGCAGCGAGCGGTCCGGAGGGCCGGGCAGGGGCTCCAGCTCGTGGCCGAGCGCCCGCAGCTTCTTGGCCTGCAGGGCGTCGGCGCTGACCACGACGGTGTGGTCGTCGATCTCGTCGATGCTGACGCCGAGGGCGAGCAGTGCCGTGCGGTCGGCGGGGGTGGACGGTCCGTGGATGCGGTACTGGACGATCTGCTCGTCCTGGGTCGCGGTGGACGGGGTGGGTGGCACCGAGGCCGTCGCGCTCATCCCGTAGGCCGGTGCGCCGAGGGCGAGGGCGAGGAGGGCCGCCACGGTGGCGGACCTCCGATGGGGGCGTAGCCGCATGCGAGCTCCTGGGTGGGGAGTGTGGGGGTAGCCGTGCGGACGCGCACAGCGTGCGCTTCTGACATGACCCGGTCAAGAGGCCGATATCGGCCACCCCCACACGTACCGCCTAGGGCAGCCCGTGGACCTTGGGACCCACCGCGTTCGACCACGCGTTCCCCGCCTTGGCGTCCCAATTGGTCGACCAGGTCATCGCGCCGCGCAGCCCCGGGTAGGTCTTCGACGGCTTGAACGAGCCGCAGCCGGTGCCCCGGGTCAGGCAGTCCAGGGCGTTGTTCACCACGGTCGGGGAGACGTAGCCGCTGCCCGCGCCGCTGGGCGAGGCCGGCACGCCGAGGCCCACCTGGGACGGGTCGAGGCCGCCCTCCAGCTGGATGCAGGCCAGGGCGGTGAGGAAGTCGACCGAGCCCTGGGAGTAGACCTTGCCGTCGCAGCCGAGCATCGAGCCGCTGTTGTAGTACTGCATGTTGACGACGGTCAGGATGTCCTTGACGTTCAGCGCCGTCCGGAAGTAGGCGTTCGAGGGCGACTGCATGTCGATGGTCTGCGGGGCCATGGTGAGGACGAGCGAGGGCCCGGCCTTGGCGGACAGGGCGCGCAGGGCCTGGGTCATCCAGGTGGCGTTCAGGCCGTTCTCCAGGTCGATGTCGATCCCGTTGAAGCCGTACTCCTGCATCAGGGCGTACGCCGAGTCCGCCAGGCGGGTCGCCGAGGCCGCGTCGTCGACCGTGACCGTCCCGCGTTCGCCGCCGATCGAGAGCACGACCGACTTGCCGGCCGCCTTCTTCGCGGCGATGTCCGCCTTGAACTGGGCGACCGTGTAGCCGCCGAGCCCGGCGGAGTCCAGGTTGAAGGTGATGGCGCCGGGCGTGGCGGTGGCGTCGGCGAAGGCGACGGCGACGATGTCGTACTGGGACGGGACGTCGGACAGGCGCTGGACCGTGGCGCCGTTGTCGAAGTTCTGCCAGTAGCCCGTCAGGGCGTGCTTGGGCACGGACGGGTTGCCCGGGTTCCCGCCGCCCCCGGTGGTCGTACCGGTCACGGGGGCCGACAGGGGCCCTTCCCCCGCCTGGTTGTAGGCGCTCACCTGGAAGGAGTACGAGGTCGCGGGGGTCAGCCCGGTCACGTTCCGGCTCGTCGAGGTCACCGTGGCGACGCGTACGCCGTCCCGGTGGACGTGGTAGCCGCTCGCTCCGCCGACCGCGTTCCACGTGAGGGTGAGCGCGGTGTCGGACTGGCCGGAAACGGTGAGTCCGCTCACCGCGCCCGGGACGGACGGCCCCGGGTCGGTGCCGCCCCCGCCGTCCGGGCCGAAGACGCTGAACTCGTCCACGTGGTAGGCGGGCTGCCCGTACCAGCCGTGGGTGTAGACCGTGACCTGGGTGGTGGAGGGGCCGGTGGTGAAGGTGGTGGACAGCTTCTGCCAGCCGCCGCCGCTGCCGGGGGTCCAGGTGGAGACGTCCTGGGTGCCGGTCCCGCTCGCGCCGAGGTGGACGTACGAGCCCTGCACCTGGGCGCTGAGGGTGTACGTGGAGTTCGGCTTGACCGTGACGGTCTGGCTGCATCGCGCGTTGTCCGAACCGGCCGGGGTCGCCTTGAGGGCGGCGGCCCCGGTGTGCACCGGACTGCTGACGGCCGTGCCGCTGGCGGCGCTGCAACTCCAGTTCGCCAGGCCCGACTCGAAGCCGGGGTTGCGGGCGACGTTGACGTCCGCGGCCCGGGCGGTGCCGGTGGCCAGCGCCGACAGGCCCGCTGCGGTCAAGGTGGCGGCCCCGAGCAGGGCGAGGGAGCGTATGCGGTTCACGTGAGGCTCCGTGGGGGGAGTGAGGGGTGGGGAGTTGGGGAAGGTGGGAGGTGATGTGGGGGACCCCGGGCCCAAGTTGGTCCAGACCAATCCTCCTGTCAAGGGTCTTTGCAATGTGGCTGGAAAGGCCCGCTCGGCGGTTCCTTGTTGTCCCGGTTTTTCGCCACCTGTGATCGACCGTGCGCGGACCGGAATCGGCAAGAGCCTGCCCTGCCAGGGATGACGCGGATATGGTGCTGGGGCATGACGGAAGCGGGGCCGTACGTTTGCGGTCGCGCAGCATATGCGTACGCGCGCTTCGCGTACGCGTGCGCGACGGCCAGGGGGCCTCGTCCGGCGGCCGCCGGAGGAGTCGGCCGCCGCGCACCGGTGGGGACGGGGTGAACGGGGGGATGCGCGTGCCGACCGCCATTGCTGTCACCAGCGCCGATCTGGCGCTGCCCGCCCCGGACCGGCACACCCCGCCGGCCGAGGTGCTCGCCGGGCCCGACCAGGTCGACCTGGCGGGCTCGCTCGCCGAACTCGGCTCCCTGGTCGAGCGGTACGGGCACGTGGTGGCCGTCGTACCGAGCTGGCTGCCGGCGCCGACGCGGCGCCGGCTGCACACCGTACGGGCGATCCTGGAGAGCGACCGGATCGCCCTGCTGGACACCGACCTGCCGCCCCTGGCGACCGCGCTGCTCGTCCGGCAGTTACGCCAGCTGACCGCCTGCGACTTCAGCCCCGGAGTGATCGCCTCCGCCGCCCGGCTGCTCACCCACTACCTCCACGCCGGAGCGCTGCTGGGCTCGGTGTCCCGGCTCGACCGGATCCCGGTGGGCCTCAAGGCGCACGCCAAGTCCTGGGCCCCGGGCGCCCAGTTCGCCGTCATGGCCCATCCCGCCCCGCGGCTCGCCCGGCTCGGCACGCCCGGCTTCGCGCCGCCGCCCGGTCCCGGCTTCGCCACCCACCTGGTCTTCGCCCGCGGCCAGCTCGCCCCGGACTGGGTGACCGGCGAACTCGCCGCCGCCTGGCAGGTGCAGGGCGTGCTGGAGAACCCGCTGCCGGCCGACTCGCCCGCCTGGTGGGCCACGCCCAAGCTGGTCGAGTTCACCGCGGCCATCCCCGACACCGCCGTCCTCTACCAACTGGTCGCCTCGGTGCGCCGGGAGCCCTGCCGCTGGTGCGGCCTGGAACTCATCGGCGACCGCTGCGGCTTCTGCGCCGCGCCGCTGGTCCCCGGGGCGGCCGCGGCCACCACCGCCCCGCGCCCCGCCGCCAGATCCTGACCGCCCGACCGAACGACGAACGACGAGGTAGTCCGGCCCATGAACCCACGCCAGCGCCGCGGCGTCATCCTGCTCCTCCTGTCGGTCCTGTGCGCCCTGGCGGCGTTCGCCGGAGTCCTGTCGGTCATCGGCGACGTCAACGCCAAGGTCGGCCCGGAAGTCGTCGCGTACGAGGTCAAGAGCGGCATAGCGCCGTACACCCCGCTGAACCCCGGGCACTTCGAGGAGGTCCGCATCCCCCGGCGCTGGCTGCCGGAGACGGCCGTCACCGACCTCGACGCGCTGCGCGACAAGATCACCGTGGTCCAGCTGACCAAGGGCACGCTGCTGCAGAGCGACATGCTCGTGGACCGGCCCAAGCTCCAGCCCGGCGAGCAGGAGATCGCCATCATGATCGACGCCGCCACAGGGGTCGCCGGCAAGATCCGCTCCGGCGACCGCGTCAACATCCTCGCCACCTTCAACGGCGCCCGGGAGACCGACCCCGACCGCTCGGTGATCATCGTGGCCAACGCCCGGGTCATCGCGGTCGGCGCGCTCACCCCCGTGGAGAAGACCGGCGGCGACCGCAAGGGCCCGCAGGAGGCCGTCCCGATCACGTTCGCCCTCAACACCAAGGACACCCAGCGGGTCGCCTACGCCGAGTCCTTCGCCGAGCACGTCCGGCTGGCCCTGGTCGCCCCCGGCGGCGAAGGGCAGCAGCCCGCGCCCGGCGACCGCACGTACACCCTCGACGGGGACAAGTGAGGCCCGGATGACCACCCGAATCCTCCCCGCCACCGGCGACCCGGACGCCGCCCGCGCCCTCGCCGCCTTGCTCGGCCGGCTCCCGGCCGCCGAACCGGCCGCCGCCGTCCCGGACTCCACCACCCTCCTCGACACCCTCGGCCGACTCGCCGCGCAGTCCCTCGACGAACTGCCCGAGGTCGTGCTCGTCCACGAGCGGATCGGCCCGGTGCCCGCCCTCGACCTGATCCGGGAGGTCGCGCTGCGCTTCCCGGCGGTGGGGGTCGTCCTGGTCACCTCCGACGCCGGGCCGCAGCTGTTCGCCGCGGCCATGGACTCCGGCGCCCGCGGCCTGGTCGGCCTGCCCCTCGCCCAGGACGAACTGGCCGCGCGGGTCCAGGCCGCCGCCCAGTGGGCCGTCGGCGTACGGCGCCACCTCGGCGGCGGCCGGGCCGGGGAACTGCCGGCCGGGCCGGGCGGCACCGTGGTGACGGTGACCGGGGCCAAGGGCGGGGTCGGCGCGACCTTCGCCGCCGTCCAGTTCGCGCTCGCCGCGGCGGCGGCCGGACGGCGGACCGCCCTGGTCGACATGGACCTCCAGGCCGGGGACGTGGGCTCCTACCTGGACGTGCAGTTCCGCCGTTCGGTCGCCGACCTCGCCGGCATCCAGGACATCTCGGGGCGGGTGCTCGCCGACGCCGTCTTCGAGCACGGCACCGGCGTGGCGCTGCTGCTGGCGCCGGCCGACGGCGAACGCGGCGAGGAGGTCGACGAGCGGGCCGCGCGCACCGTCGTGACGGCGCTGCGCGGCCGGTACGAGGTGGTGGTCATCGACTGCGGCACCCAGCTGACCGGCGCGAACGCGGCGGCCGTGGAGATGGCGGACGTGGCCGTCCTGCTCACCACGCCGGACGTGGTCGCCGTACGGGCCGCCCGGCGCACGGTCCGGATGTGGGAGCGGCTGCACGTGCGCAAGGCCGAGGACACGGTGACGGTGGTCAACCGCTGGACCAGGCACACGGAGATCGACCCCGCCCTGATCGAGAAGATCACCAGGACCCGTGCCCTGCGCACGCCGGTCCCGGCGGCCTTCAAGGAGATCCAGCCGGTGATCGACGCCGGCCGCCTCCAGGACCTGGACAACCGCTCCACGGTGAAGACGGCCCTGTGGACCGTGGCCGGCGAACTGGGCCTGCTGGCCCCCGCGGACCCGCCCGCCCCGACCCCGGGCACCGCACTGGCCGTGCGCCC
>NZ_JAJAUY010000079.1 GCF_020532625.1 Streptomyces antimicrobicus | reverse complement strand
CGGGCACCGGGCGCCGGGCGCCGGGGGTGAGCGTCTGCGGGCGCCGCCGCGGCTCGTGCTCAGGGGGTCGGGTGGGGAGTGGCCTCCTTCACTCGGGTCCAGGACTCGGCGAACATCGCGTGGGGCGGCTCCGGGGAGAGCAGGCGTATGTACGGGGCCTGGAGCGACTTGCCGTAGGCGGACGCCAAGTGGGTGGTCAGCTTGGGCTGTTCCAGCGGGAGGTGGGGTGCCTTCAGGTCGGTCCACTCCCCCGGTACGAACGCCGTGCGCCCGGCCCGGGGACGGCGGCCGCCGAGCACCGCGCCGGTGGCGACCAGCTCCGCCTGGGCCGCCTTGTGCCGGTCGGCCGACCAGCCGTTCCAGCGTCGGACGTTCTTGTCGGTCGGACGGGCCAGGGTCAGCAACTGGAGGTACAGCGCGGCGGCGTCCGCTCCCGTGCCCAGGGCCTCGGCCACCTCCGCGACCAGTTCCGGGGCACTGAGCGCCGGGTTCGTCTCGTACCCGCCGGCTCCCACCGGGGTGGCCGCCGCCCGGGCGGCCAGCCGGTCCAGCCCTGCGAGTTCGGCCCGCAGGCCGGTCACCCGCTCCCACAGGTACGGCAGGCGCAGCTCCGTGCACAGCTGCGCCGCCCGGTCGACCCGCTCCGGGTCGCTCAGCGCGGCCGGCCGGACGAACACGTCACCGCGCGGTGCCACGACCACGAACAGGCCGTTGTCGTACACCCTCGGAGGCTCCGTGACGTCGTCGGCGTACGGCTCCGGGCACGGCACGAGCGCCCCCTCGTAGGGGACGAAGCCCGGGGCGTCGACCAGGGCCGGTGCCCGGGGGAACAGCACCGGGACCAGGGTGCCCGGGTCGTCCAGGACCGCCCGCAGCCGGCCGTGCAGGGCGATCGCGCCGGCAGCGGCCGGGTCACCGACGGGCCGCTCGGTGAGCGCCCAGGCGATGACGGACGCCGCCGGCTGGTGCGCGGGCTGGCTGCCCGTCACCCAGGAACCCGTCGTGCCGTCGGGCTCGACCAGGTGGAGCCGGACCTCGCCGGAGGGCGTCGGCCGCAGCACGAACCCGTGCTCACCGAAGGCACCCCGCCCCTCGGGCGCCCCACCGGCCACCAGGGTGCGCGCCCAGTCCGCCGCGAGGCCCAGGTCGTCCTCCAGCTGGCCGGCCAGCTGTTCGTCCACGTACGGCGTCGCGCCGAGCAGTCCGACCCATACCGCGGCCATCCGCTCTGCGGCGGCCGTCGTCCCACCCGGCTGCCACAGCTCGGCCGGGTCGTCGGGGACCGCCGCCGCGAGGACGGCCCGCTGCCCCGCCGGCCCGAGCCGGCGGGCGCGCAGCATGTCGTACTCCTGGATCAACTCCCTGGTCAGCTTGTACGGGAGCTTGCGCAGCAGGGCGGTGTGGTCGTCGCGGTCCTGCCGACCGGGCAGGCCGGCGAGCACCAGGGCGGCGAGCGGGCGCCGCAGCCCGGTGCGCCAGCAGAACACGTCCACCGCCTCCGGAGGCACCGTCAACGGCCCCTGGCGCGCGACCAGTTCCAGCAGCCGGGCAAGGCGCGTCGCGTCGTCGGCGGCGATGGTCACCGTCTCGCACTCTTCCGCCCCGGCCGGGGCCGGGTCTGCTGCGCGCTGGAGGAAGCGGGCCAGCTTCCCGCGCGGGGCGGCGGAGGCCAGGACCGAACCGCTGGACCGGGCGGCGTCCAGCGCCTCGTCGGTGGCGCGGCCGATCCGCCAGGTGCTGCCCGCCTCGGCGAACGGCTGGCCGCTCCAGGTCTGCAGGAGGGCGGCCAGAGCGGCGCGCTCCTCCTCGGGGGTGTCGCCGACGGCCGCCCGCCAGGCCACCGCCCCGATCGCTCCGACGAGGACGGCCCATTCGGCGGGCTGGGCGGGCAGGGCCAGGCGCCGCGTCTCGTCGTCGATCTCCCCGCGCAGGTGCCGGCCGTCCGCGGCGACGGCGGTCAGCACGGCCGGCTGGCGCTGCGGGACATGCGCCTCGAAGGGGCGGAGCTCGGGCAGCAGGCCCTGGAGCGCGGGGGTGAGCACGGTGTCGGGGACGGCCGTGGAGAGGCTGACGGCGGGCCCGGAGCGCATGATGCCCACCCGGCGGGCGAGCTCCTGGCGGCGGCGCAGCACGTCGGCGGCGAGCCGAGCGGCCCGGGCGACGCCTTCGGCCACCCGGGGTTCGGCCACCCCGGCGAGGGAGGGGGCCGGCTCCTCGCGGACGGCGGCGTCGAGCAGGTCCCGTACGGCCGTGTCGTCGAGGGAGCGCAGGGCCTTGGACGCCGCCTCGTCGCGCGGGGTCAGGAAGTGCCAGAACGCGGGCGGCGGCACCGGGCTGAGCTCCTCGCCGAGGGTGGGCGAGTAGCCGTGCTTCGGGCGGCCGGCGGCGGAGAAGCACCTGACCTGCCACAGCAGGGAGTTGTCCTCGGCGGCATAGCAACGGATGGTGTCCTCGTCCACCAGGACGGCGTCCTCACCGCCTGCGGGCATCGCGGCGATGCCCCAGGGCCGCCGGCCCCAGGTGCGGGTGCGGAACTCGGCGCGCCGGCCGTCGAGGGACTCCAGGAGGAACTCGCGCGGTGAGTAGCCGCTCCAGGAGGTGCGGTTGAAGACCCGGCAGCCCACCAGGCGCCCGTCCTGCCCCAGCGGCGAGGTCGGCACCCCCTCCGGAAGAGCGGCCAGGGTCTGGTTGGCGTCGGAGTCGGTCCAGCCCTCGGGGGCGTCGCCGCGCCGGAGGATCTCCGGCGGGGTGCGGTCCCCGGTCGGCTCCCCGGTCACGGGATCGACGCGGGTGCGCTTGTCGCGCGCGTGGAAGACCGGGGCGGTCCAGAAGCGGCGGCCGTCGCTCATCATCAGGTCCTGGCCCCCGATGCCTTCGCGTCCGCCGGGCCGCAGGACCCGCTCCCCGTCGTGCCGGCCTCCGCCGTCCGGCGTCTCGAAGTGGAAGCCGAAGCCGCCCTGGATCATGCTGTCGTACGGGCGCAGGCCCAACTGGTGCTCGGGCGTGAACACGTCCTCGGGGCGGCTGGCCCAGAAGGCGTGCTCGCCCCAGTCGTTGCGCTCGTGGCTGGTCCAGGCGACGAGGTAGTCGCCGCCGACGTAGTGGACGCTGTGGGAGGTGGCCTCCGGCGGCAGCCGGAACGTGCACGAACCGCGCTCCCCGTCGTGGTCGACGGCGACGGCACGGGTGTCGGAGTAGAGGGTGAGCACGGGCCAGGTGGAGGTGGCCCGGACCACCTCGTCCGGTGCGAAACCGGCCAGGGCGGCCTCCAGGGCCGCCCAGCCCAGCTCCTCCGGCAGCCCCGCGCGCAGGGCGCGGGCCAGCGGCCCGGTGAGGTCGATCTCCGCCAGGGCCTCCTCGATGCCTTCGAGGGCGGTGGCCGTCGGCCGGTCCAGCAGCTGGGACAGCTCGTCCACCGCTTCGTCGGCCGCGGCGAGCCCGCCGCCGCGCAGGGCGCCGAGCAGCGTCTCGATGCGGCTGTGCACCTCGGCGGTGATGCCGGCGTTCTCGGGGAGCCGCGTGATGGCGGTGCCCGCGCCGCGCCGGCCGGCGTGGACGGTGCCCTCCAGGCGGCGGCCGAACACCGGGTCGGCGGCGAGGGCCTTGAGGTCACGCTTGGAACGCTCGCCCCAGTACTCCAGGCGCACGTCGGGCCCCGGGTCCACCACGGCGACGCCCTCGGTGAGACAGGCGTCCAGCAGGTCGGCGTCCAGGCCCGGCCAGCGGTACCGGTCCTCGTGCAGGCGCACCGGGGTGCCCGCCGCCTTGAGCCGGGGCGCGAACAGCACGACCAGTTCGAGGATTTCGTCCGGCACGGGCTGCCGGATCACACCGCCGCCGCTGACGCGCCGGTGCCCGTACGTACGCGCGTACCGGCGCAGCCAGTCGGCGAGGCCGCCCTCGGGCTCGACCTGCCCCGCGGCCGCGGCCGCGGCGACACCGGAGCGCAGCAGGAGCCGCAGCCAGGCCGCCGCGTCCGTGCGGGACTCGGGGAACAGGTCCAGGAGCGGGGCGCGCAGGTCCTCGGCGGGCGGGTGCGTGGCGGTCAGCTTGGCGACGGCGTCCAGCAGCCGGTCGGGCACGGCCTTGCCGCCGGCCGCCGCCACGACCGGAACGAGCACCGCCGCGTCCTCGGCCGTGCCCAGGCCCGCGGCGCGCGCCGAGGCACGGACCCGGGTGGCGAGGTCGGAGGGCAACTCACCGCCCGCCGCCGACCAGGCCGTCAGGAGCCGGACGTACTCCGCGTGTGCGGCGGACGGGTCCAGCACCGAGGCCAGCCAGGTCTGGTGGGCACTCAGCTCGGCGGTGGGCAGCGCTCCGGCACGGACGTGGAGCCGCACGGCGGCCCGGTGCCGGTCGGCGTCCACCGGCAACCGGTGCTCCCGCTCAGCCTTGCGCGCCAGGGTGAAGGCACGGGCCGCTGTGCGCGGGCTGACTCGGAACAGCCGGTGTGCCACCGTCTCCCAGAACCAGGGCAGATGGGCCGGTGGAAGCTGCCGTGCCCGCCGCTCCATGGCGGACAGGAAGGCTCCTGGCTTCTCGTACGCCCGCCGCAGGCCCTCGCGAACGGTGTCGAGCAGCGTGACCGCAGCGGGCTCGGCCCCCGGGTCGTGCACCTTGACCCAGTCGGTGTACACCATCGAGGTGTTCGGGTCGGACGGCAGCGGGATCTGGAAGTTCATGGCTCGATCCTGCCAGCCTCCGCCGACAACGCCCACGACGGTCCCGGCGCCTGTGGAAAACTCCTGCCGACCCGACCACCACCGGCGTCGCCGTCGGCCGCCGGCCCGCTGCCGCCCTGGTCACGGCCGCCCGACCGCCGGCCCGCCAACCCGCTGCCCCTCCGACCGCGGACCCGCGGACCCGCGGACACGCCGACCGCCGACCCGCCGCCCCGCCGACCCGCCGACCGGTCAGACGGCCGCGGAGCCCTCCGGCGTGCGACGGCACATCCAGTGGCCGCCCGTGCTCCAGCCCAGGAACCGCCGGGCCAGGCCGCCTTGGGCCGTGCCGTCCGGCCCGAACGTCCCACCCGCGGCGACCATCCGCAGCCCGGCGACGGCCGGCCCGAGCCGGGCCGCCACGTGCCACGGCTGCCGGGCCGCCTCGACGGCCAACCGGTCCACCACCGCCGCCTGCCGCTCGGGCGCGCACAGCGAGAGGTGGAACAGCATCTGCCGCCACGCGTACGCCGCGTCCTTCACCGTCCCCAGGGGACGGGGATGGCCGTGCACGCGCGCCACGAGCCGGCACACCGTGGTGAAGGAGGCCTGGGCCAGTTCCTCCCAGCCGGCGGCCGGGACGATCCCCGCCTGCCGGACGAGCACCGCCAGGTTGTGCGTGGTGAGGATCTGCGCCTGCTCGATGACGGTGCCGTTCACGGCCGGGGACCAGGACCGGGGAGAGGCACCCGGTCCGGAACCACCGCTCGCGGCCCTGGCGGCGGCCGCCCGCTCGGCGCACAACTCGGCGAACGCGGCCGCCGTCGCGGGCTGTCCGGTCGTACGGGCCCCCTGCCCCTGCGCCTGCGCCTGCTCCTTGCGGGCGAGCGACTCGGCGGCCTGGAGCACGGCCATGCTGCGCACGGCGGCGCAGTCGATCCCGTAGTAGCGCGCGTACAGGCTGCCCTCCAGCAGGTCGGCGGCGATGCGGGCGGCCGTCAGGAACTTCGGGGTGAAGGTGCCCATGAAGATGTCGGCCGCGAGCTCCTCCACGAACGGAGCCGACAACTCCGCCTGCCGGGCGAGCTGGGACAGCTCACGGACCAGCGGATTGGGAAGGAGCGTTCCGGGGAACGACCCGACCGCGAGACTTCCGAGCCGGCGCAGCGCGGAGGCCGCCGCGGCCCGGGCCCGTTCGTCGGTGCCGGCGTCGGTGCCGTGTCCGGCGACCGCCCGTACCCAAGGCAGCTCCTCCACCCGCACCTGGTGCTGGAGGTTGAGCAGCAGCAGCGAACGGCGGTTGCGGAACGCGCGGTACGTAGCCGCCGCCAGCGTCCGTAGCGCCGGATCGGGGTGGCGCTCGGCCGTGGCGGCGGCCACGAGCTGCGGCACCAGCGCGGCCAGTGCCTCGGCGGAGGGTACGACTCCGCGCTCGACCAGCGTCTCCAAGGGCGCGCTGAGCGCGGAGCGTACGACCGCGCGCAGGCGCGGCGGAACGGCGGTGCCGGCCGGGAGCCCTGTCGCCACCGCTTCGTCGCTGGTCACCGGGATGACCGGCGCGTCCACGTCGGACGTGCCCGCGCGCTGGTCCAGCGCGGCCAGGCGGCGTACCACGAGCGCCGCGACGCGGTGGTGCGAGGGCAGGGCCGCCTGACGGGCCTGCCCCTCGCGCAGCCGGGTGTGCTCGGGCGACCCGGGCAGGCCTCGCTTGGCGACCATGGAGGTCACCGCGTGGCGCAGCAGCCCGGCCAGCCGGGGCGGCACCTGCCGGCCGGCGGCCGTCTCCTCCAGCGCGCGGCGCAGGATGCCGGCGTTGGACTTGGGGTCGCGGTGCTTTCCGCACAGCGGGTGGGCGGCCGCGAGCGCCTGGTAGCGCTCCAGCAGCGCGACCGCCTCGGCTCGCCAGGCGGCCGCGTCGCGGGGCGGGGTGCGGTGGGGTGTGTCGTGCGGAGCATCAGCAGGCAGAGGCGTTCCGGCACTGCGGCTCCGCTCGGCCCGCACGTCACGGCTGTCGTGCTCGGCACGCGTGGCCCGTGTGGCTTGCGTGACCCGCGTGTCCTGCCTGGCCCACGCGTCCAGCGTGCCCCACGCGTCCAGCGTGGCCCGCGACGCGCCGGGCGCCGATGCCGGTCGGGCCGGGCTGTCCGCCACATCCGAGCCGTGTCGCAGCCAGAAGGTGAGCAATTCGTCCTCGAACGGCCGCCACACGGTCAGTGCCTCGCGCTGCGCCTCGACGGCCGTGTTCGGCTGGCGGCGCGCCAGCTGGGCCGACACCTCGCCGACGGTACGACGGTGGACGTCGCCCGCGTCGGCGGCCGGCCGGTCGGCGGGTCGCGGCAGGAACCTCAGCCGGTCCGCGAACGGGTGCAGCTCGGTCACCAGCGCGGCGGCCGCGTCGATGTCACCGGCGCGGACCAGCCAGGCCACGGTCAGCAGTGCCGTCTCCTCCGGCAACGTCACCTCGTACCGGCCGCTGTCGAGCAGGTCCCACAGCCCCGCGAGGCCTTCCTCGGTGAGGGCGTGGGCGAACAGGCCGGCGCGGGTGGCCGGAATGCCGGCACGACGCGCGGCCTCCTCCTCGTGGTCGGTGAGAGGACCGGACGCCGCGGGCGTGCCGGTGGCGAAGCCGCCCCGCACCACCTCGGGCGTCACCCAGGCCGGCAGCCCGTCGACGGGCGTACGCGAGCCGACGGTGAGCCGACCGCCGGCGATGCCGGCCAGCACCGCGCTCCACTGGCGCATCCTGCCCTCGGCGCGGGCGCGCGTGGCGGCATCCGGATGGGCCTGGGACGTCCGCAGTGCCTTCGCCAACTGGTGGGCGGCGTAGGCCGGGGACGCCGCGACGGACGACGTCTGCGGTGGGGTCGTGGGTGACGGTACAGACACAGACACAGGCACGGACGCAGGCCCCACAGACACGGGTACGGGTACTGGTTGCGGTTCCGGTACCTGTCCGGGTGCGGGTGCCGTGCGGGTCGTCAAAGGCTGCTGGTCAGCGATCTCGTCCATAAGCCGGCGTGGCAGGTGCTGCCCCTGCGCCCTCCGGATCCCAAGTCCGGTGCTCTTCTGGCTGAGCTACACGCCGTCGGTGGGAACGACCCTAGGGAGGGCCGCCCCGCACCGGCAAACGATTTCGCGGGTGAGGAGCCGCGGCCGGGGCTGCGGGTGCGGGAGGCGCGCAGTTGGAGGAAGCTGGCGGTGGAGGGTGGCGCTGCCGCCCGCCTGAGCGGTAGGCGAGTGCACGAAGGGGGTCCCGTGGCCACAGCGAGTGCCGGTCGACGCACGGGCAGCACGAGGACCAGGGCCCGGACGGCGCTGTTCTGGGGCGCGGCGGCCCTGGTCGCCGCCACGGCCGTGCCGGCGTCGGCGGCGGTCCCCCTGCCCGCGCCCGACGATCCGGCCGTGGTCGTCGACTGCTTCGGAGCGCCGCAGGTACGTCCCAAGGAGTACCTGCTGGCCTGCGGTGACGGGAACAACCAGCTCGTGTCCCTGCGGTGGACGAGCTGGGGCAGCCGGACGGCGACGGCCACCGGCACCGACATGGTGAACGACTGCCGGCCGTACTGCGCCGCGGGCCGGTTCCGGGCGTATCCGGTGCAGGTCACCCTCAGCCATCCGAAGCCCTGGCCCGGGCATGCCGACACGCGTCGCTTCACCATGATTCGGCTCGTCTACCCCGAGGCGGCGCCGTCGCCGGTGCCGCACGACGTGACGTACCGGCTTGTCTATTGAGCCCTCCCCCTCCCCCGCCGCGCCCCGGGCCGGGTCAGGGAGCGGGATGCGCGCCCTTCGCCGCCTTGAGCTTGCGCCAGACCGCCGCGAGCGCCGCTATGTCCTGCGGCTCCAGCAGATCGGTGAAGACCGGACCGAGCACCTCGCGCCGCGTGGCGTCGGCCTCGGCGAAGAGGCGGTGGCCCTCCGGCGTGAGGGAGACCTCGACCGAGCGCGCGTCGCGCGGGGACGGCGTACGCGTCACCAGGCCCCGCCCCTGGAGGGCGTCCACGACGCGGGAGACCTGGCTGCGGCTGAGCATCGTGCTGTTGCCGAGGACGGAGGCCGGGACCGGCTCGGGGCTGGCGGCGAGCCACAGCATGACCTCGAACCACGACACCGGGAGGTCGTGGGCCTTGGTCAGGGCCCGGTCGACGCGCTCGGTGAGCGTGGTGCCGGCCCAGACCAGGCCGTAGAAGGCGTAGTCGGCGTCCGGCATCTCGGCCTGGGTGAGCTTCTTGGTCCTCGGAGTCATGGAACCGATTTTAGGGGTTGCGTGCACACGCACACAATTCTATGATGTGTGTGCACGCACATAAATCTGCGCCGCCACCTGCTCCTTCCCAGGACTGCCTGCGCACCTCTACCCGAAAGGCAACGCCATGGCCACCACTGGCACCTCCAGCACCCCCTCCGCCACCTCCACCACCCCCCGCACCGTCCTCATCACCGGCACCTCCTCCGGCATCGGCCTCGCCGCCGCCGTCGGCGCCGCGCGGGCCGGCTGGCGGACCATCGCCACGCTGCGCGACACCGGCCGCGCGGACGCCCTGCGCAAGGCCGCCGCCGAGGCGGGCGTCGAGCTCGACATCCGCCGGCTGGACGTCGTGGACGAGGACTCCGCGGCCGCCGCCGTCGAGGGGGTGATCGCCGACTACGGCCGTCTGGACGCGGTGGTCAACAACGCCGGCGCCGGCCACGTCGGCACCCTGGAGAACGAGACCGTCGCCGACGTGCGCAAGGTGATGGAGGTCAACTTCTTCGGCGTGCTCAACGTCTCCAAGGCCGCCATGCCGCACCTGCGGGCCTCCGGCGGCCGTCTGATCACCGTCACCAGCGTCGGCGGGGTCGTCGGCCAGCCGTTCAACGAGGCCTACTGCGCGGCGAAGTTCGCCGTCGAGGGCTACATGGAGAGCCTGGCGCCGGTCGCCCGCGCGCTGGGGGTGAGCGTCTGCGTCGTCGAACCCGGCGCCGTGGCCTCCGAGTTCGTCAACAACCTGGGCATCGACCTGGAGGAGTACATCGCCGCCGCCGGACCGTACTCCGACGCGCTGCGCAACTACGTCAACCGTACGGTGCCGCAGTTCCTGCCCGGTGCCCAGACCCCGGCCGAGGCCGCCGAACCGATCCTCGACGCCCTCACCGCCGACCGGCCGGCCTTCCGCATCCAGACCTCCGAGTGGGCCCGCGGCTTCACGGGCACCAAGCTGAGGGACCTCGACGGCTCCGCCGTCCAGGCGCTCACCACCGACTGGATCAGCTGAGCCGGTCCACGGTCCGGTCAGGTCCGCATCGGAGCGTCCGGAACGCGTCTGGTGCGGGCGGTCGCCGGTTTGTAGGCTCAGCTCGCATGTCACATCACATGTCACATTGCATGTCGTATTGCATACGCCTCTTACGTCGCCTCACGACGACCGCGGTCCTCCCCGTCGGCCTCCTCCTCACCGGAGTCCTCCCGGTGACGCTGACCGCTCCGGCCCACGCGGCCGACGGCGCGCGCTGTGCCCTCTCCCCCGCCGCTCGCCTCGACGCCGAGCAGGCCCGGTTGTCCGATCCCCGCACCCGTGCGCTCGTCGAGCGGGCCGGGCTGTCGGGCTTCGTGGACCGCTTCCCGGCCGCGCTGTGCTCCGTCCGCCGCACCGCCGAGGCCGGCCCGCTCCTCGACACCTGGGGCCAGGCGCTCTGGCAGGCCTCCGTACGGCGCGCCCAGGGACAGCGGCCCGGCGGGGACCTGGCGGCCGGTGACGACCGGCCGCTGTACTGGGCCCGGCTGGCCATGACCGCCTCGCTCGCACGCTGGGAGCCGGGGTTCCCGGTGGACCGGGCCGCGCTGCGGGCCCGGTTCGAGGACGCCTCGCGGGGCCTGACGGACAACGCCTTCAGCGGCGCGCCGGGCGTCCGGCGCGTCTTCATCAGCGGCTTCGACCCCTTCGGTCTCGACGCCGAACTCCGCCGCGGCAACCCGTCGGGCTCCGCCGCCCTCCAGCTCAACGGCCGGCGGATCACCCTCGCCGACGGCGGCACGGCCGAGATCCGCTCCGTGGTCCTGCCGGTGCGCTACGCCGACTTCGACGCGGGCATCGTGGAACGGGCGTTCGCCCCCCGGCTGACGCCGGGCGCGGCAGCCGCGGAAGGCGCCGTGGGCACGGCGGGCACGGCGGGCGCGGCGGCGGCAGGCACAGCCGGCGCGGCGGATCTGATCACCACCGTCAGCCAGGGGTACCCGGGGATCTTCACCCTGGAGGAGTGGGCGGGCCGGTCCCGGTCGGCCGACCCCTACCCCGACAACACCGGCGCCCTGTCCGGAGGGACCCGCGCTCACCCGGTGACCGCGCCTGGCATGGGCCCGGGCCCGGAGTTCATCCGCACCACGCTGCCGGTGGACGCGGTGACCGGTGCGGTCCGCGGCCCGTACCCGGTGCTGCTCAACCCGGACGTGACGGAGATCCCGGCCGGCGGCACCGAGCCGGTGGACCGGACGGACGGCCCGACGCCGGGGTCCCGGGCCGTCGCGGGCGGCGGGGGCGGCTACCTCTCCAACGAGGTCGCCTACCGCTCCAACCGGCTGCGCGGCGAACTCGCCCCCTCGGTACCCGGCGGCCATCTGCACACACCGGTGCTCACCGGCCTGCCGGCGGATCCGCAGGTGCTGACCGGGCCCGAGTTCGAGCGCAACGAGAGCGCGATCGCCGCCGAGGTCCGCGAGGTCCTCGCGCACGCCGCCGCGGTCCGCCGGCCCTGAGGTCCGACGGACCGGCCGGCTCCGGTCGGACCGGCCGCTCCGGTCGGACCGGCCGCTCCGGTCGGACCGGCCGGCTCCGGCGGGGTCCGGTCAGGCGGAGGGCCGCTGCCACGGGGCGAAGGCGTTGGTCACGGACCGCATCGAGGCCCGCAGGTCCGGCAGGTGCCGCAGCAGCACGGTCGCCATGCTGGTGTTCTCGATCCAGTCCAGGCCGGTCTGCGTGTAGACGGCGGGTGTGTAGTCGGTCGTCAGGAAGCGGTCGCTGTTGAGGCGGCGGGACGCCATCAGGACGAAGATCCGGAAGGCGGTGTCGCTGAAGGCGAAGCCCGCCGGCCGGCGTTCGGCGAACATGCCCACCATCAAATCGACGCGCTCGATGTCGCCGCTGTAGACCCGCCGCAGTTCCTCCGCCCAGACCGGGTCGTCGGTGAGCGAGGTGAAGTCGGCGGCCGGTTTCAGGTGCAGCCGGCGCCGGAACTCGTTGTACCGCGGCACGCCCAGCTCGCGGATCCGCAGGACGTCGACGGCCGCCAGGTCCATGAGCTTGCCGTCGGGGCGTTCGAACTCCTGGAGGAACCGCGGGTAGTTGTGCAGGGTCACCAGCCCGGGGTGCGAGGTGCCGAAGGAGTAGAACAGGTCCGTCAGGCCGAGCTTGCCGAAGAAGTCGTACGCGTGCGGGCCGGCCAGTTCGCGGAAGCTCGCCTCCCGCAGCAGCGTGTCGTCCTCGGCCGAGCGGAAACTCCAGTCGTCGGGCACCAGCGGGTGCATCCGGTAGACGGCCACGAACTCCTCGGTCAGGGCGTACGGGACACCGAAGTGGTCGGGGCGGCCGCCCACGATGCCGCTGAGCACCTCGCTCCGGCTGACCCGGCCGAGCAGCCGGTGGACCCGCTCGCCCAGCAGCCCGTACCAGTTGGCGCGCAGCGCGGTGACGGTCGTCGGATGGCTGATGACGGCGGGGGTCCACTCCACGGTGTGGATCTTGGCGATGAGCGCCGCGACGATCAGCCGGGCGCGCTGGAAGAGCTGTTCGTCCGTCCACTGCGGGTACTCCCGGGCCAGCCGCTCGCAGACGGCGTTGTGCTCCAGGATGAACAGGTGGTGCATCATCAGCAGGCCCAGCCAGAAGCCCGGGGTGTTGGCCGGGTCGAGGTCCGGTCGGTCCGGGAAGAGCGAGCCGTTGCCGGGCACCCGCAGTCTGCCGCCCTCGCCCGCGCGCAGGCTCTGCTGCGCCGCCAGGTCGTTGCCGTAGAGCTGGGAGGCGTCCCACCAGTGGGAGTGCTCGTTGAGGTACGTCGGCGGCAGGCCGTCGCCGTCCTCGGGCCGGGTCGTGTCGGGCAGGGTCCGGGGCACCAGCATCGGTCGCACGGGCCAGGGGTCGTCGTCCAGCAGCTCGATCTGCCAGGGGTCGTCGATCGCGCCGTGGCCGTGGCTGACCCAGTCCCGGATCATGAACTGGAGCCACGCGGCCACCAGGGCGTTCACCGACTCCGCCGGGACGAACGCGTGCCGGGTCAGCAGCGCGCGGCTGATCTCGCGGGGGTTCGGCGTCAGGATGTCCGGCTCGGGCTCGGGGTACGTACGGTCCGCAGGGACGTTGCGTCCGAAGCGCGAGCGGGCCATGCCCATCCGGGGGTGCTCCAGGTCGTTGTACGTCCCGTCGGCGGTGCGCTCGGTGAGGTGACGCGCGCTGGGCGCCTCGATGTCCGGCGCGCCGCGCGTGGGGTAGGAGGTGGTGTCGAAGAGGTTCTTGCGGCGCAGGTTGTCCCGCAGGCCCACGAGCGTCAGCAGGCCGAGCGGTCGCGGCAGTCGGTCCCAGCCGATCCTGTGGTCGACGGCGAGGGCCAGTCGATCGTGCAGGGCGACGAAGGGTGAGCCGTGCGGTGCCTCGCCAGTGGTCCGGGGTCTGCGCATCGTGGAGTTCCTTCCGACGTCCTTCCGACGCCTTCCCGGCGTCCTGCCGCTGTCCTGCCGGTGGGTGGTTCGACGCGGCGGTGTGCGGGAACGGATACGGCCGTGGGACCGGCACCGGCCGTGGGTTCAGCAACGACCGTGACGGGCCTCCCCGCACGGCCACTGGGCCAGCAGCGACAGGAGGACGTTGACCGCCGAGATCGTGGTGGCGATCTTCGCCGCCCGCGGCGGGAGCGTGCCGCACCGGCCGGCGGTGGCGGCCGAGAGCGTGTCGCTGGTGTGGATGACCGTGGCGGTGCGCAGCGCCTCCGCGATCCGTTGCGGGTCCTTCAGCAGCAGCAGTTCGGCGCCGATGAACACGGTGCGGATCCCGAACATCCGCATGACGTGGGCCAGGGCCGGCTGCCGCACGTCGGCGCCGAGACTACGGGCCACCACCTGAGGGGCCGCCAGCGCCGCGACGCCGTTCACCAGTCGGACGACGCCCAGGCTGTACCGCGCGAGCGTGCGCGCGTCCATGGCCACTTCGCCACCCCTTCCGAGGGCGGAACACGGGGTCACTTCCGACGATAGTCGATGTCCGGTGGGGCCGCTCGCGGGGTGTCGGCGCGCCCGCGCGGCCCCGCGCACAGGTAGCGCAGCGCCCGCAGCCCGGGCAGGAAGAAGTAGGCGCCACCGCGGACGGTGACGAACTGCGGCAGGTCGCGGTAGCGGGTGCGCACCGGGCGGGCCTGCACGGTGAAGGTGGAACGGTGGTCCTGGCGGGGGCCGACGAGCGGGCACGGGCCGTCGAGGAGGCCGTTGAAGGCGGGGTTGTTGAGCCAGGTGTGCTGGACGAACTCGAACTGGCGCGAGAGGTTGGCGCTCAGACAGACGAAATGCAGTCCGGACGCGCCACCGCCGTCCGGCCCGCCGTCACCCTCTGCGCCCCTGTCCGACCCTCCGTCAGCCTCTCCATCCCCGCCCGGCCCGCCGTCCCCGGCCCCCTCCGGGCCGTACGCGCGGCCGCGGCGCAGCAGCCGGTGCCGGCGGCCGATCGCCTCGGACCTGGCCGATCCGGGATCGGGGTCGAGGGAGTCCCGCGGGTGGGCGCGCCGGACGTGGGCGCCGAGCGGGCAGCGCAGGCCCTCGGGGTCGGTGGCGAAGTAGCCGAAGTCGTTGGCGTCGGCCAGGCCGGGGTCGTCGTGGTCCGGCGCCCGCACCAGGGGGGCGCCGCTCGGCCAGCGGCCCACCATGCGGGCCGCCAGCGCGTCGCGCGCCTCGGGGTCGGGGCTGCCGTCGGGCCGGCGGGTCACGGCGTCGAGGTACGCCCGGAACGCGGGCACGTCCTGGTGGAGTTGGCGCAGGACCAGGTAGCTGCCGTTGCGCCCGAGGTCGGCGAGGCCGAGGTCGCCCTCGCCCCCGTCCCCGTCCCCGCTGCCGCCCCCGTCCTCGTTGCCGCCCCCGTCCCCGTCCCGCTCCGGGGCGCGGGGCAGCAGGCCTCCGGGGTCGGCGACGGCCGGCAGCAGGGGTCGGTCGGTCAGCAGGCCGTACTCGTTGGGGTAGCCGAGGACGAACTCGCCCGCCTTCACGCTCCGGTCGCTGCCCTCGGCCTTGGGCAGTCCCTCGATGAGCGGCTGGGAGATGCCGTCCCGGAAACCGAAGGGCTCGCGGTCGGTCAGTTCGGCCGTGCCCAGCCGCAGGACCTCGCTCAGCGCGCCCCCGCCGGTCAGCTCCTCGCGCACCTGCGTCTCCAGCCGGTCCAGCCGCCGCTCGTCGCGGGCGTAGAGCAGGACCAGGACGTGCACGGGCGGGGTGTCCGGGCCGCCCCAGCGCCAGCGGTGGGGTGCGTTCTCGCCCGTGTCGCCCAGGAGCCGGGAGCGGTTGGGCTCGGTCATGCCGTCGAGGAACTCCCGGGAGAAGCCGGTCGCAGCGGTGGCGCCGGTGGTCCGCAGGCCCAGCCGGCGCAGGCCCTCGGCGGTGAAGGCGAGGTTCACGGCGGCCTCGGCCGGTTCCGCCCGGCCGTCGGTGGCGCGCTGCGCCACCCGGTCCAGGGCGGGGCGGGCGGCGTCCGGGTCGGCGATCGCGAGGAGCAGGAAGCACGCCGACGTCAACGTGCTGTAGCCACGGGCCACGATGCCCTGGATGTCGTGGAGTTCCAGGGATACCGCCATCATGTCACGCCCTTCCCTACGGCCCGCAGAGCCCCCGCAGTCTCCGAAGCCTCAAGCCCTCGCCTGGAGCCACAAGGCCCGCAAGCGCTCAAGCCCTCAGGCCCTCAGGCCCGCAAACCCTCAGGCCCTACAGCAGCGCGAGCCAGGCCTGCGTCTCGGCCGGCCCGAGTTCGGCGAACAGGCCCGCGCGGACGCGGGCATTGGTGTTGATGTGGTGCGTGGTGAGGGTGTCGTAGGCGGAGTACCACACCTCGGTCGGCACCTGGTGGCAGCGCAGGTAGTACTTGAACGCCTGCTCGTCGCGGGCCCCTCCCCCGATCAGCCAGCGGGTGCGGGGGTAGCCGTGCCCGTTGCTGAAGACGGCGTTGAGGCCCCAGGCGACCTTGTCGATGAAGTCGTCCATGTAGCTCTCCAGGCTGCCGTCGTAGTTGCTGGCGAAGATCACGCGCCGTTTGTCGTCGATGAACAGCCACCGGGCGAAGTGGATGGTCTTGACCCCCGCCAGGTCGCCCCGGTTGTAGAGGTGGCGTGCGCCGTAGTCGACGGCGAAGAGCAGGCCGGTCAGCGTGGCCCGGCGGAACCGGCCCGCCTTGACCAGGCCGACGGCCGTGAAGGGGTTCTGCGCGGCGAAGTCCTCGCAGGCGGCGAGCCGGGCCACGTGTTCCGGGGTGGGCCGTTCCCGGCTGGGCACGTCGCGCCGTTCGTGCAGGCGCAGCAGGGCGGCCCAGGCCGGTACGGCGAACGGGAGGACCGGCGCCAGCGCCAGTCCCGCCAGGGGGACGCCGTAGCGGTGGGCGGCCTGCCGCAGCCGGGTGCGCCGGTCGGGCGGTGGGACCGGGGTGCGGGCCCAGGCCAGGTCCGGGCGGCCGGTGACGAAGCGCTGGATGTCGGCGCGGACCGCCATCGGGTCGGCGTCCGGGGGGCTGCCGCCGCGCCGGTCGAGGAAGTCCTCGATCGCCTCGCGCAGTCGCGCCTCCTGCTGGATCTGCTGGAGCCGGCGGCCGGCCGTGTTGACGTAGAACGCGGCGCTGGGGACGCTGTGCGCACGCAGCCAGGCGATCAGTTCCGCCTCCGGCGCGCCGCCGCCCGGGAAGCCCTCGCAGGGGCCGAAGACCTCGCCGAGCCCGCCGTCCGCCTTGCGGGCGAGGTCCGCGAGGTGGGCGTCCGGGGAGGCGTCGACCTCGCACATGTACACCACGCTCGCGGGCACCTCCCCGCCCGCCAGGTCGTTCCCCCCGGGCACCAGGACCAGCCGCGCGAAGTGAACCCCCGTCAGCTCGGCGAACGGGATCGGCTCCCCGGCCGCGCCCTTGCGGCGGGCCGCCCCGGTCAGCACGGCCTGTACGTCGGCCACCCGGTCGGCGGGGACCACGGCGCGGACGGTGACGGCGCGCGGGGGCGAGGCCGGTGGATCGGTGAAGTCCAGGGCGAAGTGGAGGATCTTCCGCCGGCCCCAGTAGACGAGGCCGAGGTAGCGGCCCGGAGCGACCTCGCGGATCTCGTCGCGGACCCGGTGCGCGAGCAGGGACGTCCAGGAGTAGTCCAGGACGGTGCATTCCTTGTCGTCGAACCAGCTGGGACCGCGGTAGACGCGGGCCCGGACCGCGGCGACGCCGAACGGCGTGAGGAGGTTGCGCAGTTCGCCCCGCGGAGGGTCGAAGACCTTGCCCTGCCAGGCGGTGAGACGCGTGAGCGCCGCCAGCGCCCGCGAGACCCTCGCGCCCCGCGCCGGCAGGACGGTCCCCCGGGCCTCGCCGTCGGGTACGCCGCCCGCGGGACTGGCGCGGAACAGCTGGTCGAGGGCCGGACCGGACAGGGCCAGCAGTTGCTCGACGTCCGCCCCCGGGTCATGGCGCATCACACACCTCCGTGGGCCACCTCACCATCGTATTTCAGGCGGCATTTCACGGCATTTCGGTGCCGGTCCGAGGTCGGTCCGGGGTCGGTCCGAGGTCGGTCCGGGGCCGGTCCGGGGTACTTACGGTACGAATCCGGCGCCGAGGTCGAGCGGGCCGTCGAGCACGAGATCGGCCCTCGGCCGGCCCGCGGCCACCAGGCGCGCGTTCGCCTCGTCGGAGCGGGCCACCCAGGCCGCCGCCCGGTCGGGGTCCTTGCCGTGGCGGACATGACGGTCGGTCAGCCGGCGTACCCGCAGTGCGTCGTCCGGGGCGAGGTACCAGACCTCGTCGAGCAAGGGCGCCACCTCGCTCCACTCCCCCGCCTCGTGCAGCAGGTAGTTCCCCTCGGTGATCACCAGGGGAACACCGGGGCCGACCGCGATGCTCCCGGCGACGGGCTCCTCCAGCGAGCGGTCGAAGGCGGGGGCGTAGACCACCGCGCGGCCGGGCTCGCGCAGCCGGCGCAGCAGGGCGGCGTACCCGGCCGCGTCGAAGGTGTCGGGCGCGCCCTTGCGGTCCGCCCGGCCGAGCCGGACCAGTTCGGCCTGGGCCAGGTGGAAGCCGTCCATGGGCACGACGACGGCCAGGTCCGGCCCGAGCGCGGCGGCGAGGTGCCCGGCCAGGGTGGACTTGCCGGCGCCCGGGGGTCCCGCGATGCCGAGGAGGCGCCGGCCGCCCGCCGTGGCGAGGGCGCGGGCCCGCCGCTCTAGTTCCAGTCGGTCCATGCCCGCCATCCTGCCCGACCGGCGCCCTCGTCGGCGCCCCCGTCGGCGCCCCGCCGCCGCCCTCCACGGCTCCGCGACGGCCGCCTCGCCCGGCCACCCCCACCAGCCCGGCGCCCCGCCCCTCCCCGCCGCGCCCTGCCGCCACCCGGTGGAGCCGCCGCTACCCGATCTCGACCACGCGCGCCCAAGCGGGCGGCGCCTCCGGGACGTACGCGGGGTCGCCCCAGCGCGAGTCGCCGTACGTCCGCGGGAACAGCCCCACCACCGTCCGGCACGGCGGCGGCGTCGCGGGCCAGGGCGTCTCCCCGTCGGTCAGGACCACGACGACGTCCGGTGCGGGCCGGGCCCGCAGCGCCCGCTCGAAGCCCGTGCGCAGATCGGTGCCCCCGCCGCCGACCAGCGCGATGCCCTCGGCGCGGCAGAGCGGGTGCACGACGTTCACCGCGGCGTCGCACGAGAGCACGGTGACCTGCTCCCGCCGGCCGCCCACGGCGCGTGAGAGCGCTGCCACCTCCAGGAGCGCACTGCCCAGTTCGGCGTCACTGACCGAGCCCGAGGTGTCGATGATCACGGCCACCCTGGGCGGCCGCCGCCGCAGGCTCGGCAGGACCACGCCGGGCAGCCCCGCCGAGCGCCGAGAGGGGCGGCCGTAGCTGTAGTCCTCGCCGGCGCCGGACGCGGCGGCCGCCGAGCGGACCGCGGCGCCCAGCAGGTCCCGCCACGGCTGCGGCGGGTGGAACGCCTCCTTCGCCCAGCGCTCCCAGCCCGCCGGGGTGCTGCCGGGCCGGCCCGAGATGCCCTGCGCGACCCGGAAGCGGACGGCGTCGCGTTCCTGTTCGGTCAGCCCGTGCGCGCCGTCCGGGCCCAGGTCCCAGCCCCGTCCCAGCCCGTCGGCGCCGCTGCCGCAGTCCAGCCAGAGCAGCTCCCCGTGCACGCCTTCGAGCCTGAACCGGCGCGCGTAGTCCTCCATGAGCACCCCGGACGGCAGCCCCAGGGACTGCGGCGTCACCGCGCCCTCGGGCCGGACCAGCCCGTCCCCGTAGATGTCGTCGTTGATCTCGCAGTCGGCCGCGATGTTCATCCGCAGCCGGTCGCCCGGGCCGGTCAGCCCCTGGTCCCGGGCCAGCCGCTCGCCGCGCCCGTGGTGGTCGCGCAGCAGGTGGGAGACCTCGTGCACCCACACCCCGGCCAGTTGCTCGACCGGCATCCGGGCGACGAACGCCGGGGAGACGTAGCAGCGCCAGAACGGGTCGACCGCCATGGTCGGGACGCTGCGCGACTCCACGACGTGCAGGGCGAACAGGGCCGTCGCCAGGTAGGGCCGGGCCCGGGCCGCGTGCAGCCGGGCGGCGAAGAGCTTGTCGCGGTCGAGGGCCGCCGGGGCGCCGGCCGTCATCGGGCCACCGCCGCTGCGGCGCCCACCCGGGCGCCGGTGCGGGCGTCGTCGGCCCGCCGGGACACCGACACCAGGCCGGCCAGCCGCTCGACGGATTCCGGCACGTCCCACTCCGTACGGCGCAGCGCGGCGAGCGTGTTCGCCGGTACGACGACCAGGTCGGGGGCCCCGGTCTCCACCGCCCGCGCCAGCACCTGCCAGGCCGCGTCCCACCGGGCCTGGTCGGGCCGGGCCCGTACGGCCGCCACGATCCCGTCGAGCACGGCTTGGCGCAGGTCGCCCCGCTCGGGCAGCTCGGCCGCGTCCGGGTCGGCGAGCAGGTCCTCGGGGTCCGGCAGGTCCATCCGGTCCAGCCCGGCCAGCAGCTCCAGCCCCGGCCCGTCCCCGACGGTGCCCCTGACCAGCAGCGACAGCACGTCCCGGGAGGCTCCGGCCGCGGTCGCGAAGGCGATCAGGTGCAGGCTCATCTCCCAGCTGCGCGGCGAGGGCCAGGGGCCGCCGCGGCGAGCCTCGCTCTTGGGCAGCTGGTGGACCAGGTCCGGGCGGGCGGTCAGCAGCCGGCACACGGCGCGGCGGGCGAAGTCGACGGCGTACGGCAGCTGCTCGGGGTCGAGCCGCGGCAGGGTGGCCCGCGGCCAGGTCCCGCCGAGGCCGCGCACGACGACCTCGTGGTCGTGGAGCCACTGGAGGTGGACCAACCGGTTGGCCAGCGGCGGGCTCAGTTCCCAGCCGTCGGCGGCGGAGGAGCGCGGGTTGGCCGCGGCCACGATCCGGACCCCGGGCGGCAGCTTCAGCGCGCCGATGCGGCGTTCGAGCACGAGCCGGAGCAGGGCGGCCTGGACCGCCGGGGGCGCGGTGGACAGTTCGTCGAGGAACAGCAGCCCGCGCCCGGCCCGGACCAGGCGCACGGCCCAGTCCGGCGGGGCCATGGGCACGCCCTGCCGGGCCGGGTCGTCCCCGACCACGGGCAGGCCCGAGAAGTCGGAGGGCTCGTGGACACTGGCGATCACCGTGGTCAGCGGCAGGTCCAGGGCCTCGGCGAGCTGGGTGAGGGCGGCGGTCTTGCCGATGCCCGGCTCCCCCCACAGGAGGACGGGCAGGTCGGCCGCCACGGCCAGCGTCAGCGCCTCCAGTTGCATGTCGGGGCGCGGCTCGGTGCCGGTCTCTCGGAGCAGGGCGAGCAGACGTCCGGCGATGTCGAGTTCAGTCATGTGATCACCTCGGTAGGGGCCAGGGAGAGGCCGGGAAAGGCCAGGAAACGGCGGGAAGAGCAGGGAACGCAGGGAAACGCTGCGTGACGCAGGAAAGGCAGGGAAAGGCAGGGGAGGGAAGGAAAGGAGGAGGGGAGGAAAAGGCAGGGCCAGGAAAGGGATTCCAGGGCGCCGAGCCCCCGGTTTCAGCGAATGCCGCCGAGACCCGGGTGGGCGCGGCGGGCACGCCGGCGTCGGGCCGCCTCGTGCATGCGGTCCGGTCCGGCGCCGACGAGCCCCGCCCGGTACGCCCCGTGCGCGATCCGCCGTCCGGCCGCGGCCTCCAGTGCCGCGCGCAGCGGCCCGTCCCGCAGGACGGCCTCGGGCCCGAGCAACCCCTCGACCACGGCCAGGGCACCGACGACGTCGCCGTGGTCGAGCCGCTCGCGCACGCCGGTCAGGCAGTCCGGACGGCGGTGCGCCTCGTCCACGGCCTGCAGGCAGGGCAGGGGGGTACCGGTGAGGGCGACGAGCAGTTCCTCGCGGCGGAGCTCGGCCGGGTCGTGGTCGAGCGGGGCGAGGACCCCGTCGACCAGGGCGATCCGGTGCAGGGAGCCCCGGCAGTCCACGAGGCGCGGTTGCCCGGCGGGGTCCGGCGGGCGCGGCGGCCCGGCCGGGGCTCGGCCGGGGACGAGGGCAGCGGCGACCAGCGGATGCAGCTGCTCCGGTGTGATCGCGCCGGCCCGGAGCAGGTCCAGGTCGGGCAGCCGCCAGGTCGCCGCGTCGGGCAGGACCGGCAGCCGGGTGCCGTCCCTGCCGGCCGGGCGGGCGTCCACGATCCGCGGGACCGGACGTCCGCCGGCGGCGGCGTCCGCGCACGGGGCGATGTCCAGGGCCAGCCGGCGGCGGCCCCCGAGCCGGACGCCGACGGTGCCCGCGGTCCGGCCCTCGGCGGCGAGGAGGATCCCCGCCTCGGCCGCCCACCGGTCGACGGCGCAGCCGTGGTCCTCGGGCAGCAGCCGAGCCGGCAGCGATCCGCCCGGGCCCGGGGGTCCGTACCGGTCCGGCGGTCCGTCCGGGCCCCGTGGTCCGTACCGGTCCGGCGGTCCGTCCGGGCCCCGTGGTCCGTACCGGTCCGGCGGTCCGTCCGGGCCCGGCGGTCCACCGGTCCCGGCCCGGTCCCGCAGTTCCCCGGTGCGGTGCGCGTCCCACAGGTGGCGGTGCAGGTCGAGGCGGAAGCGCGGGTGGGGCCGGACGTGCGGATGGGCCTGGGGGACGGCCTCGGGCCGGGACGCGTCCCACAGGGCGAGGCTCATCCGCTGGCCCGCGTCGGCCCAGGCCGGCGCGGTCCGTACCACGAGGTGCACCGCGCCGGCCGGATCGGGGCCCGCGGGGGCGTACCGGGCGAGGGCCACCGTGAGCCCCGGCCGCAGCAGTCCGTCGGGGGCGATCCGCGGCATGTGCCAGCGCAGCAGGTCGGGGGCCAGCCGGCGCAGGTCGGCGCGGACGCGGGCCGCGAGGTCACGGCCGTGGGTGCGGGCCAGGGCCCGTAGGTCGAGGTCGACGTCGAGGCCCGCGGCGGCGCAGGCGCCCGCCCAGTCCCCCGCGCGGCGGCGGGCGGTCGCGGTCTCGATCATGGAGGGCGGCACGGCGTAGGCCCGCACGCGCGCCCAGAAGGAAAGCCGGGGGTCGCTGTTCGCGGTGTGAGTGGCCATCAGCACTCACCGTGCGCGAACGATGCCCCCGATCCGATGTAGGCATGAGTTGTCATCGCGGCGATCGTAACGGCGCCCCGCCACGAGCCGCCACGCAATTACGGGTACGAGGCGGCGAGCGGGCGACCGCCGACGGCCGGCCGCAGGGGTTCGGCGGTGGCTTCGCGCGCACGCTGCTGACGACGTACGCGCTGCGGACGGCGGCCGTCCTCGTCTTCACCACCTCCGCCGTCGGCCGCCGGCTCGGGGTCCTGCCGCGTCCGGTGATCGCGGCGGGGACGGCCGCCGGGCTGGTCCTGCTGGTGGTGTCCTCGGCCGTGCCCCGGTCCGAGCTGGTCTTGCCGGCCTGGGCCCTGCTCGTCGGCCTGTACGTGCTGCGCGCCGCCCGCCGTACCGCTTGAGGAACCGGCCGGCCGCGTCACCCTGTCGGCCTCCCCGGACGGGCCGCCGCGGGGTCCGGCCGACAGGCTGGGCCCGAGCTCCGGCCCGCGGAAAGGACCACACCTTGCTGAGACTCGTCGTCGACCTGAACCGATGCCAGGGGTACGCCCAGTGCGCGTTCCTGGCGCCCGACGTCTTTGCGATGCACGGGGACGAGGGCCTCCTGTACGACCCGCAGGCGGAGGCCGCCCAGCGCGAACGGGTGGCGCAGGCCGCCGCGGCGTGCCCCGTCCAGGCGATCCTGGTGGAGGAGCTGGAGGCGTCCGATGCCTGACACCGCGCTGGACGCCCTGCGCAGCAGCGGCAGGATCGTGGTCGTGGGCGCGTCCCTGGCCGGACTGCGGGCCGCCGAGACCCTGCGCGAGAAGGGCTTCAAGGGCTCGCTCACCATGATCGGCGACGAGCCGTACGAGCCGTACGACCGGCCCCCCTTGTCCAAGCAGGTCCTGCTGGGCAAGGCCTCCGCGGCGGGCACCGCGCTGCCCCGCCGGCGCGCGATCGACGCGCAGTGGCGCCTCGGCGTGCCGGCGAGCGGCCTGGACATGGCGGGCAGGCGGGTGAAGCTGGCCGACGGCGACGAGGTGCCGTACGACCGGCTGCTGATCGCGACCGGAGTACGGGCCCGCCCCTGGCCGAACGAGGCCGAGGCCGAGCTCGACGGCGTGTTCGTGCTGCGCACCCGCGACGACGGCGCGGCGCTGGCCCGCCGGATGGACGCGGGACCGCGCCGGGTGCTGGTGATCGGCGCCGGGTTCACGGGGTCGGAGATCGCCTCCGCCTGCCGGGAACGCGGGCTGGAGGTCACCGTCGCCGAACGCGCCGACGCCCCGCTGGTGGGCGCGCTCGGCGGGGTGATCGGGGCGGTGGCCGCCGAACTCCAGCGCGAGAACGGCGTGGACCTGCGCACCGGGATCATGGTCACCGGGCTGGAGGGCGACTCCACCGGCCGGGTGCGGGCCGCCCACTTCTCCGACGGCACCACGCTGGAGTGCGAGGTGGTGGTCGTCTCGCTGGGCGCCCAGCGCAACACGGAGTGGCTGCTCGGTTCCGGGTTGGGCGCGGGGCCGCGGGGCATCGCCTGCGACGCGGGCTGCCGGGCCTTCGACATCACGGGGATCGTCACCGACGACATCTACGTGGCGGGTGACGTCGCCCGCTCCCCGCACCCGCTGTTCGGCTACCAGTTCCTGTCGCTGGAGCACTGGGGCAACGCCGTCGCGCAGGCCGAGACCGCGGCCCACAACATGCTCAGCGAGAGCACGGACCGCCGTCCGCACATCTGGACCCCGGCGTTCTGGTCGACGCAGTTCGGGGTGAACATCAAGTCCGTCGGCGTGCCGTCGATGGGCACCGAGATCATGATCACGCAGGGTTCGACCGCCGAGCGGCGGTTCACCGGGGTGTACGGCTACCAGGGCCGGATCATCGGCGCGGTCACCTTCGACAACGCGCGCTGGCTGGAGTTCTACCGGCACCAGATCGAGTCCACCGCTCCCTTCCCGCCGCCGTACCCGACCGTCGACCGGCGCGCGGAGGGCAGCCGGCCGGTGCCGGCGGACTTCCCCGACCCGTCGGTTCCCACGCACGGTCCGACCGTGACCCTCAGCGGATACTCGCCGGCCGACCGGCGGCTGACCTTCACCCCCGCCAGGTGACCGACCCGCACGCCTTCGGAGAACCCGCCATGAAGCAAGGCATCCTGACCGACATCCTGGACCACTCCCACCGTGCGGACCCGTACCCGCTGTACGCGGAGCTGCGCAAGACGCCCGTGTACCACGACGGGGAAGGGCCGTACGTGGTCAGCACGTACCACGAGATCATGGCCCTCTTGCACGACCCGCGGCTCAGCTCCGACCAGCGCAACCGGACCGCGGGGGCCGCCGACCCGCTCGCCGAGGAGGACACCGGGGACAGCGCCACGCTGCCGCCCGGCTTCCTGAAGCTGGACCCGCCCGAGCACGACCGGCTGCGCCGGATCACCAACCGGCCCTTCGGCCCCCCGCACTCGCCGCACCGGATCGAGAGCATGCGCGGGGACCTGGACGAGACGGTCAAGAACCTGATCGACGACATCGCGGCCGGGACGTCGGGCAACGGCGAGGGGACCGAACGGATCGACCTCGTCGACCAGTTCTCCTACCCGTTCCCGGTGACGATGATCTGCCGGCTGCTGGGCGTGCCGCGCGAGGACGAGGCCCGGTTCCACGTGTGGGCCGACACGCTGGCGGCGAGCCTGGACCCGGACCCGACCGCCGACCAGGCGGAACGCGCGAAGGTGACCCAGGACGCCCGGATGGAGCTGGGCATGTACCTGGCCGGGCTGATCGAGGATCGGCGCAAGAACCCGCGGGACGACATGCTGTCGCACCTGGCCGCGGCGACCGGCGAGGAATCCATGTCCACCATGGAGCTGCTCAGCACGGCGGCGCTGCTGCTGATCGCGGGTCACGAGACCACGGTCAACCTGATCACCAACGGCATGCTGACGCTGCTGCGCCACCCGGACGTGCTCCAGCGGCTGCGGTCGGAGCCGGGGTTGGCGGTGCCGTTGGTGGAGGAGCTGCTGCGGTACGAGCCGCCGGTGCAGCTGCTGCCGCAGCGCACCCCGCTGGTGGACATCGAGATCCGCGGGGTCACCGTCCCCAAGGGCGCCGCGATGTGGCTCGTGCTGGCCGCCGGCAACCGGGACCCGCAGCGCTTCGAGAACCCCGACCGCTTCGACCCCGACCGCAAGGACATCCAGCACCTCGGCCTGGGCAGTGGCATCCACAGCTGCTTCGGGGCACCGCTGGCGCGGCTGGAGGCGCAGAAGGCGCTGAGCGAGCTGGCCCGGCGGCTGGAGAACCCGCGGCTCCTGGAGGACCCGCCGCCCTACCGGCAGAACGCCGTCCTGCGCGGCCCGCGCCACCTGATGATCGCCTGCGACGGGATCCGGCCCTGAGCGGTGGCGCCCCGGCGCGAAGGGTCCCTACCGGGCGGTGAGCCGCAGGCGGGTCTCCAGTTCGTGTTCGCCGGGCACGGTGCCGAGGTGCTCGACCACGAAGGCCCGCTCCAGTTCCTCGCGGACATGGCGTACCGGGTCGGCGTCGCCGTAGAGCTCGACGGTCACCGGGCCCACCAGCGGTGGGGGTGCCGTGCTGTGGCGCGCGGCCGGGACACCGGCGGCGACCGTCGCCGACCACACGGTGGCCGTGATGTTCCCCTCGGCGCCGGTCCCGGCGCCGGTGCCGGTGCCCGCCCCGGCACCGGATCCGGCCCGGTCCGCGGGCCGCTCCGCCGCCGTGGGGTCCTCGAACGCCGCCTGGAGCACCGCGAACACGGCCAGCGCCGTCTCGTGGTCGCAGCCGGTCAGATGGACTCCTACGTGATCGGCCCTCTCGGCGATGCTCATCGGCCGCCGCTCCTTTCACCGTCCGGGCAGACCGATCGTACGGAGGCGGGGACCGGGGCCGGGGCCGCCGCACCGAGGCAACCGGATGACGGCGTGGCCGCGGCGGCGGCAGCGGCGGGTGGCCGCCCCTCGGCCGCGGCCCGGTGGCGGTGACCGGCATGTGGTCCGGCTTGACGGCCGTGGGGCGGGACCGGTACTCAACTTGCCGGCACCCGCTCATGGTGCACGGAACGGGGGGTGCACGCACGATGAAGCCACTGGGTCCTGGGGATCCCGCTTCGGTCGGCGACGGCCGCTACCAGCTGACACACCGGCTGGGGCAGGGCGGTATGGGAGTGGTCTACCTCGGCCGGTCGCCGTCCGGCCGCGCGGTGGCCGTGAAGGTGGTACGCCCCGAACTGAGTACCGAACCGGGCTTCCGGCGGCGGTTCGCCGACGAGGTCGCGGCGGCCCGGCGGGTGGGCGGCTTCCACACCGCGCCGGTCGTCGACGCCGATCCGGAGGCGGACCCGGCCTGGCTGGTGACGGCGTTCGTGCCCGGCCCGACGCTGGCCGCCGTCCTGGCCCGGGTCACGGCCCTGCCGCTGGACACCCTCACGGTGCTGGCCGCGGGCCTGGCCGAGGCGCTGGAGGCGATCCACCGGGCCGGGGTGATCCACCGCGACTTCAAACCGGCCAACATCATCATCGCCGAGGACGGGCCGCGGGTCATCGACTTCGGCATCGCCCGCGCCCTGGACGGCACGGCGCTGACCCAGACCGGCATGCAGGTGGGCACCCCCGGCTTCCTCTCCCCCGAGCAGCTCACCGGCGGCACGATCACGCCGGCGGTGGACATGTTCGCGCTGGGTGTGGTGCTCGCGCAGGCCGCGGGCGGGGCGCCGTTCGGCGACGGGCCGGCGACCGCCCGGCACTTCAAGGTCGTCTACGAGGACCCGGACCTGAGCGAGGTCCCCGCGGAGCTGCGGGACCTGGTCGGCGACTGCCTCGCCAAGGCCCCCGCGGACCGCCCCACGCCGAGCGAGTTCCTCCGCCGCCTGACGGTCCACCACCGCCCGCCCGGCGAGGGCTGGCTCCCGGACGCCGCGACCCAGCTCCTCGCGCGCACCCCGTACCCGACCCCGCAGCCCAGGCCGGAACGGTCCCTGACCGCCCCGGACGGGGCGGCTGCGGC
>NZ_JAJAUY010000078.1 GCF_020532625.1 Streptomyces antimicrobicus | reverse complement strand
CCCGCCCGGCTGTTCGGCGACGTAGGTGTACGTCATGGGGTCTCTCCCTCGGGGCGCGGATACGGAGGCAGCGACCTCACTGCCCGGCCAGCATCCGCGCCCCCGCCCCCGCCGGGGCGCCGGCCGCACCCGCCGCGCCCGCCGCACCCGCCGGGGCCGCGCCCCCGGCCGCCCGCCGCGGCCGGCCCTCGACCAGCAGGCAGGACAGGGCGGCCACCACGACCACCGTGATCGGCAGCACCGCCGTCAGGTGCAGCGTGGCGAGGAAGGCGTCCGCGTACGCCGCCCCGGTCGCGAGCTCGGCGGCCAGCTTGCCCTGGAGCAGGGCGCCCACCGCGGCCGCGCCGACCACCGAACCGATCTGCCGGATCGTGTTGTTGACCCCGGAGGCCGCGCCGGCCAGCCGCGGCTCGACGTTGCGCATCGCCTCGGCGGACATCGGGGCGACCGTGCAGCCGATGCCGAGGCCGGTGACCACGGTCGCCGGGACGAACGCGTACCAGGGGGTGGCCGGGCCCGCGATCAGCACCAGGGCCGCGATGCCGACGGCGTACAGGCTCAGGCCCGCCATCAGCAGGTACTTGCCGCCGATCCGGTCGGAGAGGCGTCCGGCGAACGGGCCGACCGCCATCGAGACCAGCGAGGAGGGCGCGAGCACCAGACCGGCCTCGACGGCGCTCAGGCCGAGGACGGACTGCAGGTACAGGTTGAAGGGCAGGACCAGGCCGATCATCGCCATGGAGACCAGGGCCACCATCACGGTCAGCACGCCGAAGTTGCGGTCCTTGAACAGGGCGAACGGGACCAGCGGCTCGCGGTCCTGACGGCCGCGCTGGTGGAGCAGGAAGCCGGCGGCCAGGGCGGCACCCGCCGCGAGCAGGCCCCAGATCCCGGCGTTCCAGGCGTAGCGCTCGCCCTCCTGGAGCGCGAAGGTCAGGCAGAACAGGGCGCCGGTGGCCAGCAGCACGCCCGGAACGTCGAACGTGCGCGCCCGGCCCGTACGGACCTCAGGGACCACCAGGAAGGTCAGCGCCAGCGCGGCGATCCCGATCGGCACGTTCACCAGGAAGATCCAGCGCCAGCCGACGGTGGAGACCAGGATGCCGCCCAGCGTCGGGCCGCTCAGCGTGGCGAGGCCCGCCACCATGCCCCAGACGCCCATCGCGGTCCCGCGCCGCTGCGCCGGGAACACCGACATGATCAGCGTCATCGTCTGCGGGGTCAGCAGCGCGGCGCCCAGGCCCTGCACGCCGCGCGCGGCGATCAGCATCACCGGGCCGGTGGCCAGTCCGCAGGCGATGCTGGCGGCGGTGAAGACCACCACGCCGGCGGCGAACAGCCTGCGCGGGCCCCACACGTCACCGAGCCGGCCGGCGGTGATCAGCAGCACGGCCAGGACGAGGGCGTAGCCGCTGACCACCCACAGGGTCTGGTCGAGGGTCGCGCCCAGCGCGTCGATCATGTCGGGGATCGCGATGTTCACGATCGTCAGGTCCAGCAGGGTCATGAAGAAACCCAGCGACATCGTCACCAGGACCGCCCAGGGGTTCCCGGCCCACTTCCGCAGCATCTGCCCACTCCTTCCGTGCCGTTGTGGTGCCTCCACTGTAATGCATCTTTTTTGATGCATCAAGTTCGATGTATCTAGCGGGGCGCCTGGGGAGTGGCCCCTCGGCGGACCGGTCCAGGGGGGTGCCGGCCGCTGCGTGGGGTGGCGTCCGGGGGCGGTGATCGGGCAGCCTGGGGAGCCGGAACCACCAGGGACACCGGCCAGAGGGGAGCCGCCGTGCTCACGGCACTGGAGGGCGGGTACGGCGACCGCGCGGACGCCGTCGAGATCGCGGGCCGCACCGCCTCCTACGAGCAACTGCTCGCGGCCGGCCACGCGGTGGCGGCCGCTGTCGCGGGCGGCCCCCCGGTCGCCGTCACGGCCACCGCGTCGCTGGAGACCGTCGCCGCCGTCGTCGGCGGGCTGCTGGCCGGGGTCCCCGTCGTCCCGCTGCCGCCCGACGCCGGCCCCGCCGAGCGCGAGCACGTCCTGCGCGACTCTGGCGCCCGCCCGATCGAGGTGGACCTCACCCGCCGCGCCGACTTCTCCGGTCCCGCGCCCGCCCCCGAGGACCCCGCCCTCGTCCTCTACACCTCCGGCACCACCGGAGCCCCCAAGGGCGTGGTCCTCACCCGGGCCGCGATCGCCGCCGACCTCGACGCCCTGGCCGAGGCCTGGCAGTGGAGCGCCGAGGACACCCTCGTCCACGGGCTCCCGCTGTTCCACGTGCACGGCCTGGTCCTCGGCGTGCTCGGCGCCCTGCGCACCGGCAGCCGCCTGGTGCACACCGGGCGCCCGACCCCGGCGGCGTACGCGCGGGCCGGGGGCAGCCTCTACTTCGGCGTGCCCACCGTCTGGTCCCGTGTCGCCGCGGACCCGCAGGCCGCCGCCGCGCTCGCCCCGGCCCGGCTCCTGGTCTCCGGCAGCGCCGCGCTGCCCGCCCCGGTCTTCCGCGACCTCGAGCGGCTCACCGGCCACCGCCCGGTCGAGCGCTACGGCATGACGGAGACCCTGATCACCGTCAGCGGCCGGGCCGGGGGCGAGGTCCGCCCCGGCACGGTCGGCACCCCGCTGCCCGGCGTCCGCACCCGGATCGCGGCCGAACCGGGCGCCGAGATCGGCGAACTCCAGCTCACCGGGCCCACGCTGTTCTCCGGCTACCTCGGCCGCCCCGAGGCGACGGCGGCCTCGTACACCGAGGACGGCTGGTTCCGCACCGGCGACATCGCGGCGATCGAACCCGACGGCGTCCACCGCATCGTCGGCCGCGCCTCCATCGACCTCATCAAGTCCGGTGGCTACCGGATCGGCGCCGGCGAGATCGAGAACGCCCTGCTGGACCACCCCAAGGTCAGCGAGGCGGCCGTGGTCGGCGTCCCCGACGCCGACCTCGGCCAGCGGATCGTCGCGTTCGTGGTGGCCGAGGGCGTGACCGGCCCCGAACTCACCGACTTCGTCGCCGCCCACCTGTCGGTCCACAAACGCCCGCGCGAGGTCCGCTTCGTCGCCTCCCTGCCACGCAACGCCATGGGCAAGCCGCAGAAGAAGCTGCTGCTCGCGACCGCCGACGACCGCGACCGTTAACGCCGTTAACGGTGGACGGCGCGGGCGGCACCAGGGCGCCGGTCCGCGGGGAGGGACGCGGCTATGCTTCCCGCACCGATGTCATGACCGAGTGGAACGCTCGCTCGTGAGCGCTCCGCGAAATGATCAGTGGGGACGGGTCTTTGAGCAAAGAGTCATTCGACGGCGCTCATCCGGTGACGCTCAAGTCGGCATTGTTCGTGGACTTCGACAACATCTACCTGGGACTCCGTGACATGGACCCGGGGGCGGCCGAAGCGTTCGCGGCCCGTCCGGACAGATGGATGAATTGGCTGGAAGGCAGGAGCGCCACGGGTGAGGCCGCCCAGGGCGTCCCCGACCGCCGCTTCCTCGTGCGGAACGTGTACCTCAACCCGGAAGCGTTCGGAAAGTACCGCGCCTTCTTCACGCGCAGCGGGTTTCGGTCGATCGACTGCCCGCCCTTGACCACCCGGGGCAAGAACAGCGCCGACATCTCCATGGTCCTCGACATCATGGATGCGCTCGCCGACGAGACCCGGTACGACGAGTTCGTGATCATGTCGGCGGACGCCGACTTCACGCCTGTGCTGCAGAGGCTCCGGGCGAAGGACCGGTGGACGACGGTGGTGGCGGCCAGCGTGAGCGCCGCCGCCTTCCGGGCGACGTGCGACGTGTTCGTGACGCCCGAGCAGCTCGCCGCCGCCTCCCGCTGGGACGAGTTCCACCCACCCGGCGAGCCGCTGGGCGGCGACGCCGAGCGGGCCGTGGTCGTGCTCCCGCAGCAAGCGGGCAGCGACCGGCGCGAGGCAGTGGTCAGGGAGGTCCACCGCGTCGTACGGGCGGCTCCCCGTCCGCTCGCCGCGGCTACGGCGGCTCACGCGGCGCTCAGCATCGATCCTTCGATCAAGGATTCCGCTTGGTACGGCGCCGGGAGTTTCAGCGGGTTCGTGAAGACGCATTGCAGCGACCTCGAATACGTTCCCACGTCACCCGGGTACATTCTCGATCCCACCCTGCATTCCTTCGAGGACCAGGGCGGCCGGGCGCAGCTTCCCCGTCTCCTCGCCCAGGTGTGCGCCCTGACGGACGTGCCCGCGTTGCAGCCCGACGCCTACGCTCTGCTGTTCGAAGTCCTCGCCCAGGACCTGCGGAATTCTGCGTTTCAGCTGTACCCGACGTCGAAGAGGGTGCGGGACGAGACGGAGGCGCGCGGAAACCCCGTGACCCGCAATGCCGTCAACTTCGTACTCAAGGGACTCGTCTACGTGGGGCAGTCGCTGGCCGAAGGCGTCACGGCGGACGCCCTCGCCGACGCGTGGGTCGACAACGTCTACACCTTGTGTGCGAACGCGCGGATGTCGCTCTCCGACGAGGACAGGGGACTGATCCGTCGGTGGATCACGGGCGGTGACATCAGCGGGTCCGACGAGCCCGCGTGAGAGCGGGGCAGCCACATCGGGCGTCCCGTGCAGGTGAGGGAGGCGTTCGACGCCTCGGCACCCCGGCACGGGACCCCTGGTGGTTCCTCGTCCTGCCCCGTCGGCCGAGCAGCCGGTCAGCTCTCGATCAGCTGCTGGAAGACGACCGTGTCGAAGACGTCCTCCATCCGCACCGCGACCCCGTCGCGCAGGGTCCAGGAGTGGATGAAGGGCAGGGTCCGGGTGGTGCCGCGCACCGAGGTGACCTGGCGGACGCCGAACACCACCACCCGGTCGCCGTCGGCCACGAACTCCTGCGGCTCCAGGCGCATCCCGCCCAGCACGGCGGGCACCCGGGAGAGGAACTCCCGTACGCCGTCATGGCCGTGCTTGGTGCCGCCGAGGCCGTAGTGGGACATCCCGTCCGGGTGCACCCACTCCACCTGCGGGTCCAAGGTGGCCAGGAGCGCCGGGACGTCCCGGTCGTGGAAGGCGCGGTAGGCGCGGCGGATCAGGGCGAGGGGCGTGTCGGCCGGTCCGGCGGGAGCGACGGGGACCGGCTGCGTGTTCATGATCGTCATGGCGGTGGTTCCCTTCGTCACAGGCCGAGGTGCTGGGGGTGCAGGGCGCGCAGCGTGCGTTCGATCCCGTCGCGCCAGTCGACCTGGCAGGGACCGGTCAGCCGCAGGCGCAGCGCCGGGTCGAACCGGTACGTCTCCCGGGTGACCTCGCTCGGCACCAGACGCGCCTCGACGCCCGTGAGCGCCTCGATGTGGCGGATGCAGTCGGTGACGCCGACCGGCTCGTCGCCGCCCCAGTTGACCACGGTCGACGGCACCGACGCCGCCGCCCACAGCGCCGGCACCTGGGCGACGAGGTCGTCGGTGTAGAGCGGGGAGCACCAGTTCTGGCCCTCCAGCGGCACCGCGATCGGGGCCCCGGCCAGCATCTGCCGGAAGTACAGCATCGGCACGCCGCCGTACGAGCCGCCCGGCCCGTACGCGATGTTCAGGCGGGCGATGGTGGTGGGCAGGCCCAGCACCCGGGCGAACGCGCGGACCGCGCCCTCGGTGGCCAGCTTGCCCATCGGGTACGCGGGCAGCCAGTCCGCGCGGCCGTCGACCGGGTCGTCCTCGGTGTAGGCGTGGTCCAGGGTCTGCCGGGCGTAGAGCGCGCCCGTGGAGACGTACAGGAACGATTCGGCGGTCCGGCAGTGCGTCATCAGGCGGCCGGTGGCGACCGCGTTGATCTCGGCCGTCAGGTTGAAGTCGCCGTCCTCGCCGCGGTGGACGGCCGAGTGCATCACGTGCGTGAAGTCCTCCGGCAGGCCCTTGAACGCCCGGTCGGAGGTGTCGCCCATGTCCCAGCGCCAGGTGGTGACGCCCGCTTCCTGGAGCTCCCGCTCGACGCCCGGCGTACCGAACCGGCCGATGCACCAGACGTCGTTGTCGGCGGCCAGCGCCGTGGCGACCGGCCGGGCGACCTGCCCGGTGCCGCCGGTGATCAGGATCTTTCTGCCCTTCATCAACTTTCTGCTCCCCCGTGGATGATCGTTTTGGTGTGGCAGTTGTCTCTACGTGCTTTCGGGTGTGCGCGGTTCCCGTGGCGCACCGCCGGACGCGGCGCGGGACGGCTCAGCGGCGGGCCGCCGCGACCGCGTCCGCCTCGGCCAGCCGGTCGTCCAGCTCCCGCCGCAGGATCTCCTGGAAGGCCGCCACGTGGCGCGGCCCCATCAAGGTGTGGTGCGAGCCGGGGACCTCCAGGTAGCGGTTGGGTCCGGTGGTGTGCTCGTCCCAGCGGCGCAGTTCGTTCGCCAGCCAGTCCTCGCGGGTGCCGCGCAGCGGCTCGGCGTGGAAGACGCTCATCGAGCGCACCGTCCCGGTCGGCTCGTAGCCGCGGCCGAGGTCGGTCAGCGCGTCGGCGACCTCCGCCCAGGCGGCGAACTTCGCCTCGTCCAGGTCCAGTTCCGCCAGCCGCTGCGGCGGGGCCAGCGAGACCAGGTGCGCCACCTGCTCCTCCCGGGGCCGGCCGCGCAGCAGGGCCGGCAGCGCCGCGGCCTGCTCCTTGTCCACGAGGTCCAGGAAGGCGGCGAGGTGGGCGGCGGTCTCGGTGAAGTCCAGTTCCTCCATCCGGTACTTGATGTGCGGCGGCAGGTTGAAGCTGCCGACGAAGTCCACCCGCTCGCCCTCGGCCTCCAGCACCTTGGCGATCTCGAAGGCGACCGCGGCCCCGTACGAGTAGCCGGCCAGCGCGTACGGGCCGTGCGGCTGGCGGGAGCGGATCGCGTCGACGTAGGTGTCGACCATCTCCTCGAAGGAGACGAAGGGCTTCTCGCCCTCGTTGAACCCCCGGGCCCGCAGCGCGTAGAAGGGCCGGTCGCCGGCGAAGTAGGTGGCCAGGCCGACGAAGACCAGCACCTCCCCGACCCCCGGGTGGACGCAGAACAGCGGGGTCTTGGCACCGCCGGTCTGCAGCGGCACCAGCGGTTCGTACGCCGCCGGGCCCGTGGCCGCGTACCCCGCCGGGCCCGTGGCCGCGTACCCCGCCGGGCCCGTGGCCGCGTACCCCGCCGAGGCCGTCGCCGCGTACCCCGCCGGCCCCGTCGCCGCGTACGCCGCCCGGCCCCCGGCAGGGTCCGCCGCCGGGCCCCCGGCCAGGTCCCGGGTGCGCCCGGCCAGCCGCGCCGCCAGGTCCCGTACGGTCGGCGCGGTCAGCACGGTGACCACCTCCAGCCCGGCCACCCCCAGCCGCTGCGCCACCTTGCCGCGCAGCCGCAGGATGTCGAGGGAGGTACCGCCGAGGTCGAAGAAGCTCGCGGTGGCGCTGATCGAGGCCGGGTCGGCGCCGAACAGCTCGGCGTAGACCTCCGCGATCACCCGCTCCACCGGACCCTCGGGGGCGGTGTGCCCGCCGAGCATCCGCACCCGCAGCTCCTGCGCCGCGCGGCGTTCGGCGTCGTACGCGCCCGACTCCAGGCGGCGGCGCATCAGCGAGCGCTGGATCTTGCCCAGGCTGGTGCACGGGAAGGCCTCGGCGGGCAGCGGCAGGACCAGCGCGGGCCGGAAGCCCCAGTGCATGACGACGGTGCTGCGCACGGCCGACACCACCCGGTGCAGGGCGGCGTCGTCACCGGCGGGCAGGTCGGGGGCGAAGGCGATCACGAGCTGTTCGGTGTCGCTGCCGGCCGGGCGGGTGGGGAAGGCGGCGACCCGGGCGGGGGTGACCCCTTCGAGGCGGCCCAGCACGGTCTCGACGTCGTGGCTGAAGTAACTGACGCCGTTGACGACGACGCTGTCCTTGCTGCGGCCCACCAGGGTCAGCCGGCCCTCGTCGATCCGGCCGAGGTCGCCGCTGCGGAACCAGCCGTCGGCGGTGAAGGCCTCGGCGGTGGCCCGTGGGTCGTTGAGGTAGCCGGAGGTGAGCATCGGGCCGCGCAGCTGCAGTTCGCCCGCCCGCCCCTCGGGCAGCTCCCGGCCGGCCTCGTCCACGATCCGCATCCGCAGGCCCTCGACGGGCGTGCCGAGGTGGGCGAACTCCGCGTCCCCGTCGGCCCCGGGGAAGGTGCCGCGGGCGTAGACGCTGCCGGCGCAGGTCTCGGTCATGCCGAACGCGGGCCAGAGGGCGTCGGGGGCCAGGCCGTACGGCGCCAGGGTCCGCAGGAACGTTTCGCCGGTGGCGACGACCACCGCCTCCCCACCGCTGACGACGTGCCGCAGCCGGCGCAGGTCCAGCCGCTCGCCGGTGGCGGCGAGCCGGCCGGCCGCCGCGTTGATCTGGCCCAGCAGGAAGTTGGGCGTGAAGGTCATGGTCACGCCGTGCCGGTCGATCAGGCGCAGGAACTCCAGCGGATCGCCGAGCACCGCCGAGGCCGGCACGTGGACCTGCCGGCTGCCGGTGGACAGGGGCAGCAGGTGGCACTCCAGGAGCGCGGCCACGTGGTCGAACGACACCCAGTTGAGGGAGGTGTCGGCGGCCGAGAGCCGGTGGTGGCCGTTCTTGGCGGCCATCGAGGCGAGCAGGGCCGCGTGGGAGAGCATCGCCGCCTTGGCCGCGCCGCTCGAACCGGACGTCAGCATCAGCACGGCCGTGTCCTCGGGCGCGGCCCGGTGCAGCTCCGCCGCCTCGGGCCCGTCGAGCTCCTCCAGCACGGCCACGGCCGGCACCCCGGCCCCGGCCGGCAGCCGCTCGGCCAGGGCGGCGGTGGTCACCAGCAACGGCCCGTCGAGCAGCGCACCGACGTGGCGCAGCCGCTCGGCCCAGCTCACCGGGTCACCGGCGGGCGGCGCGACCGGGCAGGGCACGAAGCCGCCGAGCACGGCTGCCCAGAATGTGGGCAGGAACTCCTGCGACCGCTCCAGGACGATTACGATCTTGTCCTGCGGGCGCAGCCCCCGGGCCCGGAGCCCGGTGAGGATCCGGCGGGCCCGGCCCAGGAGTTCGGGGTGGCTCTCGTCCTGGTGGCCGAGGTGGGCCGCGCCGCGGCAGTGGCGCAGACCCGACGAGGGGTACTGCTCGGCGGCGGCGAGCAGCAGATCGCTCAGGGTGCTCGGGGGAGTGGTCGGGCGCATTCGGGCAAACACGGTCGTCGGTCTCCTGGCTGGCCTCGGGGCACACACGTACAGGCGTAGGGGCGGCGGGGACGGCGGGCGTGGGGGCGGGCGGTCCGGGCGCGGCGAGTGCTGCGGGTGCCACGGACCGGTGACGCGCGGGGCGGGTGGACAGGGACAAGGGGGCGGGCGGTGCGCAGTGATGCCGTGCGCAAGTCTGCGGGGCGGTGAGCCGGCTGCCGCCGGCCGTGCCCGAACCGGCTGCGGAATCCGCAAGCGGAACCGCACCGGAACCGCGGCCGGGGGACCGGGAGTCCCCGGAACGGGTCGGGCAAGGCGGTTGCAGGACCCACGGTGGCCGGGTCGGCGCGACGGGTCCACGACGGTTCCGCGACGGCTGAGTGACGGTTCCGCGACCGTCGTGCGACAGGTCCGGCCGGGGGGACGGCCGGGGGCGGCGGGCCGTGCGGAGCGTCCGACTCCGAAAGCTCAGGGCGGCGCGGTCACAGTCGCCGGACGGTCGGCGGACGGTCGGTGTCCCCGGGCAGGGCGATCGAGGCCACCCAGCCGTCGGGTACGGCGAGGTCGATGGTCCGCCAGGACCCGGGGAAGCCGATCGGCGTGGTGTCTATGCAGGTCACACCGCTGTCCGCGGGATCACCGGCCCCGGTCTCCAGCGCGGTCAGCTCGGTGGCGACACCGATCCCGACCGCCTTGAGCACCGCCTCCTTGCGGGTCCAGCAGCGCAGGAAGGCCGACGTACGCACCTCCCCCTCCGGCAGCGCGTACAGGGCCCGGCGTTCGGTGGAGGTGAGGACCGGGTCGTCGAACCCGGCGACGTCGAGGGTGCGCCGCCGTTCCACGTCGACCCCCACCGGGAAGGGGGAGAGGGCCAGCAGCCCGATCCCCGCACTGTGGGCGACGCTGTACCGCCAGGTCGTGGCCGGCCGGCGCACGGCCGGCGGTCCGTGCTCGGCGCTGCCGCAGCCGGGGCAGGGCATTCGCCCCAGGGATATTCCGTCGGCCGGCACGTCGAGCGCCTGGGAAAGCGCCCGCTTCACCGCCGCGCGGCAGGTGACGAACTCCGCCCGGGCGATCGCCGATTTCATTCTGGCGGCCCGGGCCCGTTCGGCGTCGTCCAGAAGTGCCAGTTCGTCGTCCCGGTACCGTCCGGTCGGTACCGGCCACCACCACACCACGGCGTCGGCGGCGGTGAAAAGGCGTGCATCGGCGGGCGGCCCGGCGTCCAGGGTGGTGCGCACCCCGTAGTACGGGTCGAGGTGCAGGTCAGGGCGCAGGTGGGAGTCCAGATCCCCGTGCAGGGCGGTGCTCGGTGCGGTGCTCGTTTCGGCGTGCAGTTTCGTCCCCGTGTGGCTCGTCGTCACGGGCCTCACCGTAGGCTCGAAAGCCGCTCGAAGGGGGCTTGCGTTCAGGGGAGTTGGCCAGAACCGGACACCGGTGACACGCCGTGTGAGGACGGAGGTGCGGTCGGTGACGCAAGCGGAAGTGGCTGTTTTCGTTCCGGGGGACGCGTGCAGCTTGCTGCCACCGCGGCGCGAAAAAGTCGTGCAAGTCACCGAAACAAATATGGACTTGACAACTCTGGGCGCGTCGCCTTGCGCTGGCCGGGATCTTGTTGACTGCCTTCGGCGCCTCGAACTAGTGTCGGGCGCGAGTGACGCCGCCAATGACGCCAAAAATGTTTGCCTTTTAAACAATTGATCGTGCGGTCAATTTGCGCAGGATCCGGCCGGGCGGCATCGTTCATCACCGGTCGAGCAAGGGGGATGCCATGACAGGTGCTGCCAGGAGGTCCGCGCACGCGGATCCGGATGCGGAAGGGGCGGGGGAAGTGGCGTCCGACCACGCCGCCCATGTGGAGCGCACCTTGTTGCAGGCCCGCGCTCTGATCGAGTCGACCGTCTCGCTCTACCGCAAACGCCCGACGTCCGGGCCCGCCAGGCCCCACACCGACGTCGCCGTCCTCGGGGAGGCCGTCGAGGACCTGGTCCACCGGGCCCGGCACTCCGTGTGCGTCGCCGTCAAGAGCAGTGACGCCTTCCACCAGATCTCCCGCCGGGCGCTGGAGGACCTCGAACCCGGCCCCGTGGTCCGGCTGCTGTGCGCCCCGGAGGTCGCCGACGGCTCGCTGGCCGCCCTGACCCGGGCGCCCGGCGCCCGGTTCGAGGTGCGCGTGTCCGAGGCGGAGCTGCGCGACATCGTGGTGGTCGACGGCTCCTCCGCCCTGGTGCGGGCGGCCGCCGGGGCGGCCTCGGGACAGGCGACGCTCGTCTCCGACCCGGCGGCGGTCCGGGCCCTGGAGCTGCTGTTCGCCGGCGCTTGGTCCCGCGGCCGCAAGCTCGACGACCACCTGGCGCTCAGCGCCAAGCTGCGCAGCGACCTGACGCGGCAGATCCTGGAGCGGCTGCGGGACGGGTACACCGACGACGCCGCCTCACGCGACCTCAACGTCTCGCTGCGCACCTACCGCCGGCACGTCGCCGACATCATGCGCGAACTCGGGGCCAGTTCCCGCTTCCAGGCGGGTGTGCGCGCGGTGGAACTGGGTCTGCTCTCGGAGTAGGGGAACTCCACGAGCGGCACCGGACCGACGCACCGCCTCACGATCACGCACCACCGCACACGCACCACCGCACACACGCCACAGCACACGCATCACAGCACACGCATCACAGCAGTACACAACGGGGACGTCGCGGCCCAGCCACAAGCAGGGCCGCGCTGCACCATGGAAACACCAACGGGGATGGTGAGTGCCACGTGTCGCACGCGACCGAGGACGAACTGGAACAAGCGCTTCTGGAAGTAAGGGCCCTGATCGAGTCGACGGTGGCCATCCACCGGGACCGCAGCATCCGGGAGCAGCAGATCGCCACGGTCGACGGCGGGTACGCACCCGTACTGGAGACCGCGGCGTCACTCATCCGCGGGGCCGTCCGCACGATCGACATCGTCGACGCCCGGCTGCCGGGCACCGAGGAGGCGCCGGCCCGCAAGGCCCGCAGCGAACGCAACCTGATCTACTCCGCCGCCGACACCGTCAAGGTGCGGGTGCTGACCAGCCCGGCCCTGGTCGACGAGGACTTCGTCCGCGAGCAACTGGCGCTCGACCACCCCGTCGCGATCCGGGTGGCCCGGGTCCCCCCGCTGCAGGCCCTCCTCGTCGACGGCAGCACCGCCCTGGTGATGGCCGAGTCCGCGGCCGGCGTCCGGGCCTCGCTGATCCGGGCCCCCGAGGTCCTGCACACCCTCGGCACGCTCTTCGAGAGCATCTGGCGCAACGCCGTGCCCGCCGGCGAGCGCATCGTCTTCGGCGACCGCGACCGCGCCGCACTGGCCCGGCAGATCCTGGGTGCCCTGCGGGCCGGGGTCACCGACGAGGTGGCCGCCCGCGAACTGACCGTGTCGGTACGGACCTACCGCCGCCACGTCGCCGAGATCATGGCCCTGCTCGGCGCCCAGTCCCGCTTCCAGGCCGGCGTACGGGCGGCAGCGCTGGGTCTGCTGCCCTCCCCCGCACCGGGTACGGCAGGACCGCACCACGGCTGAGCCGTCACGGACGGGTGGCTGGCAGCTTCCTGAAGCGAAGGTTGCCGGTCGTGCGGACCCGGCAGTTGGATGGCCGCCAGGAAGGGGATCCGGCATCACCCGGTGCCCGCAGGCCCCTTCCCGGCGGCTGTGGAGAAACCCCCGACCTGCAACGCCGCCGGAGCACGAGGATCCGGACCGCCACCGCGCGGCCCGGAACCTCGTGCCCCCGTCGGAATGTCACGGTGCGGAAGGCGTGTCCATGGACCGGTTGCCCATAGGTCTGGTGTTCCCGGGCCAGGGAACGCAGAAAGAGAAGATGGGCGCAGCATGGCGGGACACCCCGTCCTGGGCGCTCGTCGCGGAGATCTCCGAGGCCGCCGGCGAGGACCTCGCCGAGCTGCTCCTCGACACCCCGGACGCACAGCTGCGGCGCACCGACCTCGCCCAGCTCGCCGTCTTCACCGTCTCGCTCGTCGCCCACGCCGAGGCCGTCCGCACCGGGGCCCTCGACGGCTTCGAGGTGGTCGCCTGCGCCGGGCACAGCCTCGGCGAGTACGCCGCCCTGACCGCCGCCGGGGCCCTGACCGTCCCGGCCGCCGCCGCCCTGGTCGCCACCCGGGGCCGGGCCATGCGCGCGGCCGCGGAGCAGCACGAGGGCACCATGGGCGTCCTGGTCGCGGCCCCGCTGGAGGAGGTGGCGGAGCTCACCGCGCGGGTGCGCGCCGACGGTCACGACCTGTGGGTCGCCAACGTCAACGCCCCCGGCCAGACCGTCGTCTCCGGATCGCCGGGGGCCGTCGCCCACATCGACGCCCTGGCCCCCTCCATCGGCGCCAAGATGATCCGGCTCCAGGTCGGCGGCGCCTTCCACAGCCCGTACATGGCCCCGGCCGCCGAGCGCCTGCGCGCCGCCCTGAAGGACACCGCCTTCGCCCCCGCCCACCTGCCGGTGGTCGCCAACGTCGACGCCACCGCGTACACGGGCGACTGCGACTGGCCGGAGCTGTCCACCCGCCAGCTGACCTCTCCGGTGCTGTGGGAACAGTCCGTCCGCACGCTCACCGGCCCGCTCGGCTGCCGCCGCCTGGTCGAGATCGGCCCCGGCCGCACCCTGGCCGGCCTGGTCCGGCGCATCGCCCCGGACACCGGGACCGCCTCCCTGGACGGCCCCGCCGCCCTGGGCTGAGACGGTCCCGGGCCGGCCCGTCACCGCGGGCCCCTTGCCCCGCCCGCCACGCCACGCGCACAAGGAGACCACCCACCATGCCACTGGGCACCGAGAGCACCTGGCTGCGCCGGTTCAGCACGGCCGCACCGCCGCGACTGCGGCTGCTCTGCCTGCCGCACGCCGGCGGCTCGGCCAGCTTCTTCCACGGCTGGGGCCACGCCTTCGGCGACGACGTCGAAGTGCTCGCCGTCCGCTACCCCGGCCGGCAGGAGCGCATCGCGGAAGAGCCCTGGACCTCGTTGGAGGAGCTGGCCGACGCCCTGACCGGGGAGCTGGAACCCTACCTGGACGCCCCGCTGGCGATCTTCGGCCACAGCATGGGTGCCACCGTCGGCTACGAGATCGCCCACAGGATGCAGGAACGGTACGCCACCGCTCCCCAGCTGCTGATGGTCTCCTGCCGCAAGGCCCCGCGCCTGCTCACGCCCGACACCGCCGCGTTCGGCACCGACGCCGAGCTCGTCGAAGCCGTCAAGCAACTCGGCGGCACCGACTCCGCGCTGCTCGACGACGAGGACCTGCGCGAGCTGGTGCTGCCGGCCATCCGAGGCGACTTCACCGCCGTCGCCGGCTACGCCGCACGCCCCGGCGTCCCGCTGCCCTGCCCCGTCGTCGGGTACGTCGGCGACCGCGACCCGGGCGTCCCGGCCGAGGCGGTCGCGGCCTGGGCGGAGATCGCCCCGCACGGCTTCGACCTGAAGGTCCTGGCCGGCGACCACTTCTACCTGCTGGACCGGCGGGACGAGCTGGTCGAGGACATCCGCGCACGGCTGGCGCCGCAGCGGTGAGCACCGCCCTGCGGCCGCTGCCGGCGTGCGGGGTGGGGGTGCTGGACAAGGCATCCGTCCTGCTGGAGATCGTCGAGAGCGGGCCGGCGAGCCTGCTCGACCTGGTCAGGCACAGCGGTCTGCCCCGGCCCACCACCCACCGGATCGCCGTCGCCATGGAACGGCTCGGCCTGCTCAGCCGCGACGGGCAGGGCCGCTTCGTCCTCGGTCCGAGGCTGGGGGTGCTCGCCGTCGAGGCGCGGCACGACCGCCTCGTCGAGGCCGCGGGCCCGGTCCTGGCGGACCTGAGCCGCCACCTCGGCCTGGACGCCCGGCTCTACCGCCGCCGCGGCGAACTGCAGATCTGCGTCGGTTCCTCCGTGGACCGGGTGGCGGGCGTGGACCTGGCCGCCATCGGCACCGCCCGCCCCGCCGCTGCCGGGCCCGCCGCCCAGGTGCTCTACGCCTGGGAGGAGCCCGACGTGCTCTACGAGGGGCTGCAGCGGGCCCGGTTCACCCCCGCGCACCTGGCGACCGTACGCCGCCGGGGCTGGGCCTACGGGCCCGACCCGATGGCGTCCGGCCTCGTCTCCTTCGCCGTACCGGTGCGCGACGCAGCCGCGGGTACCGTCGCCGCCGCCCTGGTGCTGACCGGCGTGTCGAGCCGCATGCCCCCGGCCCCTGACCGGCGGCTGGGCCGCGCCGCCGTGGACGCGGCCGCGTCCCTGAGTGACGCATTGCTGCGAGCCACCCGGGAGAATTCCCCGGCCGGCCACCCCGGCGTCTGAATTCCCCCGCGACGGTGGCAGGTTGTTGCAGCCGTCGTTGTGAGAAAAGAAACCCTCCCCGCACCATTCCTGTGCGAGTAACTGCGCCGCGCCCGCCGCGGCGAATCCGAGAAGGGGAAAAGCGTGACCACTGCTACGCGCGACGAGCGTCTCGAGACCATCAAGGAAATTGTCTGCGACATTCTCGAGATCGAGGAGGACGAGGTCACCGAGGTCAGCCTTTTCAAGGAGGACCACAACGCCGACTCGCTCCGCGCCATCGAGATCCTCGCCGCCCTGGAGAAGGAGTTCGGCGTCGTCATCAACCAGAGCGAGCTGCCCCGCATGGTGAACCTCAAGGGCGTTTACGAGGTCGTGTCGGAGCCGGCCGGCTGGTAGGGAAATCGGCGCTGGGACGGATGGGGAGATTGCCATGACGGCGGCAGATCGCGGCACCGGCCGGACACGGCCCGAGCGGCACCGGGTGGTTCTCACCGGACTCGGAGTGGTGTCCAGTATCGGACTCGGCGCGAAGGAGTTCCTCCAGGGACTCCGGGAAGGCCGCAGCGGTGCCCGGCCCATCTCCGTGTTCGACACGGAGGGCTTCGCCCACGCGAACGGGAGCGAGATCACGGATTTCGACCCGCGTGAATGGATCACCACGCTGGACGTGGAACAGCTCGGCAGGGCCGCGCAGTTCTCGACGGCGGCGGCTCGCATGGCCCTGGAGGACTCGGGCCTCGATCTGGCTCGGCTGCGCACCCGGCGCGGCCTCGTCTCCATCGGCACCACCGACGGTGAGAGCTACGACCTCGACCACCTGGTCGAGGCCGAACTGGCCCAGGGCACCGGCACGTTCGACCCCACCGCCGCACGGCGCGTGCCGGCCGCCCGGCTCTCGGTGGCGATCGCCCAGGAACTGGGCCTGACCGACGTCGAGGCGCTCACCATCCCCACCGCCTGCTCCGCCGGCAACTACGCCATCGGCTACGGCTTCGACGCCGTCAGCTCCGGCGAGGCCGAGTTCGCCTTCTGCGGCGGCGCGGACGCGATGTGCCGCAAGACCTTCACCGGCTTCTACCGGCTGGGCACCATCGCCCCCGACCGCTGCCAGCCCTTCGACATCGACCGCAAGGGCATCCTCACCGGGGAGGGCGCCGGCGTGCTGGTCCTGGAGCGCCTGGACTCCGCCCTGGAGCGCGGCGCGACCATCTACGCCGAGGTGCTCGGCTACGGGCTCAACTGCGACGCCCACCACCAGGTCGCCCCGGACCGCGACAGCGTCGCCGAACTGATGCGCCTGGCCCTGGACAACGCGGGCGTCGAGCCGCACGAGGTGGACCTCATCTCGGCGCACGGCACCGGCACCAAGGCCAACGACATCACCGAGGTCGGCGCCATCCGCCAGGTGTTCGGCGACGACCCGCCGCGCACCGTGTCGATGAAGTCGATGCTCGGGCACAGCATGGGCGCCGCCAGCGCCCTCGGAGCGATCGGATGCGCCCTGGCCATCCAGAACCGCTTCATCCCCCCCACCATCAACCATGTCACCACCGACCCCGAGTGCGACGTCGACTGCGTGCCCAACCAGGCCGTCGAGGCAGACCTGCGGATCGTCCAGAACAACGGTCTGGCCTTCGGCGGCAACAACGCGGCGGTGCTCCTCGGCCGGTACGACGACGCGATCAAGGAGGCGTCATGACGACCCGCCCCATCGTCGGGATGGGCGCCGTCGCCGCCACCGGCTCCGGTGTCGGTGAACTCTTCGAAAACCTGTGCGCGGGCATCTCCGGCCGCGCCGAGCTGCGCGGCTTCGACCGCACCAGGTTCCGCGCCCAGCACGCCTACGAGGTCGACGACCGCCCGGCCGTCGGCCAGGACGTGCCCGGCCGCGCCGGCCGCCTGCTGCACGAGGCCATCGCCCAGGCCGCCGCCGACGCAGGGCTCGGGGAGGACCTCTCCGGCATCCCGATCCTGGTCGGCACCGGCCTGCGCGAACTGCGTTCGCTGGAGCTGTGGTGGCGCGACGGCTCGCCCTTCGCCGACTCCGGGCTGCACTTCGGCACCGGACTGCGCGAGCGGTTCAACGCCGACGTCACCCACACCTTCTCCAACGCCTGCTCGGCCTCCCTCTACGCCCTCGCCCTGGCCAGCGACCTGCTGGGCCAGGAGGGCGAGGACGCCCCGGACACCGTCATCGTCGCCGGCGTCGACGTCCTGACGGAGTCGATGTACGGGCTCCTGGAGCGCGTCCACCCCACCCCGCCGGACCGCGTGCGGCCCTTCGACCGCAACCGCACCGGTGTCCTCATGGGCGACGGCGCCGCCGCGATCGTGCTGCGCCGCACCGCCGAGGGCGCCGAACGGGTCTACGGCCACCTGCGCGGCGTCGCCGTCAACTGCGACGCCTACCACGTGACCGCGCCCTCCCCGGAGGGGATCGCCGAGGCCATGCGCACCGCCCACCGGCTCGCCGGTGTCAAGCCGTCCGACGTGGACCTGGTGATGCTGCACGGCACCGGCACCCTGCTCAACGACGAGGCCGAGGCCACCGCGCTCGCCGACGTGCTCGGCGAGGACGCCTCGGGGCCGCTGATGACCGCCGTGAAGTCCATGACCGGGCACACCTCCGGCGCGTCCGGCCTGATCAACCTGATCATCGGCGTCCAGGCCCTCAACGAGGGCCGGGTCCCGCCGACCGTGGGCCTGGAGGAGCCGGTCGAGGAGGCCGCGCCGTTCCGCTTCGTCACCGGCCGGCCGGCGGTGGACCAGCCGCTGAAGGTCGCACAGCTCAACGCGTTCGGGTTCGGCGGCATCAACGCCGTGGCCATTGTGGAAGGGTCCCGATGACGACGACACAGACCGACCGGACCGCGCAGACCGACGCCTCCCGCCCCGGCACCTCCGTCGTGGTCACCGGCGCCGCCGTCCTGCTGCCCGGCGCCGACACCGTACGCGCCCTGGCCGACGGCCCCGCCGCGGGCGGCGCCCCGGTCGAGCCGGCCGCCCACGTCGGCAAGAAGGGCCTGCGCTACAAGGACCGCGCCACCCAGCTCGGCTACGCCCTGACCGCCGCCGCCCTGCGCGACGCCGGCCTGCTCGGCGCCGACGAGAAGGACGGCCTGTCCGTGCCCGCCACCAGCGTCGGCGTGGTCGCCAGCTCCAACTTCGGCAACCTCGACACCGTCGCCCGGGCCCTGGACACCCTCCGCGAGGAGACCGTCACCGGCACCTCCCCGATGGACCTGCCCAACGCCTCCAGCAACGTCATCGCCTCCTCGGCGGCCATCCGCTACGGCCTGCGCGGCCCCAACCTGATGGTCTGCAACGGCGAGACCTCCGGCCTGGACGCCGTCCACTGGGCCGCCACGATGATCTCCGCCGGCCGCACCGAGCGGGTCCTGGTCCTCGGCGTCGAGCCCGACAACGAGGTGGTGCGCAAGCTGCTCGACGGCGAGCACGCCGTGGACGGCGGCGCGGCCCTGGTCGTGGAGTCCCGGACCGCCGCGGCCGAACGCTCCGCGACCGTGCGCGCTGTGCTCGGCCCCTACAGCCGGGGTGCCGGCGAGGTGGACCTGCGCGGCCGCCGCTGGCAGGCCCCCGCCCACCTGGGCAAGGCCTCCGGCGCGTCCGGACTGCTCCAGATCGCCGCCGCCGTCGGCTGGTTCGACGCCGGCGAGCGTGGCCCCGTACAGGCCGTGACCGGTACCGCGGCCGACGACGCGAGCGCGGACCTGCTGCTGCTCGCCCCCGAAGCGGCCTGACCGACGAGGAGGAGCACGTGATGAACACCCATGTCGACCTGCGTCCGGTGGCTGTGGAGCACCGCGGCGGCAGCAGCGGCCCCCGCCTGCTGCTGCTGCACGGACTCGCGGCCAACGACAGCGTCTGGGAGCGGGTGCTGCCCGAGCTGTCCACGTGGGGCCAGGTGTGGACGGCCCGGCTGCCGTGGCGGACCGAGACCATCGCCGACTGGAGCGAGCAGCCCAACCTGCGCGGCTGGCTCGGCAAGGCGCTGGAAGCCGTACCGGGCGGCGCCGAGGTGGTCGTCGCCCACTCGATGGCGGCCAACGTCCTGCTCGACCTGCTGGACCAGAAGAACCGGGGCGGCGTGGACTCGCTGCGCCAGTACGGCATCCGGGGCCTGGTCCTGGTGTCCCCCTTCTACCGGGGCAAGGCCGAGGAGTTCGACTGGGACACCATCAGCTACTACCTCAACGACTTCCACCTGATCATGGAGGAGGGGATCCGCGCCCACTCGGGCGGGCGGGTCCCCGACGACGTGCAGCAGGCCATGGGGGAGCGGGTCCGGGACCGGGTCGGCCCCCACGGCTGGCTCCGCTTCTTCGACCTGTACCTGCGCACCCCCGCGCTGCAGACCGGCCGGATCACCGCGCCGGCCCTGGTGCTGGCCGGTGAGAACGACTTCGCCGCACGCCCCGAGGAGGCTGTGGCACTGGCCAAGGCCCTGCCGGACGCGGCCTGCCACGTCCTGCCCGGCAGCGGCCACTTCCCGATGCTCGACACGGCCGGGGAGTTCGCGGCCGCCGTCAGCAGCTTCGTCCACTCGACCATGGGCCTGACCCCGCCGAGCGGGGCCGCCCTCCTCAACGCCCTGGAGCCCCACGCATGACCCTCGTCACGGACACCGCCGTCAAGGCGCTGCTGACCACCGCCACCACCACCACGGTCCGCCCCCGCTACGAGGGGTCCAACATCTGCACCTGGATCGGCTTCAAGCACGTCAACTACCTCGTCGAGGAAGCCGTCCTGGACCACTTCCGCCAGGCCGGGCTGCCCGCCCGCGCCCTGTACGAGGAGCACGGCCTCGGCCTGGACCTGGTCTCCATCGACACCCGCATCCTGCACGCCTTCCACATGGACGACACCGCCGAGGCGGAGGTCGTGCCGTGGACGAAGGATGACGACGGGACCATCGGGTTCAAGGTCACCATCCAGTTCGAGCGCAACGGCGAGATCCACAAGGCCGTCACCTCCAAGGTCCGCGTGTCCCTGCGCATCGACACCTACCTGGAGGCCGCCGGCGAGGTCCCCGAGCTCCTCGCCCGCTTCGCCGTCGCCACCCTCGGCGACGACCTGGAGCGCGAGGAGCCGCAGGCCTCCCCGGCCGAGGAGGAGATCCTCGCCTCCCTCACCGCCGGGCAAAACGCGTACGCCTGGAAGTGGAACATCCCGTACCCGTACTGCCACTTCACCGAGCGCATCCAGATGTCGGGCTACCTGCGCCTGATGGAGGAGGGCAAGGACCGCTTCGTCGCGGACCGCGGCATCTCCATCAAGACCCTCCTCGACGACCGCCGCTGGATCCCGGTCGTGCCGCGCTCCGACATCCGCATCCTCGACGAGGCGCTGATGGAGGAGGACCTCTACACGGTCTACACCGTCGAGGAGGTCTTCAAGGACTTCACCTACACCTCCCGCATGGACTTCTACGTCCTGCGCGACGGCAAGCTCGTCAAGACCGCCACCGGCCGCATCGTGCACGGCTACGCCGTCATCGAGAACCGCCGCGACTGGAGCCTGGTCAACTTCGACCAGCGCGTCCTCGACGCGATCAACGGGGCGCCGCAGGCGTGAGCGAGATCTGGGAGAGCGGCACCCCCAGGCTGCTGCTCATCGAGAGCCAGGGCCGCGTCCCGCAGGACGCCGGCTTCCGGCGCGACGCGGTCACCCAGGTGCTCACCGGGCAGTCGGCGCTGCTCTTCCTGGTCCAGGACGGTGTGGTCCTCGCCGTCCCCGGCAGCGACAGCGACCTGGACCGGTTCCAGAAGGAGGGCGGAGTGCTCGCGGCGGACAGCTTCTCGCTCGCGCAGCACGGCCTCGACGGCGCGGCGCTGCGCCCCGACACCCACGTCGTGGGCATGGACGTGGTGGCGGGCTGGATCCTCGATCCGGCCGTCCGGGTGGTGTGGCACTGACGTGGCCAGGCAGATCCCGCACACGGACGTGCTCATCACCCTCATGGGTGCCCCCCACGCATCGGACCAGGTCACCACCGCCCTGCGGCTGACCCAGTCCCTCCTGGAGCGCGGTGCCACCGTACAGGTGTGGACCTGCGGCTACGCGACCATGCTCACCCAGCGTTCGCTCGGCAGCGACAAGCCGCGCAACCTGGCCGACTGGAACCGGGAGTACCCCTCCACCGCGGCGCTGGTGGAGGAGCTGCTCACGGCCTGGGAAGGCCGGCTGTACTGGTACGGCTGCCGGTTCTGCAGCGACGACCGGGGGGCGGTGGACCACCTCCCGCAGGTGGTGCTCCGCCCGCCGGGCGGCTACGCCGCGAACGTCGCGGCCGCCGACAAGACCCTGCACCTGGGGGGGATCTGATGGACGGCCGTGTGCTCGCCATCGTCGAACGCGGCTACCGCGGCGCGCTGGAGAAGCAGTTCTTCGACGAGCTCTACCTCGCCACCGAACTCCACCGCCAGCTCGGCGGCCTGGACATCCTGCTGCGCGGCTCCGCCGTGAGCTACGCCGTGGACGCGGGCCCCGTGCCCGCCCTGCGGATCGGCGGCCGGACGGTGGACACCCTCACCGACCCGCGCAAGGGCCTGCGGGTCCTGCTGGACCTGGGCGTACGGGTGTGGGTGGAGGAGCCCGACATCGCGGCCCTCGGCTCGCCCCGCCCTCTGATCCAGGGCGTCGCGCTGACCCGCCCGGGCGAGATCGCCGAGCAGTGGGGCGACTACCGGCTGGTCTTCTTCCTGTAGACCCGCTGCCCGCTGTGACCCCTGCACCTGACAACGGAAGGAATTCGTGACGGTCATGACCACCCTCACCACCGGCGCCGGACGCCCGGTGATCACCGCCTGGTCGGCCGTGTCGCCGTACGGCATCGGCAGGGCCGCGTTCAGCGAGGGCCTGCGGGACCGGCGCATGACCGTCACCGACGTCGGTCCCGAGCACGGCACCCTGCCCGGCGGCGCCGGCCACGTGGTGCCCGGGTTCTCCGTCCGGGAGGTGCTCGGCAAGAAGGGCACCCGGTCCATGGACCGGGTCACCGGCCTCGCCGTCGCCGCCGCCGGCGCGCTGCTGGACGACTCCCCGCGCAACCGCGAGGTCGGCACGGGGGAGGGCGCCGCGTTCGCGCTCGGCACCACCACCGGCAGCGCCCAGTCGATGATGGACTTCACCCGCGACTCCCTCACCGGCGAGCAGCCCTTCTTCGTGGACCCGGCCCGGTTCCCCAACACCGTGATGAACTGCGCCGCCGGCCAGAGCGCCATCTGGTTCGACCTCAAGGGCCCCAACGCCACCATCGCCGGCGGCCGCACCGCGGGCCTGCACGCCCTGAACTACTCCCGCCGCCTGCTCGGCTCGGGCCGTGCCCGGACCGTGCTGTGCGGGGCCGCCGAGGAGTTCAGCCAGGCACGCGCCTGGCTGGAGCACCACAGCGGCGAGCAGCCGGCCGACGGCACGCCGGCCGCCCCCGCCCTCGGCGAGGGCTGCGCCATGCTGCTGGTCGAACCCCACACGCCCGACGACGCCGACCAGCCGGTGCTCGCCGAGGTCCTCGCCGTGGAACTCGGCGTGGTCCTCGACGGCGACCCCGGGCCCGCGCTCGTCTCGTGCCTGCGCGCCGCCCTGCGCCGGGCCGGCGTCGCCCCTGCCGAGGTCGCAGCCGTCGCCCGCTCCGGCGCGCCCGGCCGCGAAGGACTGCGCGAGGCCGACGCCGTGCGCGAGGTGTTCGGCGCGGTCGACCACGCCGACCTGACCCCGACCGCCCTCATCGGCGACACCGGGGCCGCCGCGGCCGCCTTCCAGGCCGCCGCCCTGCTGTCGTACGCCGAGGACCGGCCCGCCGAGGCGGCCGGCCGGATCGGCGTCATCACCTCCGTGGACCGCACCGGCACCGTCGGCTGCGCCCTGCTCGGCCTGCGCTAGGCCCGCCCGCCCTCCCCGAAAGGACACCGAACACCGTGCTGGACAAGGAAGAACTGCGCGCCGTCGTGGCGCAGGTGCTGGACGTCGACGTCGCCGAGGTCACCGACCACGTGCGGTTCATCGACGACCTGGAGGTCGACTCGCTGATGGCGCTGGAGATCGTCGTCGTGCTGGAGAAGAAGTACGGCATCAAGCTGCCCGAGTCCGACCTCAAGCAGATCACCACCCTGCAGAGCGCCTACGACGTCCTGCTGGCCCGGCTCGCGACGGCGCAGGCTGCCTGATGCCCGCCGCCAGCCCCTTGCGCGCCGCGGTCGAGGTGCTGCCCGCCGAGAGCGAGCTGAGCGCCGCGGCCCGGTTCACGGTGGCCGACACCGAGACCGTGCTGCCCGGCCACTACCCGGGCTTCCCCATCTTCCCCGGGGTCTGCCTGGTCGAGTGCGCCCGCCAGGGCGCCGAGGCCACGCTGCCGCCGCAGGCCAAGGGCGCGACGCTGGCCGCCGTGGAGTCCACCCGGTTCACCGGGCCGGTCTTCCCCGGCGACCAGGTGGACATCGCCATGGCGTGGAAGCGGACCCCGGCCGGCGACTGGCAGATGCGGGCCCAGCTCTCCACCGGGCGGGGCCCCGCGGCCGGCGTACGGCTGCGCTACGCCGCCCCCGCCGGGGACGCCCCGGCAGCGGGCGGGGAGGAGGCGGCATGATCGGCCAGCGCGACATCCGGGCCCGGCTGCCCCACCGCTTCCCGATGCTGCTGGTGGACCGCGTCGTGGACGTGGTCCCCGGCGAACGCCTGGTCGCCCTGAAGGCGGTCACCTGCAACGAGCCCTGGTACGAGCCGCTCGGTGCCGACACCCCCGAGGAGGACTTCGCGTACCCCGCGTCGCTGCTCGTGGAGTCCTGGTGCCAGTCCGCCGGAGTCCTCGCCACCTGGGACGACCCCAACCCCGACGTGCTCGACGGGCAGGTGATGCTCTTCGGCGGCATGACCGGAGTCGAGTTCCACCGGCCGGTGCTGCCCGGCGAGGTCCTGGAGCACCGGGTGCGCCTGGACCGCAAGGTCGACGACACCCTGCTGTTCGAGGGCGAGACCCGCTCGGCCGGCGAGACGGTGATGACCGTCGGCCGGATCGTCATGGCCTTCCGTCCGGCGGCGGCGCTGCGCCCCGCCACCGCCTGAGGAGACACACCGACATGTCAGACACCGGCACCACGAGCCGGGTGGCCCTGGTCACCGGAGGGTCGCGCGGCATCGGCCGCGCCACCGTCCGCGCCCTCGCCCGCGACGGGTTCGACGTGGCGTTCTGCTACCGCTCCGACGACGAGGCGGCCCGCACCCTGGAGAAGACCGGCCAGGAGTTCGGCGTCCAGGTCGTCGGCACCCGCGTCGACGTCGCCGACGGACCCGCCGTACGCGCCTGGATCGAGGCCACCGAGGAACAGCTCGGCCCGATCGACGCGGCCGTCACCGCCGCCGGGATCACCCGCGACAACCCGCTGGTCCTCATGGAGGACGAGCAGTGGCGCCAGGTCCTCGACACCAACCTGGACGGCGTCTACCACGTCTGCCGCGCGGTGGTCTTCGGGATGATGAAGCGCCGCGCCGGCGCGATCGTCAACATCTCCTCGGTCGCCGGGGTCTACGGCCACGGCACCCAGACCAACTACTCCGCCTCCAAGGCCGGGATCATCGGCTTCTCCCGCGCCCTGGCCAAGGAGACCGGCCGCGCCGGCATCCGGGTGAACGCGGTCGCCCCCGGCTTCATCGACACCGACATGGTCGCCGCGATGAACGACAAGGCCCGCAAGGACGCCCTGTCCACCATCCCGCTGCGCCGGATGGGTACCGCCGAGGAGGTCGCCGACCTCGTCGCCTACCTGGTCTCGGACAAGGCCTCGTACATCACCGGTGCCGTGCTGCAGATCGACGGCGGCATCACCATCTGAACCGGACCGCAAGCACCCCCGTACACGACCGTTGGAGGCGGTGATGGCACGACGAGGACCGCGCTGGTACTTCTCCTTCCGGAGCCCGTACTCCTGGATGGCCTACCGGGACCTGATGGACCACTACCCGGACGTGGCGGACCGGATCGAGTGGCTGCCCTTCTGGGAGCCGGACACGACGGCCCAGGAGGAACTCGAACGCAGCAACATCCGGCTGCCGTACGTCCCGATGTCCAAGGAGAAGCACCTCTACATCCTCCAGGACGTACGCCGCCTGGCCCGGGCCCGCGGGCTGGAGATGGTCTGGCCCGTCGACCCGGCCCCGCGGTGGGAGGTGGCGCACCTGGCCTACCTCGCGGCCGCCGACCACGGCCTCGGCCCGCAGTTCATCGCCGAGACCTACCGCCGTCGCTGGCAGCTCGGTGAGGACATCTCGCAACCGGACACCATGGCCTCGGTCGGCAAGGAGATCGGGCTCGACCCCCACGTGACGCGGGACGCCCACGAGAATCCGGAAATCCGGGACAAGGGGCTGCAGATGCTGAACCTGCTCCACCGGGACGGGGTCTTCGGCGTCCCCTACTTCATCGACGGATTCGACAAGTTCTGGGGAGTCGACCGGCTCCCCGGATTCGTCGAGTCGGTACGTACGCGGATCAGGAAAGAACAAGTCAAGGAAGGCTGAACCATGGCGACGAACCCCTTCGAGGACGACAACGCGAACTACTACGTCCTCACCAACGACGAGGGCCAGTACTCCCTCTGGCCCGCTTTCGCGGAGGTGCCGGCGGGCTGGACCGTGGTGCACGGCGAGGCCGGCCGCCAGGAGTGCCTGGACCACATCAACGAGAACTGGACGGACATGCGGCCCAAGAGCCTCGTCGAGGCCATGGCCGCCTGATCGGCGTACCGGCCAGCAGGCAGCGACGGGCGTCCGTGTCTTTCCGCGGACGCCCGTTTCCGCGTACGCGCACACCGCCGGCGCCGGCCGCGTTGGCAGGATTCTGTCGGCCCGGCCGGGCGTGGCCGGGCCGCCCCCGCACGCCTCCGGTGCTGCGTGGCAGCATGATGCAGGGCCCGTTGTCCGGGTTTCGAGCACGATGCGAGAGTGACGGAAATGCGGAGTGGGGGGAGCGCGCAACGCCTCCGTAATTCCTCCTCCGGGATTTCTCCGCCGCCATGGCGGAATCCGTTGCAGTCGATCTGCTCGAGGTGGATGAAGAATGACGCTCGGTGGGCACGGGATACCTCTGACGGCAGCGCAGTCGGGAATCTGGTTCGCCCAGCAGCTCGACGCGGACAACCCGGTCTACAACGCCGGTGAATACCTGGAGATCCACGGCCCCGTCGACCGGGACCTCTTCGAGACCGCACTGCGCCGGGTCGTGGCCGAGATGGAGAATCTCCGGGCCCGGTTCACCGAGACCCCCGACGGTCCCCGGCAGCTGATCGACGACGCCCCGGAATGGGAACTGGGCCTGGTCGACGTCAGCGCGGAGCCCGACCCGCGGGCGGCCGCCGAGGCCTGGATGCGCGCCGACATGGCCCGCCCCCAGGACCCCTCCCAGGGACCGCTGTTCCTCTTCGTCCTCTTCAAGGCCGCCGAGGACCGCTGGTTCTGGCTGCACCGCTACCACCACCTCCTCGTCGACGGTTTCACCGTCGCGCTGGTAGCCCGGCGCACCGCCGAGGTCTACACCGCCCTGGTCAAGGGCGAGGAGTCCCCCAGCCCCTTCGGCCCGCTGGCCGAACTGGTCCGGCTGGACGCCGACTACCGGAGCTCCGAGAAGTTCGAGCGGGACCGCGCCTACTGGCTGCAGCGGCTCGCCGACCGGCCGGAGCCGGTGAGCCTGTCCGCCAAGGAGCCCACCGCCGCCCGCGGTCTGCTGCGCCGCACCGCCCACCTCGACGCCTCCGTCGCCGAGAAGCTGCGCGAGGCCTCCCGCGCGGCCGCCGTCCCGTGGCCCTGCCTGGTCACCGCCGTCGTCGCGGTCTACCTGCACCGGCTGACCGGCGCCGACGAGGTCGTCCTCGGCCTCCCCGTCACCACCCGGCTCGGCGGCGCCGCCCGCTCCCTGCCCGGCATGGTCTCCAACGTGCTGCCCCTGCGGGTGCCGGTCCGGGCCGACCAGACCCTCGACGCGCTCCTCGGCCAGGTCGCCGCCGAGATGCGCGGCGCCATGAAGCACCAGCGGTACCGGTACGAGGACCTGCGCCGCGACCTCCAGCTCCTCGGCGAGGACCGCCGGCTGACCGGTCCCCAGGTCAACATCATGATGTTCGACTACGACCTGACGTTCGGCGAGCACCCCGCGACCGTCCACAACCTCTGCATCGGCCCCGCCGACGACCTCTCGGTGATCGTCTACGACCGCACCGACGGCAAGGGCCTCCAGATCGACTTCGACGCCAACCCCGACCTCTACACCGGCGACGAGCTCGACGCCCACCTCGCCCGGTTCCGCGACTTCCTCTGCGCCCTCGCCGACACGCCGTCGGACCGGCCCCTCGGCCGGGTCGACGTCCTCGCCGCCGGCGAGCGCCCCCTGGTCCTGCCGGCCGCCGCGGCGGACTCCGACGCACCGATGCCG
>NZ_JAJAUY010000077.1 GCF_020532625.1 Streptomyces antimicrobicus | reverse complement strand
AATTAGGGTCAATTCCCGCGCTCCGCGCGAATTAGGGTCAATTCCCGCGCTCCGCGCGAATTAGGGTCAATTCCCGCGCTCCGCGCGAATTAGGGTCAATTCCCGCGCTCCGCGCGGGAATTGGGAATTGCGCTCCGCGTAATTCCCCCCTTCCTTTCGCTCCGCTCCAGGAAGGGAAAGGGATTTCCGCTTCGCTGCAATCCCCAACCGCGCTCCGCGCGGTGGCCGGCTACGGCCGACAGGGGCTCGCGCATCACTTCGGCTGACTGTGTAGCAGTGACGGAACAGCCTAAGTGCCAGGTAGAAGCCCGGGTGACGGCAGGCCGTCAGAACGGCATACCGTCCATACGGTCCCACTGCCGTGCCGACCGAGAACCCCGCCAACCCTCACAGCATAAACCCGGAAAGACGCCCAACGCCAGTCATCTACGCGACTCTCCCGCCCTCCAACCACCCGGGCCACCCCTCGAATTGACGAACCTACGGGAAACCGCCCACCCGGACGCCGCCACCCTGCTAGCGTCTGAACGACCGTCCGGACACACCCCGATGCATCACAACTATGCACTGTGTAGGACGACCGGATCGAGGGGACCTCCGATACAGGGGGTGGACTGGGGAGACGATGAGTGCAGCACGTGAGCTGAGGCCGCATCAGGTAGAGGCAGTAGGGGCCGTCGTGGCGGCTCTGGACGAACCGCCCGGGGGGATTCCCACTGACGGGTTGCGGGCGTCGGTGGTGGCGGCGTGCGGTACGGGAAAAACGCTGATTTCGGCGCATTCGGCGTTGCGGATCGCCAAGGGTGGCCGAGTTCTGGTGATGCTGCCCACCCTCGATCTGCTGACGCAGACGGTACGGGAGTGGCGCGCGGAGGGTCATGACGGTAGGTCAGTGGCGGTGTGTTCTCTGGATGATGACGCCGGTTTGTATGCGGCGGGCGTGCGCACGACCACCAGTCCTGTGCTGCTTTCCGAGCGATACGGGAGGGGCCCGGTGACGATGTACGCCACGTATGCGTCATTGCCGAGTCTCATCAAAGCGTTCAGCGGCGAATTGGGACCGGCCATGCATCCATTGGACCTTGTGGTCGTTGATGAGGCGCATCGGACATCGGGGCATTGGGGGAAAGCGTGGGCGGCAATTCACGATCAGTCGAGGATTCCGGCTGCACGGCGGCTGTACTTCACGGCGACTCCTAGGGTGTGGCGGGAGCGGCCGGCGAGCTATGCGGTACGGGAGGGGGCCCGGGATCCGCTGCCGGCTGAGCTGGCGTGCTCGATGGACGATGAATCGGTGTTCGGGCCGGTCGTGTACGAGCTCGGCCTAGCGGACGCCATCAGCCTGGGTCTGCTGGCCCGGTACCAGATCCTCGTTGTGGAGGTCCGGGACCCGGTGGTCACGCCCGAGCGGCTGTCGGGGCCCGAGGCCCGGGAGGAGCACGTTCGCGGGCAGCGGTTGGGTGCGTTGCAGGCGGCGCTCTTGCGGACGGCGGCTGACCACGGGTTGGAGAAGATCATCACGTTCCACCATCGCACGGTGGAGGCGGAGGCATTCTGCAAGGGGCTGGAACAGAAAGCGGCCGAGCTGCACGCGTTCGATCCGGAGAAATATCCGCGATCGGTGTGGGCGGGGTGGCTGCGGGGCGAGCATGACGCGGATCACCGTTCCAGTGTGCTGGCCCAGTTCGGCGGTACAGCGCACCGTGCGGTCCTTTCCAATTGTCGCGTGTTGGGTGAGGGCGTGGACTGTCCGGCAGTGGATTCGGTGGCGCTGCTGGACCCGAAAGGCTCTGTGGTGGATATCGTCCAGGCGATCGGCCGGGCACTGCGTCAGAAGCCGAATGCGGGAAAGGTCGCCTCGCTTATCGTGCCGGTTTTCCTGAGCCCGGATGAAAAGCCCGCCGATATGGTCACTTCGGCGTCTTACCGGCCACTGGTAAAGGTGCTGACGGCTTTGCGGGCGCATGATGAGCGCGCGGTGGAAATGCTGGCTACTCCCGAGGTGAACTCGCCCCGGATGCCTGGTGAGTCGATCGGTCCTGAGCCTGAGGAGGGGGAGGAGGAATCCCGGATGCTGCTGCGGTTTTCCTCGCCCCGTGACCCTGCCGCTGTCGCGGAGCTGGTGTCGCTGCGCGTCATCGACACGGAGCGGCAGGATTGGACGCGCGGCTACTGGGCGGCGCGTCGGTGGTCGTCGCGCACGGGGCACTTGCGGGTGCCGCTCGGCGCGGAGACGGAGTGGGGCTACCCCCTGGGGCGGTGGATCCGGCGCCAGCGTGCCGCGTACGCGTCGGGGCAGCTGGACGGGCGGCGTGTGGCGCGGCTGGAACGGCTGGGGATGGTGTGGGACCCCGCTGAGGCGGACTGGCAGGACAACTTGGCGGCTGCGCGGCTGTACATGGGTCGGCACGGGACGCTGGCCGCGCCGCGCCACGCGGTCATTGCCGAGCCCGGCGGGCAGGCTGAGCGGGCCCTAGAGGGGCCGGCAGGGGCTATAGGGCGTCCTATCGGTCAGTGGCTGTCCAACTGCCGCCGTCCGGGTGCGCTGAGCTCGGAGAGGGCCGCTCAGCTTGCTGCGATCGATCCGGACTGGTGCCCGGACTGGCCGATCGACTGGCAGCGTCACTACGCCGGGGTGCGGGCCCTGGTGATCGACGGTGGCGCGGCGGTGGACGAGATCACCCCGGGGGTGACCGTGCACGGCGCCGACGTCGGCCGCTGGCTCCAGCGGCAGCGGGAGACGTGGGCGGGGCTGTCGCCGGAGCAGCAGCGCCGGTTGCGGGACCTCGGGGTGAGCGCGCCCGAGCCGGTCTCGGCGCCGAAGGCGGGCGGGCGGGCAGCGGCGTGGGAGCGGGGCGTGGCCGCCGCGCGTGCCTATCTGGCCCGTGAGGGCACTCTCACCGGTGTCCCGCGCGGACATGTCGAGCACCTGCTGCACGAGGGTCAGGAGCACGCGGTCAAGCTGGGAGTGTGGCTGACCAACCAGCGTGCGCGCCGCGCGTCTCTCCCCGCCGACCGCGCCGCCGTGCTGAGTGAGCTGGGGGTGATCTGAGGCCCGGGCAGGGGCTGATGCATCAGCACGGGGCACTGTGTGGCGGTGACGTGGGAGGGCCGGGTGTGGGGGTGGTGGCGTGTTGGGCGGCCCGGTGGTACTGCCCCCAGTTGGCTGGGCACCGGGCCTGGCCCGCGCACGCCATATCGGCACGGGCTAGTACTCCAGCAGGATTTCGCTGCCTGACCTGGTCTTTCGCCGGGTGGCGGGAGTGTAGCGGGACTTCGATCGTGCGGGGGCGGTCTCACGGAGACCGCCCCTCGATCGTGCGACAACGCCGCAGGTAATGACAGCGGCGGGCGACTGCTTGGCGTTGGCGGCGCCAGTTCGACCAGCTCAGCGCGTGGTGTCGTCCGCGGTGTCCGCTCAGTTGCAGGGGCCGGGCACGACAAGCTGCCAGGAGTCGCCGAACCTCCGCCACTGTGAGCCCGATGAGCCCGGGTGCCTCACCTGTTCCGCCCCCTTTTTCCAGGGCTGGTGTGCCGTGGCGGCCAAAAAGGCGTGCGCGAGCATGGCCAGAGTGATGTGCCGATACCAGCCCACGTAGCGGCGGACCTCGTACTGATCCAGGCCGCACTCGTTCTTCGCGGCCTGGAAGCATTCCTCGATCGCCCAGCGTGCCCCGGCGACCCGCACCAGCTCCTGGACGGTGACCTGCAGGGTTGCGTAAGCGAGGTAGTAGGCGATCTCGTCGGGCTTGCTGATGCTGCGCCGGGCCAGTGCCCACCGCATCCGGTGCGGGACCTCACCCTGATAGTCGAATTCGGCGACGGCTGGCAGCCGCACCGCTGCCCAGTGATAGACGCGGGGCCCCTTCGCGCCGTCGCCGCACGAGATCTTCTCCCATGCCTCGGCGGGTGCCTGAGCGAACAGGCCCTCGATCCGTGAACAGCCCACGCTGAACTGGGACTTGGGCACGGCCAGCACGTAGCCGACACCCGACTGTTCCAGCAGCCGGCGGAATCGGGTGTCCTGGCCGTAGGCGGAATCCGCGGTGACCCAGGTAATGGGCAGCGGCGAGGCCAGGGCCCGCAGCACCATGTGCCGGGCCAGTTCGCCCTTGGTGGCGAACTCCCGCTCGTCGGGGACCCTTGCGGTGCGGCAGCGTTCCCGGTCCTCGGTCCAGGACTTTGGGAGGTAGAGCTCTCGGTCGACCAGAGCCCTGCCGCGGGTGGTGGCATAGGCGGCGAAGACGCCGATCTGGCAATTCTCGGTCCGGCCGGCGGTTCCGGAGTACTGGCGCTGGACCCCAGCGGAGGTGGTGCCCTTCTTGATGAAGCCGGTGTCGTCGACGATCAGGACACCGTCGACCTCGCCGAGCTTGTCGGCAACGTATTCCTGCAGGTCGTCGCGGATGTCATCGGGCTCCCACTTCGATCCGGCGAGGAGGTGCTGCAGGCCGTCAGGGGTGGAGTGGCCGGCCTGTTCGGCCAGCTGCCAGCTGTTCTTACGGGCTACCGGGGCGAGCAGCCCGCGCACGTAGTCCCGCATCCGGCGGCGGAGCTCAACTCGGCCGAAGCGGTGCCCGATGCTCAGGAAGAGGTCATCCAGGTCGAGGTCCCATTGCGCGGCGGCAGACTCGGTGATCACCCTCGGAGGCTGCCCCGCTGCTGTCATTACCTGCGGCGTTGTCGCACGATCGAGGGGCGGTCTCCGTGAGACCGCCCCCGCACGATCGAAGTCCCGCTACACTCCCGCCACCCGGCGAAAGACCAGGTCAGGCAGCGAAATCCTGCTGGAGTACTAGGTGCACCTTAGCCGGGGGCACCGCCCGTCCGTCCGGGAGCTGCTGTCTCCTCGCCCAGGGACGGTGTGGGAGGGGCCGGCTGCTGCGTGGCCCGGCGCAGGGCGTGCACCAGGGACCACGCCAAGTCGTCGGAGTCTAGGTAGTCGGGATCCACCTCGTTCAGGTAGGCGTCGATGGTGTCCCGCAGGACGTCTGCTGTCTCCTCGTCGGTCATGTCTGGAGTCTGCCCGACGTGAACGGCCCGGTCAGCTGGTGCGGGAGCGGTAGACGCGCATCACGCGGTCGGCCACGGCGAGACGGCCGGTGCTCAGGATCACCGTGCGCGTGCCGCCGTGGCGGTAGCGGAGATCGGTGATGGTGACCAGGCGCCCACCGGCGATCACGTGGTCCCCGACGCGGAGCTCGGTGGGCGGGACGTCCACCGGCACCCGCCCGGGCGGGATGCGCACCCCGCCCCGGTCCCCGCCCGCGTCCTGGACGGCCGGCTGCCGTCCGGCCGGCTCGCACGCGACGGTGCGGGCGATCCACTGGAACCCCGCCTCGTCCATCAGGCGCAGGACGAGCGGGGAGGGGTAGCAGCCGACGATGCGGCCGTGGGCCTGGCGGTCGCGGTCGAGCACCTGCTGCCCGACCGTGTACCGGCGGCCCGTCACTGGTGGCCGTCCTGTGCGCAGCGTCGCATCAGTACCTGCATGTCGGTCACGACCGTGCCGCGCAGGGGGCCCGTGGCGGTGTCCCGGCGCCGGGCATACCCCTGGCAGCGGGCGCACGTCGGCGGGGGCGCGAGGTAGGGCCGGGGGAACAACGCCGCGGCCTCACGGCGGGCGCGGCTGTCGTCGGTGGTCTCTGCCATCAGATGCCCCTTCACATGCTGACCGGTCTGAGAGGTACCCCTACCTTCGGCCCGTCCAATGCCCAGGGGCAGGGGCAAAATTGGGGGCAAGATGGGGGCATGGACATCGGGGAGTTGATCCGCGAGTTGCGCACGGCGCAGGGTTGGTCCCAGGGCCGTCTGGCCAACGAGATCAACGCTGTGCACGGGACGACGCTGACCCGCGAGTACATCGCCCGGTGGGAGCGCGGGACGGTCCGCCCGCGCACGTTCTACCTCGCGGCGCTCTCCCGGGTGCTGGACGTGCCGTTAGCCGTCCTGGAGGACCCGATGATGCGCCGCACGTTCCTGACCGACATGGCTGGCACCGCCATAGCCCCCGTGGTCGCCTCCGATCTGCTGGCGCGGGGGTTCGCCGCCCGGCTCGCGGGCGGGCCGACCGAGGAGGCGTGGGAGGAACGGTTGGCCGCGTACGGGACGGACTACATGTCCCTGGGCGCCGCCGACATCCAACGCCGCGTCGCCGGGGATCTCGTCGTGGTGCAGCAGCAGCTCGACACCCCGCGACTGTGGTCGGCCGCTGCCCGGCTGATGACCCTGTACGCCAAGACGTTCCCCGGATCCGACGGGAGCGCGGCGGTGCGCTGGTACCGCATGGCCGCCACCGCCGCAGACCAATCCGCCGACCAGGCCACGCGGGTGTGGGTACGCGGACGAGCAGCGATCGCCCTCGGCTACGAGGGGGCCTCACTGGGCGTGGCGGACGTACTCGCTCACCAGGCACTTGCCCTGTCCGACCGCCCCTCCCTCGGCCGGCTCAACGCCCTCTACGGCCTGGCACACGCCGCTGCGCTGCGCGGCGACCGAGCGACCGCGCTCGCTCTCGACGCCGAGGGCCGACGGACCTTCGACGCGGTCGGCTCTGAGGAGCAGACGTCCGACTACGCGGTGCCCTGGTGGCGGCTGAACGTTTTCCGGTCCCTGCTGCTGGCCCGGCTCGGTGAGGAACGCGCCGCCACCGACGCCCAGGATCAGGCGTTGGCCGCACTGCCCGCGCAGCTGCCGCGCTTCGCCACTCATCTGGAGCTGCACCGGGGACTGATGCTCGTCCGGGCCGGCGACCGGGCCGGCGGCATCGCCCACGCCACCGCCGCCATGGACGCCCTGCCGCCGGAGCGGCACAGCCTGACCCTGCGCATGCTCGTCAACGAGATCAAGGCCTGACCGAGGGCGTTGTTCCCGGCCTTCAGCTGTCGCCGTGCGGGCGTGGGCCCCGGATGCGGTCGTGTGCCTCGCGGCAGTCGGGGCAGCGGCAGCCGCCGTGGCGGTAGGCGGACTCCGTGCCGTGGTTGAGCTGGGGGTCCCGGCCGGCGGTGAGTGCCTGGTCGAGTTCCGCACGCCAGGTGTCGCTGTAGGCGCTGTAGCCGTGGACGCGGTGGGGGGTGAGGTCGAGTGCGGTGCACGCGTCGGCCAGGGGCTGACCGTCGGCCAGGCGGCGTAGCAGTTCCTCGCGTTTGGCGGGAGGGAAGATCGCTTCGGCGATCTCCTTGCGGTAGAGCCAGTCCTGGCCGACCCGAGCGGCGCGGCAGTCGTCGCATCGGGTGTGGGCAGATGTGTGGGGTAGGGGCTGTCCGCAGTTGATGCACCGTCGCTGCGACGGCACCGGGTCGGTGCTGGTGGTCTCGGCTGCCGGTGCCGGGGCGGGTGAGGGGACGGTCGGGCGTGGTCCTCGGGTGGGGGGCGTGGTGATGATGTCCTCGGTGGACCCGCCGTCGGTCAGGGCCGCGGCGCGTGCTCTCAGGGTCGGGTACGAGACCGCGCAGCGAGGGTCTGCCGCCCACTGGGCGATGGTCTTGGTCTGTCCGAACGCGGTCAGGGTGCGGCTGGTGGGACGGCCGGTCCGCCGGGTGCTCCTCCTGCCCTGTGCCGGCAGGTTGCTGGTGAACCGGGTCGTGGCCAGGATCTGACTCATCTCGGCGTGGGTGCGTGCCTTGTCGTTGATGTTGAGCGGCAGCGAGTTGATCAGCTCGGCGGCCTGGTCCTGGAGCATCTGCCGCCACTGTGCGCGTCCGGTGCCAGGGTCGGTGGCCAGCAGCTGAGCGGCCTGGGGCCACCGGTCGTACAGGGGCCTGAGGTCCAGGCGGTGCTCCAGGCCCGCGGGCGCGGCGATCCGGTGGCGCAGGGTCTGGCGCAGACGGTGCAGGACGGTGCTGGCGGTCCGGGCAGCGGCGGCCAGGTCTGCCCGGTCTTCACGCTCGGTCAGCTGCTCGCCGGTGGCCAGGGCGACCGTGGCCGTGGGTACCGCCGCGATGGCCGTGCGGTGCTGGTTGGTGTGCTGCACGCAGGACGCCTCTACCGCCAGGGGCCCGTACTGGGCGAGCAGTCCGAGATCGAGCAGGTGCCCCAGGTGGGAGGCGACCAGGCAGTGCGCCGCCCTGCCGGCCTCGTCACCGGCCGGGTCCAGTACCGCCTCAGCGACGCGCCACGGCACGATCAGCCCCTGCCGGTCTGTCGGCACGTGGGGGATCCAGCGGCCAGCCTGCGCGGCCTGCCACATGCTCATCGGGTCCAGCAGCGCGAGTTGCTGCCAGACATCGGTCATCCGGTCGCCGTCGTGCCAGGCGACCGCGTCCACCCGCCCGTGGTCGTCGGCGTGCAGCCGGATGCGGCGCCCGGGCCAGGTCAGCGCATCCAGCCGGCCAGCCGGCTTCCGCACCGTCATCGCAGCGTCGGGGGTGGGCCGCTCCCACACCGGGGCGTCCCCCGGACGGCGTGGCTGAGGCGGCAGATTGAGCAGCAAAGTGTCTTTGAGAGTCTGCCCGCGTACGTGGACGTGGGCGAGCTGGGCGACATGGCCCACGTGCGCGCCGTAGACCTTGCCGTGCTGCTGTGCCGGGTCGCCCGGTGCGGCCCGCTTGATGCCCGCGCCGTCGTAGGCGATCAGCACCAGCAGGGCGCGGGCGGCCGCAGCCGGCTCCCACGCCGGGTACTCGCCCTCGGGCACGCCGAGCCCAGGATCGAACAGCCCGGTGCGGCCGCCGAGGTAGCTGGGGTGCAGGACCCGGGCGTCGCGGGCGTACGTGGTCAGCGCGCCGGATTGGAACGCCGGCGCGTCGGTGTCGAGCAGGTCCAGGCGGGGGGCCCACTGGTGCAGGTAGTCGGTGATCCGGGCGGTGTCCAGGGTGTCCGCCTGCCACGCGGTGGTCCACTCGTCGTAGTCGGCCGGCCCTGCCGCAGCGTCGTACGCGGCGGCCAGGACGCGCAGCAGGACCGGCTCGTCCTGCGGACCAGCTGTCAGGCTCAGCCGGTGCGCGCGCGCCAGGGCCTCGGTGAGGCCGACCTCACGAAAGTCGCGCGCGTCCAGGTCGTGCACCGGGATCCACGGGCGGGAGGTCAGGGGGTACGACACGGTGTCGTCCTTCCGGAAAGAGGGTCGCGGCCTGGCCGTCGATGCGACCAGGCCGCGAACAGGCCGGGGGGAGGGGTCAGTGGCGTTCCACGGTGGCCGTGAGCGCGTGGGGCGTCGTCTCCCAGTCGCTGACGACCCTCCAGCCGGCCGCCCTCATCAGGGCCTCAGCCTCAGCGATTCCGTCCGCGCCCTGCCCGTCCCGGGCATCGACCGTGGTCACCGCGTAGAACGCGGTCGGCCGGCTGGTGTCCGCAGTCCAGTCGTCCGGGTCGTCCGGGTCCCCCCCGATCAGCCGATCCTCCAGCACGGTGACGTCCATACAGGACTGCTCCAGGCACGAGGGGTCGTTGGCCAGCCAGGCGGTGTAGTGCGTGCGCTCCATCGGGGAACTCCCTGTGTGTGAAGGGGCGTTGACACCACCATCCCAAACTTTAAGAAGTCCCGCAGGTAGTTCGAGGAATTCTGAAAATAAGGGGAAGGCCCGCGGCTCGGCCGCCACCCCTCACCCCCAACCCCGTCCGCCGCGTGGAACGGCCGAGGGCAGCCAACCCCGACTGAGGCCTCCGCCTGGCTCCGCCCCTTGACCGATCGGTGAGCGCGCTCGTTGAGCAGCAGGTGACCCACTTGATGCCTATCGGCAAAGCCACCTTTCTGTACGCGCGGTGCACCCTGTGCATGCGCTACGGGCCCGCCACCGCTATCGACGGCCCCGTGGAGCCGCTGCACGCGGCAGGCCGAGACCACCTGGCCCGGGCCCACCCCGGCGCCGACCTGGACGCCATCGAGGTGGAGCCCGGGCGCGCCGTCAGCGGCTGGGACGGTATCGAGCCGCCCCATGAGTGGTGGACGCGGCATCTCCCCTACACCTGGTGACCGCCCCAGCCGCGCCACCCTGCGCCCGCCACGCGCCCGGGCCCGCCGATGATCCGGCTCGCGCAAGAAATCGAACATATGTTGGAATAGATGGGTGAGACCGTTCCGCTTCCCCGAGGACCTGCTCGCCCTCCAACGGGCATGGCACCGCACGTACACCGATCTTGCGGAGACGCCCACCTCGGCCGGCACGACCGTGCTGCGGCGCCGCCTGATCACCCTCTCCGGACGCCTACACACCCACCCCTACTGGACCGGTAGGGCCGACTGGCGGGCCGGCGGCGTCGCGCTGCGCCGCGCCGCCCGCGACCGCACAGCCGCCGGACGGGAGGCAGCATGAACGAGCAGACGAACCCCACCGCCCCCCGCCCGCAGGGCGTACCCGTCATCTGGGCGCCCAGCCAGACAGGGCCCTGCGCACGGTGCCACCAGCCGACATGCCGGTACGGCGTCGGCGGGAACCCGCTGTGCCCCTCCTGCAAGACCGCGCGGCAGGCGCAGCACGGAGGCTGAGCATGTCCGTCCTGCCACCCGACGTCCCACGGCTGCGGACCCTGGTCACCTATCTCCGGGGCGAGCTCAGCCGTGCCGAACAGGCCCTTGCCGCTGCCCAGGAAGCCGAAGCTCGGTAAGCCGCGCGCCGGCCCCCACCCGAGCCGCCCGCGTGGCTGATCGAGCGCGGTATCGGCACCGGTCGGCCCCCGGTCCGGTTGCACGCCGGCGGTTGCTGGGACATCGGCAAACGGTCCGCCCCTGCCACCGCCGATCAGGTCCGCTACCTGCTGGCCGGCGGCGTGCCCGCCTGTCCGCACTGCCGCCCGGACACCGCACTGGGGATGCTGGAATGAGCCGGCACGGCCACGGTGGAGGGATGAGCCCCGACCTGCGCGTGATCGTCTATCCCCCGGACGCCGAGGGCGGCCGACGCGTCCGCGTTGACGGTGAGATCCTCGGCCGCGCCACCAGCCCCGGTGATCTGCTGGAGTTCCTCCGGCGGGCCGGCCTGGACCCGGACAACGTCCGCCTGGACGACGCCCTGCTGATCGAGTGGCGCGGCGGGGGACCAGCCGTGTGGACCCGAGACGCTGGCGGAGCATAGGGCAGACCGAGCCGGCCTTCCCTGAGAACGCAAAAGGTCCCCGGGCCGCCTCGAAGCGGCTACTCGGGGACCTGACAGCGGTCGCAGGCTCTTTACGCCAGTACCCGGTCGATGGTGGCGCGGCTGAGTCCGGTCAGTGCGTGGGCGCGCGCCTTGCTGACGTTGGCGCACTGGATGGACCACGTCAGAAGCGGGTCTCGCTGGGAGTGGACCGCTGCCCATCCCGCCAGCAGCTCCTGTGCGACGGCGGTCGCAAGGCTCGCGCCGTCCCCCCAGCCGTAGGTGCGGCGCGGGCACTGCCACCCGCGCAGGGCGGCGCCGTGTACTTCGATGTCAGGAGCGAGGGTGAGCGCGACCCGCTGGTAGTCGGTGATGGTCCGGTTGAGCCGGCTGATGACGCGGTGGGCGACGGCCGACCAGAACGCGATGGGGTCCGGCTCCACCGGGGGGAGCCCGAGAACGGATTCCGTGGTGGTCGTCTCGGCCCTGACCGCGTCGATCTCCTCGGGCAGCGCCTGCGCCTTGATCTCATCGACCAGCTCCTCCTCGATGGAGGTGAAACCTGACAGCCGGCCGTCTTCAAGGCTGCCCCTGGCACGCTGCATGGCGTCAGCAGCCTGCCTGGGGCCGGTGAGCCGGGCGAGTGGACGCAGGGCCCTGGCCCACGGGGCGATCTGGTCGCGCTGCTTCTCCCACCACTCCTCGGAGTCCATCCGGTTGGGACTCTCAATCTCGTGTGTGGCAAGCGGCAGGCGGCCGTCCATGAGCCACACCGTGGCGCCGGTCGCCTGCCATGTCCCGCCCCCCTCCTGCCAGGTGATCCGGCCGTGACGGGCGCTCAGGTAGAGACCCTCGTCACGCTGGACGATGTCGCCCGCTCCCGCGATCTCAACGATGTCGATAGTGCTCATGACGTGCCCTCTCGGTCGTGGCCCGGCTCGCGCGAACGCGCAATGTATCGAATGATACACCATGCATGTATCAAACGATACGTGCATCCTGGAGGTGGCACGGGAACGCAAAAGGACCCCGGGCGCCTCTTCGAGGCAGCCGGGGTCCTGATCGCGGTCGATGGCCCTGTGCCGCGGCGCTGCGGCCGACAACCAATGCCCCAGGACGTCACTGACCCATCAGCCCAGGTTCAGCGGCCTGAGCGGGGCCGTGCGGGATGGGTCAGCGGTATGCGCATCGGCAGCCTGGCCGAGCAGTCCACGCCAGAGCGGCGGAACGTTCACCCAAGGTCTGACTTGAGCCCTTGGCCGGTGTCGGCGTCAACGGCCTTGCCGGTCGGGCTCAGACGGACCATCCGGGATGGCGCCTGCGCGCCTTCCTGCCAGTCTCTACCGCCGACCGTCACCCGGACCGTGACATCCGCCAGGGGGTCAGCCACCGGAACAACGACCTCGGGCGACTGGGGAAACCATCCGTCCTTGCCCGTGCTGCTGGCGCTCCTGTCGGCCGCGTCGATTCGCAGGTAGTGCGCGTTCCGGTCGAAGTAGGTCCGCAGTTCGATGGTGACGCGCTGGCGGTCACGGCTCCAGTGAGCCACCACGTCGGCGTTGACGCCGTCGATGGTCAGCGCAGCGCCTGACCTGCCCTTGTATGCGGCGGCCTTGGCGGCGAGTTCCTGTCGCCGTTCCTCTGCGGCGGCGTACTGCCACACGCCTGCGATCGTGATCGACAGAGCCGCGATCGCTGCGACGTACGGCCAGGCACGGCGGCGCTGCGCGGGCGGTGTCGGCGCTTTTGCTGGCGGCTGCTCGGGGGCGGTCGGCTGAGGCCCGCTGTACCAGGCCGCTCCTGAACCACCCTGCTGGTACCACTCCGGATCCTTGCCCATGCGGGTGACGGTAGCGCGCAGCTGTACCGCCTTACTCGGCTCTCCGCAGAGTTCGGCCACCTGTGCGCGGGTGGCCAGCCACGACACGGCCTGATCGCTGTTGATGCCGTAGGCGGTGATGTCTTCACGCTCACCGATCGCCGCCATGTGCGCAGCCTCGCTGCACCGGCCCTCCCGCGCGGCCTGCAGAACGTCGTAGTGCCGGGAGTCGATGACCCCCGGCGGCATCTCCCACGTCCACTCCCCCTTCCCGTCTTCGGCGCGCGGCGCGGGTCCCTCGCTCGGCTCTTCATCGTCGCGGCCGTCCTCGTCGAGCTGTGTCGGCTGCTCCTCGGCCGGACCCTCCTCGTCCACGGTCGGCTCCCCCTCGTCCTCGGCCAGCTCAGACGTCGTTGACTCATCAGCAGCTACGAGGGGGCCCTGCTGAGCCCGGCGGCGTCGCACGGACGTGTCGGTCAACGCCGCCTCCTCCTCGCTCAGGATGGTCTGGATGATGTCCACGTAGTGGGGGCCGACCCGCCAGACGGCCTGTCCCGGCCCGAGCGTGGGAATCATGTCCACTGCCCATTGGGGCAGGCCCAGCAGCGCGCCCACGGTCGCTGCCTCTTCCGGGCCCAGACGTCCCACGTGGGCGATCTCGCACAGCCGCGCGAGATCCTGTGCGCGGCCGTCCCCGAGGTCGGACAGGGTGTGCATGAGCACGGAGAGAGATAGGGCGGCTTTGCGGCTGTTCTTGAGCTGACGCTGGATGAGTTCGGCCGTGGCTGGGGACAGCAGAATTTGCCAGGCCTCTTCAAGGACCAGGTGGCGGTGCGTGGCGGTCGATGAGGGCAGCCACACGTGCTCTGCCCAGCACGTCACCGCGGCCATCAGGCTCGGGATAGCCGGCGAGTTGCGATCCAGACCCGTGAAATCGATGCTCAGGATCGGCAAGTCCGTGGGCGGCAGGCCCGCGTCAGGGCCGTCGAACAGGCCGGTGAGGGAGCCCTCGGTGTAGCGGGACAGGGCGATGGCGGCGCCCACGCCCCACTCCGCCAGTCGCTCGGCCGGCCATCTGCCGTCCTCGGGAGTCACCAGGGCGTCCACCAGCCCGGTCAGCGTGGTCCCCTTGGGGTGGTTAAGGGCGTGCTGTAGAGCGTGGGCGGCCTGGTGGGTGAGCGCATCGGGCTCTACCGCGAGGATCAACGATCGGACCAGCTGCTCACGCACGCCGGGCGGGAACAACTGGCTGACCGGGTTGAGCGTGAACGAACCGGCCTTGATGACCTGGCCGCCGAGGGCCTGGACGACAGGCTTCCACTCACCGTTCGCCCCGTCCTCCCCGAAACTGTCGATGACGACGGCCTGGTGGCCGTGGTTCCGGATCTCCCTGAGCATCCGGGCCTTGCCCGTGGTCGATTTGCCGGACCCGAGACCGCCCAATCCGAGAATGTTGGTGGACGGCAGGATCGCGGCGTCGGCCATGACAGGCGAGAGGTGGAAGGGGCGGCCGTCCAGCAGGGACCGCCCGATCGGGATGCCGGGAAATGTGGCGCTGGACGCGGGCAGGGGTGCGGTGATCGCGGCATGAGTCGAAGGCAGGCGGATCACAGGATCGCCCCTTTCCTGGTGGAGGCCCCGTGCGGGGTGGTCATCACGTGGGCGCGGTGCTGCTGGCCGCCGAGCCAGTCCAGGCCGATGCGGTGCCGGTCGGCCACGAGCGAGGCCTGCCACCGGGCGTCCGTGACGGCCTCGGGGCTGTCGCCCCACACCGTCATGTAGGCGTCGATGTCCACGAGGGTGGCACCCTGCACCAGGGCACCGTGCGCGGTGCTGCTGGCGATGTGCAAGGCGTCGGCCTTGACCTTGTCGGTGGTGAACGCCTCAGCCGCAGCAGCCTGCCATTTCGCGGAGCGCCGGGACTGCGCCGGCGGCAGCGGCCGATACAGGACCGCGAAGGAGCGGTCCGTGGCGTAGTGCGGCTCGTCCGCGCCCGCGTCGCCCAGCAGCAACTTGCCCATCAGGTCTCCGCCGGTCTCGTCGGGCCACCCGGTGATCCGTGCCGTGGCCGCGTAGTGGCCGCCGTCCAGGCCGACCCACCCCGCCCCGCGCTCGGCCACGGCCGGGACCGGCTCAGGGTCCACGGCCCTCAGCACGCCGAGCCGGGCAAACTCCGCCTCCAGCGTCGCGACGATCCGGTCAGGCTGCCCGACCAGGCCTTTGGGGACGTGGACGGAAATCGTCTGCGTGTGGGTGACGTAGTCCCCGACGTCGGCATGGTGGGTGACGTGCACCTGGATGCCAGCGGTACGAACCTGGCTGCCAGCGAACTCAAGAGCACGGGCAAACGCCGCATGCCACTCCGCCCGCCGCACGGGATCCTGCATGGTGCCGTGCTCCGGGTGCAGCGTCCACGTAGCCGTCGCGCCGGGACGGCCGGACATGGCGGCCGGCGCGGTGCGCTCCCGCAAGTGCCGGTATCCGACGGCGGCCCACCGGGCGAGTGAACGGGGCCCCAATGCGACGTTGAGCAGGGCCGCGGCGGCGCCCACCGCGCCGAACGCCCACAGTGGGGGTGGGGTGATCATCGCTGACATCAGCACGGCGCCGCCGGCCCCGGCGTTGGCCTTCGTCAGCAGGGTCTCGACAGGGCTCAACCCCCGCTGCACAGCGGGGACACGGTATCCGGGCGACAGGCGGTACACGTCTCTCCTCTTTCTGTCTGGGGCCGCCTACGCCCTGGCCCCGGCGGTCGCCCTCGCCACCGTGGGGGCGGGGAGGACGACCGGCCGGGGCCAGGGGCAGCGGCAGGGTTAGGGGTTGCTGGGCCCGCTCGGCGGCGCCGAGCGCGGGTTGGGGGTCCGCGCGCCCCCCTGGTTGACCGCCGTAGCAGCTGGCGAGTTGGGGCTCGCGGGCCGCATCGCGGCCCGGGCCTGGCCGCGCGCCTGGCGGATCTGCTCAGTGCGCTCCGCGTCGTGCGCGACCCTGGCCATGGCGGACGCGGTGGTCAGCCGGCCCGGCCGGGAGGGACGCTTGACGCCGTACGCGGCCAGCAGGACACCCCCGTCCTGCGACATGGCGCGGCCCGGGGTATCTACCGTGCGGGGGCCACGCGGCGTGTTCTCCTGCTCGTAGACGTCCGGCACACCTGCCCGTACGACCCCCCGCACCACGGGGTTGGTCGTCTGGCGCTCCACCAGCGTCCGGGCGGCGCCCGCGACCCGGGGCCCGACGTACGGAATCCCGTGGAAGATCATCCTGAGCATGAGGACGTCGGCGACCACCAGCAGCACGGCGTCCATGACCAGTGCGCCGCCGAACCCCTTCACGAACGGCGAGATCAGGAGCAGGGCGAACGGAGCGAACATCACCCCGAGCAGTCGCATCGCCCACCGCCTCACCGCCGTTGCATCGCCCCCGCGCGCCAGAGAGGCCAGCACCAACGGCGCCATGCACACGAACACCACGATGGCCGGCTGACGTGTCATGAACACCAGCGCAGCCACCGCAAGCGCGACGACCAACGCCGACACGATGATCAAGATCCCAAGCGGGTTGGCGTCCGCCCCGGTCTTCAGATCCTCGCGGATGGTGGCGAACAAACTCGCCTCATCGGCGTTGAACGCCGTTTTGAAGGCGCTGCTCAGCGCCTCATTTAGCAACGCAACTACGGCTGGCACCGACGCCATGCCAGCGACGGCGGCCAGGGTCCACCCCGTCGAAACACCCATCTGCCTCATGCGCGGTACCCCCTGCCACGCAGTCAGGGCGCACACAACGACGACGGCCATGAAGATGGCGACCGCCAAGTGCTGCCCCAACCACATGAACGGCTGATACAGCCCACTCGCGTCCCTCGGCGCCCACGCTTTCTCAGGCACCAAAAAGGCGCTGATCTGGTCGATGAGGAACTCAGCCAAGTCCATGACGTGCTCGGAGGCTCCGCCAGTTAATCCGTTGCCGCCGCCAGGGGCGAGCCCATCACTACCGTCTCCGCCAGGGGGGCCACCGCCATTGCTGCGGCAGTATTTCTCTGCGGGGCCCCACAGCCCGTCACAGGGGTCATCAGTGTTCGGCATGCCTCATCAGCTCTTCGGAGACGTCACGGTGGCGAACAGTGTGTCTCCGTAGAGGCCGAGGACGAGCGCCACGAACAGAGTTCCGATCGCCATCGACCCCTTACGCAGCGCCGACTTAGGGTCGTTCGACAGGGTGAGCAGCATTTTGATCGCGATCACTCCGATGACGGCTGCCAGGCTCTTCGTGATGATGCCCTCACTCGTCACACCGATGGTGTCGAAAAAGTCCTTGAACCCGGTAGACATGTCGATGGGCGCTGCCAGAACCGACTTCTTGCTCATTTTCTCAGATCTCCTTCTTCTTGTGGGGCCGTGCGACGCCGTACAGGTCGGGCATCGTATCGAGGGGCGAGTAGCGGACGTTTTTCCCCGGCCTCGGAGCGTCGATCATCCACCCGTTGCCGACGTAGATACCGACATGGTGGATTCCTGAAGCGCTACTGCCATAGAAAACGAGGTCGCCCGGTCGGACGTCACCCGGTTCGACAGGTTCGGATGCCGCGTACTGCTCCGCTGCCGTCCGAGGCAGGTAAATACCAACCTTCGAATAGGCGTAGAGAGTCAGGCCGGAGCAGTCGAATCCCTTTATGTCACCACCGGAGTGACCATTGGGGGAACAGCACGAGCCGGTGCTGGGGCCGTTAGCGTCGCCACCGCCCCAGGAATACGGCGTGCCGATCATTGCCTTTGCTGCGTTCACGACAGTTGCCGCTCCGCCCGACCCGCCGTTCGTCGGCTGGTTGGCGAGGTCAGTTATTGCCCGAACGTAGCCCTGCGTCTCCTTGTACGGCGGAACACCTCCGTACTGCCGGACGGCACCGCTACCGGCGTTGTACGCAGCCAGCATGTTTTGCTGCTTGTCGCCGGGAACGTCTGCCACCTCCTTGGCGATGGTGCAGAGATATTTGGCCGACGATGGAATTGCGTCCTCGGGGTCCCACACGTCGCGCCGGCCGTCGCCGTTGGCGTCGATTCCGTGGGACTCCCACGTGGACGGCATGAACTGCGCAATACCCTGAGCGCCGACCGGACTTTGCGCCTTCGGATTGAAATTGGATTCCGTCGAGAGCAGCGCGGCCAACAGATTTGGGCTGACCTCGGGGCAGGTGCGCCCCGCTTTTTGGATCAGGTGGCTGTACTCGCTGGGTACGGCGAGGCTCAGTGCCGTCCCGATCGGACTGTCTCCTGCGGCCTGGACGAGCGCGGCCACCATGACGGCCGCGGTGGCCCCCGCGCCCAGAGCCGCTACAGCGGCAGATCTCAAGGTTTCCCCCCTACTGGCTTCTTGGAGCGTTTTGGCTGGTCAGGTACGCCACTGGCACCCGCCCAGGCAACGCCCGGTGAACGCCCGCTGGGTCGTCCACCCGCCCGCCAGGGGCGGGTGCGGGCGTTGCGTGGGCGTTGTCTGGGCGTACGGTCGGGCGGGTTACGAATCGGACATTGCGGCGGCCGTGAGGTCGGCCAGCCGGTAGCCGCGTACTCCTCCGGAGCGCTTGTGCGGTGCGACTCCCAGCAGCTTGCTTACTGTTTTTCCGACCGCGATCGGGTTGGCCTCCACGACGTTTAGCGCTTCTGCCAGGTCTGCCGTCGTCATGAAATCAACCTGGCGAGCGCGCATGAGGTCGATTGCCTTTTTGCGTGGCGATTCAGGGGCGGCGATCAGTCGGTTTTTGCGTCGCTCATAGGTCTCATCGATGACTTCCCACATGAAGGTCTCCGGGAAGTTGAACCCTCGAATGAGAGTGGACTGTCCGCGGGCGAACAAAACGGCCTGCCCTTGGATCTCCGGGTTAAGGAGCGCCGGGTGGATAGGAGACCTGGTGGTGAAGTAGGAGTCACCCAGGGCGACTTTCGCCGCTCCTTCCGAATCGACATACAGGCATACCCGGCACTGGAACTGTGCGCGGACGTTGACCGGGATGGCGTCCTTATCGGGGCGCTGAGTCATCATGATGACGGAAACGCCGGACTCCAGCGATTTCGAGACCAGCTGGCGCGACTTTTCCTCCACCCTGGCGACAGCTTCTTTACGGCCCTTCGCACCGTTGTCCGCGTAGAAATCTGCTGCCTCGTCCACGATGAAAACGATGGGACGGAACTTCGGTTCCGGCTTTCGTTCCAGCCGGGCTTTCTTCCGCTCCTCATACCGCTTGTGGACGATAGCAAGGAGTTCGTCCAGGATTTCTTCCAGGACGGCCGGATCGTCGGATGCCTGGTAGCGAAGGGCGATTCTTGCGAAGGGGGCCAGACCGATGAATTTTCCATCGAGCAGGACCAAATCGTATTCATCACCGTACGCGATCAGCAGGCACGTGATGAAACCGTTGATGAGGGTGGTCTTACCGGTCTGGGTCATTCCCGCGACCAGGATTGACGTTTTTTCCAGGCTGGTGATACCGCAGAGCTCTCCCGTCACCTCATGACCGAGAGCAAGCCCCTTGTATGCCTTGATCTCCTTCCGTGTCGGCGGCTCGAAGATGCGGCTGAACGGGGGCTCGTCCAGCTTGACGATGGTCACCTCGCGCTCGTTTCGGCGCGAGGCTTCCACCTTCAGATGCAGACGAGTAACACCGAGCATTGATGCAATGGGGCCGAGCCGCTTGGAGACTTCTTCGTGGGTACGACCCTTGGGGAGCAGGAACGTGTAGCGGATACCGTAACCGGGAATTTCCTGCGCATGCACGTCGTGCAGCGGAATAACCTCGTCACGGGCGATTGCCCCGGTACGCACCAGTGCTTCGGTCAACTCCGGGTGTACGGCAACGTCGAGGGCCGGCGCACCAGCCGGTTCGACAGCAGTTTCCTGGGACGGCGGCGCGGGCGACCGCGTATCGCCTGCCATCAGACGGCGAATCAGGCCCTTGGCCTTCCAGATGCCGTAGCCGAGTGCGAGCAGCACACCGACGATGAGCATCACCGTCGCAGGCCAGCCGAGGCCTAGCCAGTCCTTGATGGCAGCGATGAACCCGGTGATGATCACCAGTCCGCCGAGTGCACCGACCGCTCTCGCGGCGTCGTCTTGATCTTGATTGTCCTTCTTGCTCACGCCCTCCCCTTCTCTGAGCAGGCGATTTTATCCCGAACACACTTTCGGGTTAGGGGTTTTTGCGGTGCTCACCGGGCCTGCTCCCCGGTTCTGCGAACGCACTGTTCGCTCGCCGGGTCACTCGCCGGGTCTGCTCCGCTCAACTGCTGGCGTTGCTCCGGCAGTCGCGACGCGGCCCAGCGGGAGCTGGGCCGCATCGGTGGTGCCGGCCACCGCGGAACTACAGAGCCGCGTCCTCAGGCTCCTCGTCGCTCACGTCGCCGTCTGACTCCTCGGCGCCTTCCTTCCTCATGAGCTCGGCCCACGCGTGGCGCACCCGCTCTTCCCCGCCCACGTATCCGGCGCGGCGGAAGGCCGCGCGAGCCTGGCGGTAGGACAGCGGCGGATCGTCGCCGTACCTGAGGTGGCGCAGGACCACGTCCATTTGTTCGTCGCTCAGCGCGACACCGCGCCGGGGCACGGGGACCCCGGAGACGGCGGCCAGTTCCGCGAGCGTGACGGCCTGGTCCTCGGGGTGTGACGCCGTGTCGGACCCGGTCTCGCCGGGTGTGCCGGATGGGCCGCTGACCTGCGGTGCGGTGCCGTGACGGCTGTCCCGGCCCCCCGTGCCAGGCAGGGCAGGAGCGGTCGGCGTCCACTGGCCGAGGGTCGGCAGCGGAATCGCGCCGACGAGGGCCGGCAAGGGCTTCTCTGCGACCGTCTGAGCAGTGGCCTCGGCCTGCCGGTGCAGCCGCTCGGTCGTCTCCCGCTGCACGGCCAGCACCGAGGCTCGGTAGTCGGTCTCGGCCTCGGCCACCTGCCGCTCCAACTCCGTCGCCTGGCGCAGCAGCTCGATCCGGTGCGCGGCGTCGGCCTCCATCTCCTCCAGCCGGTCCGCAACTTCCTGGCGCTGCTCGTGGAGCCGCAGGCGGGTCTCGGGGGACGTCCGCCGACCGAGCGACGGCAGGACGACCCACCACGCAGCCTTGGTGGCCACGATCGCAACGGGAGTGAGGACGACGGCCAGGTCAAACCGCCCGCCCTGGACCCGGTTCATGATCAGGTCCGCGGTGGGCAGCGCGGCGATCAGGACTGTCAGCGCCAGACCCGCAATCCGTACGCGCTGAGCGCGCTGACGGTGGTTGCCGGCGAGGATCTCCGCCCCCAGGAAGGTCAGCCACAGGGCGTCCAGGGCCCACACGGTGGGCACCGCCCACCCGCCGAACGCGCTCTCAAGGATTCCGTAGTTGACGGCGACGGAGAGGACCGCCACGCCCAGCGTGACGGCACCCAGGATCGCCAGGACGCCCGTGCGGGCGTCCGCATACAGCGACAACGTCTTCTTCATGTCTGGTTCCCCTGTCTGGGATGGTCGGTCAGGGTCACAGGCCTGCGAGACGGCGCCGGATGTAGGCGGCGCCGGCCGGGTCGATCCGCAGGGAGGACCGCGTCACGGCGCCGGTCTCGGAGTCACAGGTGTAGGCCACCAGCACCGCGCCCCGGGCGTCGGTCTGCACGGACATCCGGTACACGTAGCCGTACGTCTGGACGTCGGGCACGTCGAACGGGCGCCCACCCTCGGGCTCGTCCAGCACCGTCACGAGACACCCCCGAGGGGAAGTTCCTGGATCCGCCAGGGCACGTCAGCCGCCCGAGGCGAGGCCTCGCCCGGGGCCAGGGACGTCCACCCGTCCGGCGGCGCCCCCTCCGCCTCTGCGGCAGCCTCAGCAGCAGCCGTTGTTGCGTGGACGCTGTGCAGCCGGCCCCGCTCCAACAGGACGTAGACCCGGGTCGTCGTGCTCCGCCGGCGGGTGTGGCGGAGCAGCGTCCGCAGCGCCGCCCGGTCCTCGGTGTCGAGCAGGATCTCGGGGCGCAGCGCCTTGAGTTCGCCCTCGGCGCGGGCGGCGGTGGCAGTGGCCCGTGCCAGGGCCGCGCGGAGCGTCTCGGCGGTGTCCTCGGCGCGGATCACGAAATGGGTGACGGTCGCAACCTCGGCAAGGGCCTGGTCGCGCTCGGCTCGGGCCTGGTCGCGCTCGGCTCGGGCCTGGTCAAGCTGGGCGCGGAGGGCACGCACGGCAGCGGTACGGAGTAAGAGGGACACGATGCCTCCAGGGTCGTAGGACGGCGTGGTGGGGGACTGCTCGGGACCGTGGCCGAGGGCCGGCCCCGCACCGGAAGGGGGCGGGGCCGGCCCGGTCAGCGGGCGTGCCGGTCGTGGCGTGGCAGGCGGACCCGTCGCGGCCGGTACACGACCAGGGCGACCAGACCCAGACCGACCACCGCCATGGCGAGCAAGGCGAAGAACAGGCCAACGGCGTACTGAAAGGCGGTCATGGCTACCGGCCCTCCCGGACGCGTCGCAGGATCTCGTCCATGTCGGGGTCGGAATCGGTCGGGACCACGGGGTGCGCCCCGTAGTTGATCAGCTTGGTACCGTGCATGCGCTGTCTCCTGCGGTGAGGTCGTAGGGGATGAGCGAGGATGGCCCCGCCGGTGTAGGCGTCGGTAGCGCCCCCGGTGGGGCCGTCGTGGTGGCCGAGTGGCCACCGCCCGGCACCACCGCAGCGTTGCGGGGATGCCGGACGGCGACGGCTCGGAACCGTCGGCGCGATATTCGCCCCTCACCTGTGCGTTCGGACTCCTGTCCGCCCGTGAGGACGGCTGGAGCAAGGTGCGGCGTACTCATCGCACAGGCGGGGCAGCTTGTCGCAGTTGCTTGATATGTCCACTGTTGAGTTGAAAAAGAGCAGTTGCTACCTTTCGGGCCGCCGTCACGCGCTGCCTGTCCGGGCAAGAGATGGTGCTGCTGGGGGCCGTGTCCGGCTCCCTCATCCGGCACCGCCCGCGTAGGGCGGGGCCGGGTGGGGGAGCCGGGTCCGCGAGGGACCCGGCAGGTGGTAGTGCTCAGGGAGGCGCACGCCGACAGTGGCCTGCCCCGACCGGCGTGCACTTCCGTCGGCGGGACCGGGAATCAGCCGTGACCGAGGCTCATCGCGGGACCTCAGCCGGCTGAGGCCGCGCAGCTTGGACCCTCTCGACCGCTAGCCGCGCGGCCTCAGCCGCCGCAGCAGCGGCGTTCGCCGCAGCGATCGCGGCCGCCGTCGCAGGCTCCACCGCGGGGTCGTACGCCCCGTTGCCGGCGCTCACCGGTCACCCCGCTCGTTGGGCTCCAGCACCCAAGCCAGCGTCACCACGTCACTGCGGCCCGTGTACTCCTTCATGTGCCGCAGCACGGAGTTGTACAGGGCCTCCCGGGTCTGCCCCGGGAACCACGTGATCGTGCCGGTCTGGGTACTCAGGCCGACGCCGGTCCGCACCGTAATCAGCCAGAAGAATTCCTGCCTTCCAGTCGCCTCCAAGACCGGCGCCGGGTCGGACTGCACACGTTCGCTACGATCCGTCACAGGACCGCCTCCTGCTCTCATCAGGTGGTGTCGTCTCAGGCCCTCGGCCCGGTGTTCCAGCACCGGCTGGGGGCCGTTTTTGTTGGCGCGCAGGCACGGCCGGGCCAGGACGCTCCGCACTGGAGCGACCCCGGCCAGTAATGCCTAGGCATTATTAAGAGTGCCCCCCGCGGCGGGTGTTGTCAATAACGCCTAGGCGATAAGCTGTGCTGACTCAGGAGGTGACCCACATGACCAGCTCCGGGCAGATCTCGGACGACCTGCGGCGACGCATCGAGGCAGGGGAGTACCCCGTCGGCAGCCGGCTACCGACGAACGCGGAGCTGATGGCACTGCACGGGGTGTCGAAGGGGACCATCACCAAGGCAATCGCCACCCTGGCGGACGACGGCTTGGTGTTCTCCTCCAAACGGGCGGGGACGATCGTGCGCCCCCGCACCCAAGTGCGCATCCCGCTCAGCCGGTACGGCCAGGTCCTCACTCCCGGCGGCCCACGCGGACCGTGGGAGGCTGCCACGGCAGCCCAGGGGATCGACGGCGAGATGAGGCTCGTCCGTGTGGACCGTCTCCAGGCACCCGCCGACCTAGCCGCGCTGCTCGGCCTGGCCGAGGGAGACGACGTCGTCTATCGGCTGCGCCAGGCACTCATCCGACCCGACGACGTCGTACAGCTCCAGCACGCCTGGTATCCGGCTGCGGTAGCAGAAGCAGCGGGCCTGGACGGTGACGGCAAGATCACCGGTGGGGTGTACGGAGCACTGGTGGCCGCCGGCCACCGGCCCACCGTCGCCGACGAGACGGTCACTGCCCGGGTGCCCACCGACGAAGAGGCGACGGACCTGCGGATCAGCGGGCGGGTGTGGGTCCTGGCTCTCCAACGAATCACCCTCGACGCCTCAGGTCGCCCACTGGAAGTGCTGCGCGCGGTGGCGCCGGCCGACCGACTGTCGCTCGTGTACGACAGCCTGCCAATCTCACACGACGGCCCGTGACCGAGGCACGACCCCTACCTGTATGCATCCAGTGCATAACCAATGGGAGATGCCCATATGCCCAGTACAGAAGCCCTATTGCGGCTCACCGTGTCCGCCCTGATGTACGCCACCGGAGAAACCCAGTCAGATCTAGCCCGGGGGCTGAGGCTGAGCCAGGGACAGGTGTCACGCAAGCAAGCCGGCTCCGACAAGGGGTCGTCGTGGACCCTTGGCGACCTCGACCGGCTGTCGGCCCACTACGGCATCCCCGTGCCTGACCTGCTGTGCGGAGCCGACCACGCGGTATCACGCCTGCCAACGCAACGACGAGCCGCGACCGTCGGCGGACTCCAAACCACCATCACCCCGTAGAGGGTTCACGAGGTGGCAGAACTCGATCTTGGTGCCCGGCCAGGACTCATCGCGCAAGACGGTGCCCCCTCCCTCGGCTACGAGGTAGGGGGCACCTTTTGAGGTCACGATCCCAAGAAGACTGGCAGTCTTCCCTACTAGATCAGGAAGACTGCCAGTCTTCCTGATCTAGTCGTCGGACGCTGCGGGGCGGTCCTGCTGAGTCTTGATGGCCAGTTCGGCTTCCACCTCGTCCAGCTCCCTGCGCACTTCCCGACACGCCGCCAAAGCAGCGGCCGGGTCCTTCCCGGCGAGCTTCCGCAACGCCGTGATGTTGAGCTTGGCTGTCTCAATTACGGGTGCTGATCGCCTCTTCTCAGCCTCGATCCGCACCTTGAAGCCGAGCTTCACGGCGGCGTGAAGGAAGCCGCGGTCGGTCAGGTTCCCCGCTCGCTCAGCTTCTTTCCAGCACTGACGGACCGCCTCATCTCCGTGGTCCCGTTGCACGGACACCAGGGGGCGCAGGGGGTATTCCTGGAGCTGCCGGCGGGTGATGGACGCCAGTGCGCTCACGACGGGCCGGATGCGGATCACCTTGTTCATGTAGTCGGCGCTGCGCCCGTGCAGGGCCCTGCCCCATGCATCGAATGAGTCGAACCCGCCTTCCCGCCACAGCTCTTCTGTTCGAGCGAGTTCGTAGGCGCCGCCGACCATGAGTAGGTACTGCTGACTGATCCGCTCCGTCTCTGCCTGCGCCCAACGGTCCGCTTCGAGAATGGCGCTCTGGCAAATCGCCAGCCTCTCGGCGCGGTTGTCAGTCTGCGGAGCAACGAAATGAACGACTGGGGTCATCGCCCCCTGCCCAGCCGCATCCTGCGTCTGCTCCACCCCTGCGGCCTTTTGATCCTCTACTGCCCCGACCTGCCCAACAACGGCTGGCTGAACGGTCCGCTTTTCTGGAGGCACCGCCGTACCCACGGCCGTCCTGCCGAACTGCTCCGCAATCGTGGTGCGCGTACCCGCCATCACGCACTCACCTCGGCAACCTCGCCCTGGCCAGCACCCGAGCCACGCAGGCCATGTTCCAGGGCGAAGCGGTAAAAGTCCTCGCGGGCCTGCAACTCAACCCGGTTGTTGTGGTACTGGGTGACCACCTTCGTGGCGTTGGTGTGGACCCTGTACCGGCGGATCACCGTGCGGGCCACGGGCCAGCCGTGGCCCTCGCAGAACGCGCGGGTTCCCTCCACGTACGCCATGCCCTCGGCCGGCGGCCAGTTGTTGATGACGACCTGGAAGGGGATCTGCCGGGGCTTGATCACCCATTCGATCGTCTGCCAGGTCGGCTCGAAGGAGTCCGGCTCGGTCAGGATCGGCACGATCACATCGTCGGCCTGGACCAGCAGCGCCTTCAGCAGTTGCCCATACTTGTCGTCACCGAGCGGGTCCTCACCCGCCTCGTACTCCTCCGGCGTGATCTCCGCCCAGCCAGGGGTGTCCACGAAGATGTGCGCGTATGGAAGCTTCTTTAGCAGCGCGATGTTCTCCAGATCTCCGGAGATGTCGAGAACGTCGAAGGGCTGCTCTACCAGCCGGGCCGCGCGCCACAGAGACGTGCCCTGAGGGTCAGCGGAGGCCACGGCGACGGACGGCCGTCCGTCGGGCCGGACACCGGCCACGTCGGCGCACACGGCGCCCATGTTGATGGAGATGAGAGACTTCCCCACGCCGCCCTTGCGGTTCGCGAGGATGTGGATTTTCGCCACGAGGGGCCTTCCGTTCACTTCGCCGACCCGCGGGGAAGCGGAGCGGCTACTTCGGTGTATGCAGGCAGTGTGGCAGATGGTCAGGACGCCGAGCCCTACCTGGCCCAGGGTCAGCTGGTGAAAGCGCACCGCGTGCCTCGACGATGAGGGTGGGTCCCACCCTCATCGTCTTGCAGCTCAAGGGTCAGGGACGCAGGTGGTGTACCGACGCCAAGCCGCCCTCACCCTCAGGTACCGACGCCGGCTCGGCGCCCCTTCCAAGCGCTGCCGGACCCAGACGATAGAAGCGGTAGGGGCCGGCCACGTACGCCTCGGCAAGCCATCCGTCCTCGACAAGTTTTGTGACGCTGCGCGAGCCGCTTGCTTGGCTGACTCCTACAGCGTCCGCAATCTCCTTCTGTAGCAGGCTAACTGGCTCCCCTACCGGCACGGCTGTGGCGTAGTAGAGAAGCATCCTCAGGTTGGCCCCCTGAAGGCCGCGTGCGCGCAGGAGAAGGCCATTCAGCTCTTGGGCCGTCAGGTACATAGGTTCAGCCATTGCAACCGTCACAGGGGCCTCCTAAGCCTCTTCCTTGAGAGGGACGATCGGTACGGGATCGTACTTCGCGCACTCGCGCTGCTGCTCTGATCCACCGTCATACACCAGCCGTGCATTCAGCCGGAACAGCCAGATGGCACCGAACTTCTGAACCGGGATCAGAATGTTGCCCCGTGCCAGACGATTCATAGATTCACCCGCCGACGCCGGCCGAATCTCAAGCTCACGCGCAATCTCTTGCTTGGTGAGCGGAACCGGCTTCAGACCAACTTGGGTTGCCCCAAGGTAGAAACCCACGACTAGCTTGTCGTTCTTTGTGTACCCAGAACCCTTTGCCCAGATTCGGCTGAGCAAAGGCTTTCCGAAGCTCGCCCACCTGCCTCCGCCCTCGAAGTGAAAGCGGGTGTCCCCTGACCTTTCAGCCCCTTCGCCGCCGACAAGCTGACCAGTCTTCAGGTCTACGACCCCATGCGTGCTGAGGTCCACCACCACCTTGCTTGGCTGTGGCTTCCGAACCGGCATCGAACCTCCGCTTCCATATGTGGAACCGACCGCGCTCAGTCTAGTAGATCGCTTCCATATGTGTATACGGATGGGCCCCACCGTTAGAGTGGTTCCACATGTGGAAGCTCAACTCCTTGCTTCAGCATGCCCCTTGAGGCTAAGGTGCTTCCATATATGAATACGCGGGTGCCTCTTAGAGCAGGTTGACCTGCCTCAGGGAGCTAGCCAAAAACGCTCTGACCTGCGGTTTCCTTGATCTGCTCTTATTCTGCTTAAGCACGGAGCGAAGCGAAGTGCTCCTCTACCTCCGGGGGGGGAACGAAGCTCCCCCCCCCCGGACTCGCTGGTCTGGAGCGCAGCGGAAGACCAAAGGCCGAAGCCCGCGAAGCGGGGCGCCGGCCAAGCCCCGCGCGACGCGCGGGGCTTCACGCTTCGACACA
>NZ_JAJAUY010000076.1 GCF_020532625.1 Streptomyces antimicrobicus | reverse complement strand
CCCCGGCGCAGGCCGAAGTAGTACGCCAGGACACCCGCGCCCAGCGCCGCCTGGAGGGCGAACAGGGCCGACTCCACCTCGCCGGACGGCGGTTCGTACAGCGGGGAGAACCATGGCTCGTAGTCCGGCCGCATCTCGGTGATCGCCGCCTCGGCCTGCGCGTCCGCGCCGCTGAACGGCTCCTCCTTGCCCTCGCCCAGCCCCAGCGCGAGCGGCAGCACGGCCAGCGCCGCCACCAGGAGCAGCAGCAGGACGTTGATCTTCGCGTTCTTCGACATCAGGCCGCCGCCCCCTGCTGCTCGCCGGTACGGGAGGCGGGACGGGCCACGCCCAGCCGCGCCAGGTCCGCCTTGCTCGACTGCAGCAGCAGCCGCATCACCAGCACCGTCAGCAGGCCCTCGCTGACCGCCAGCGGGAGCTGCGTGACGGCGAAGATCCCGCCGAACTTCACCAGCGCACCCGCGACACCGCTGCCCGGGTCGGGGAAGGCCAGCGCGAGCTGCACGCTGGTCACGCAGTACGTCACCAGGTCGGCGAAGAACGCGCCGAGGAACACCGAGACCATCAGCGGGGCGTCGAACCTCTTCAGCAGCCGGTACACCGCGTACCCGGCCCACGGGCCCGCGATCGCCATCGAGAAGACGTTCGCGCCGAGCGTGGTCAGGCCGCCGTGGGCCAGCAACAGGGCCTGGAAGAGCAGGGTGATGGTGCCCAGCACCGCCATCACCGGCGGGCGGAACAGGATCGCGCCGAGCCCGGTCCCGGTGGGGTGCGAGCAGCTGCCCGTGACCGAGGGGATCTTCAGGGCCGACAGGACGAAGGTGAACGCCCCGGACGCGCCCAGCAGCAGCGTGCTCTCCGGGTTCGCCTTCACCTCGCGGCTGAGCGACCGGACGCCGTGGGCGACGAAGGGGGCGGACGCGACGCCCCAGGCGACCGCGTGCAACGGGGGCAGGAAGCCCTCGGCTATGTGCATGAGTGGGGAGACCTCTCCAACACCTCGTGGACGGACAACGCGCCCCGGCCGGTCTCCTGGCTCACGGGTACTGACGTCGTCGCTCCGCCTTCCCAGGCCGTGCGGTCTCCCGCGGTGGCCCAGTGGCTCCCGCTGGGGGCACCCCCGGACGGACGTCCGGGGGAAGAGCCGGACTTCCCGATCACAGTGGCGAGGGCCGCACCGGTTTCTCACCGGTTTCCCGAACACCAAGGCCCAATGACCTTACGGTACGGCCGGTACGGCGGCCAGGGCGGACTCCAGCCGCTCCAGCAGCGGCCGGGCGTCCATCCGCCGGCAACCCGCCAGCGCCTCCTGGAGCAGGGCCCGCGCCGCCGCCGGATCACCGGCCGCCAGCAGGGCCCGGGCCAACGGGAGCGCGGCCAGGGCGTGCACGAGCGTCTGCCCGGACCGGCGGCCCACCTCGTCGGCCGCGCGCAACTGGCGCAGCGCCCCGGCGGTGTCGCCCCGGTCCAGGGCGACCCGGCCCAGGCCGATCCGGGCCGCGCACTGCCCGGCGAGGTCGCCCGAGGTCCGGGTGAACGCCAGGATCTCCCGGAACCCGGCCGCCGCCTCGTCCAGGTGGCCGCGGACGCGCTGCGCCTCCGCGACCCAGCGCAGCATGCACATGCGGGGCCAGGCGGCCCCGCCGCGTTCGGCCACGGCCAGCGCCTCCCGCAGCACCTCCAGGGCGCGGGCGCTGTCCCCCCGGGCGAGCAGGATCTGGCCGATGCCGCGCAGGCACTGCGCCTGGCCGTAGCGGTCGCCGTGCGCCTCGAAGACCACCGCGCCCCGGCGGCAGCGGCGCAGGGCCTCGGCGGTGCGGCCCTGGGTGCGGTCCAGGTACGACAGCACCCAGCCCGCGTACGCCGCGCCGTGGGCGTCGCCGAGCTCCTCGAACAGGGCCTCGCCGGCGGCCAGCATCCGCCGGGCCGGGGCCCATGCGTCGCCGGGCCCGGGCGCGGGGGACCCGCCGACCCGGCAGGCCCGGTGCCGGCCGAGCCCCACCAGCATCAGGGCCTCGCCGCGGCGGTCCCCCCGGGCCCGGGCCGCCGCCAGCCCCGCCTCCTGCACGGTCTGCCAGCCCGTCAGGTCGCTGCGCAGGTCGAACAGGTACTCGCCGGCCGCGGCCAGCTCCCAGCACGCCTGCGGATCCACCGTCCGGGCCTGCCGTACGGTCGCCACGAACGCCTCCCGTTCCGCGCCGAGCCAGCGCACCGGCTCCGCCCGGGGCCCGGCCAGCACCGCCGGATCCGGCACCCGGGCCGCCGTCGGGCCGCCCAGGCCGGGGTAGTCCAGGCCCTGGTGGGCCCGGCGGCCCTCCCGGACCAGGGCCACCCAGCAGGCCAGGACCCGGCGCAGCACGGCCTCGCGGCCGCCTTCGGCCGCGGCCAGCTCCCGGCCGAAGGCCCGCACCAGGTCGTGCGTGCGGTAGCGGAGCCCGCCGGTCGCGTCGCGGCCGACCACCTCCAGCAGGTGCGCGGCGACCAGGGCGTCCAGGGCCTCCTCGGCGTGCGCCAGCGGCCGGCCCAGCACGGCCGCGGCCGTCCACGCGGCGTGGTCGGGCGCGTCGAGCACGGCCAGCCCGCGCAACAGGGCCCGGGCCGGGGCCGGCAGAGTGCGGTAGCTCAACCGCAGCCCGGCCCGTACGTCGCTGCCCTCGTGGGTGAGCTCGTCCAGCCGGCCGCGTTCGTCGCGCAGCCGTACCGCCAGGTGGGACAGGTCCCGGTGGGGGAGCGCGGCGAGCTTGGCGGCCACGATGCGCAGGGCCAGCGGCAGGTGGCCGCACAGCCGCACGAGCTCGCGCGCGGCCGCCGGCTCCGCCCCGACGCGCTCGGCCCCGACCACCCGCCCGAGCAGCGCCAGCGCCTCCCGCTCCGGCAGCACGGGCAGGGTCAGCCGCAGCCGGGCGTCCAGTCCGGTCAGCCGCCGGCGCGCGGTGACCAGCACGGCGCAGCCGTCCCCGGCGGGCAGCAGGGCCCGCACCTGGTCGGCGCCCGCGGCGTTGTCGAGCACGACGAGCATCCGGCGCCCGGCGAGCATGCTGCGGTACAAGGCCGCGCGCTCGGCCGCCTCCCGGGGCAGCGAGGCGCCGTCCACGCCGAGCGCCCGCAGGAAACCGGCCAGCACCTCGGCCGGGGCGACGCCACCGCGGTCGGCGCCGCGCAGGTCGACGTACAGCCGGCCGTCGGGGAACGCGGCGCGCACCGCCTCGTCGTGCCCGACGGCGAGCGCGAGCGCGGTCTTCCCGACGCCGGCGGCCCCGGTGATCACGCAGACCGTGCTGCGGGCGTGCCGGAGGGCGTGGGACAGGGCCGCGGCTTCGGCGGTGCGGCCGGTGAAGCAGGGTGCGGCTTGCGGGAGTTGGGCGGGTGCCGGCGGGGCGGACGGCGGCGCGGGCGGTGGAGTGGGCGGTGAGGGCGGCGAGGGTGGTGGGGGCGGCGAGGGTGGTGGGGGTGGGCAGGGTCGCGGTGAGGGGGGTGGGCCGGGGGCGTGCAGGGCAGGGGCGTCCGCGAGGACCGCCGCGTGCAGGGCGCGGAGTGCGGGGCCGGGATCCAGTCCCGTGCGCGTGGTGATGCGGTGGCGGGCGCGGGCGAAGGCCGCCAGGGCCTCGGCGCGCCGGCCCGCCCGGTACAGGGCCCGCATGTGCAGCTCCACCAGCCGCTCGCGCAGCGGGTGTTCCTCGGCCAGGGCGGCCAGCTCCCCGCACAGCTCCGCGTGGTGGCCCAGGGCGAGGTCCGCGGCCAGGCGCTGCTCCAGGCAGTCCAGGCGGTCCTGCTCCAGGCGGGCGGCGGCCGTCTCGAAGGCGCGGCCCGGCAGGCCGCCCAGGGCCGGGCCGCGCCACAGGTCCAGCGCCTGGGCGAGCAGCGGCCGCGCGGTCGCCGGATCGGAGGTGGCGCGGGCGGCGGCGCGGAGCCGGGCGAAGGCGTCGAGGTCCACGGCTGCGGGGCCGGGGACCAGGGTGAGGCCCGCGTCGGTGCGGATCACCGTCGCGCCGGTGGGGGCGAGCAGGCGGCGCAACGCCGAGGCCACGTTGTGCAGTTGCGCCCGGGCCGTCGCCGGCGGGTCGTCCCAGACCGCGGCCGCCAGCCCGGCCAGGGGCACCACCCGGCCGGCCTCCAGCACCAGCGCGGCGAGCACACGGCGGGTGCGCGGGCCCCCGAGGGGCAGGGGACGTCCGTCCAGGTCCGCCTGGACGGGGCCGAGTACGCCGAGGGTCAACGGCATGGCGGGGGCTCCGAGGAGGGTTCCGGGTTGCGGGCGGGCGGGCAAGCGGGCGGCGACGGCGAGGGCGAGGACGCGGCGGGGTGCGGCGCGGCGGGGGCGGGGCGGTGTGGCGACGCTCCGGGGGCCGGAGGTGGGAGGGGCTCCGGCGGACGGAGGTGGGCGGGGCTGCGGGGGACGAAGGCGGGACGGGCTCCGGCGGACGGAGGTGGGACGGGCTCCGGGGGCCGGAGGCTCCGGGGGTCGCAGTGGTGGGGCTACCGGGTGGGGCTCCGGGTGGGGGTGGTCGGGGCTGCCGTGCTGGTGAGTGGCCGACGGATGGGGAACGGGTGGGGGTCGATCGTAGTGTCCGCTCGGGCCGGCGACGTGCTCGATATCCGTCAACTCCGGCCCGTTCCTGGCGACTTACCATTCATGGGAGGGTGACATGCGTACCCGTAGGCGCACCGGCGCGAGAGGTGCCGCGCTGCTGACCGTCGTGGCGCTCGGGCTCGCCGGGCCGACCGGACCCGACGTGCGTGCCGAGGGGCGGGCGCTGCCCGCGGGCCCGGCGGTCGCCGTGGCCATGGGGGACAGCTTCGTGTCCGGTGAGGGCGGGCGGTGGCTCGGGAACACCGACCGGTACGCCGGCAGCCGCAACGGCACCGACCGGGCCTGGACCGGAGGGAGCTCGTACGACCCGAGCCGGGTGTACGGCAGCACCGCCGCCCCGGGCGGCTGCCACCGCTCCGACGTGTCCGAGATCGCGACCGCCCCGCTGCCCGGCATCGACGAGCGGATCAACCTCGCGTGCTCGGGCGCCGAGACCACGCACGTGATCAGCAGTGCCCAGGGCGGGCAGCCCTTGCACGGGGAGGCTCCGCAGGTGGACCAGCTGGCGGGGGTGGCCCGTGCCAAGCGGGTCAAGCTGATCGCCCTGTCCGTCGGCGGCAACGACCTCGGCTTCGGGTCGATCATCGGCGACTGCGCGTACGACTGGTACTTCGGGCGGCTGTGCTGGAAGCAGCACGACCCGGTCGTGCAGCAGCGGTTGCCGCAGGTGCAGGCCAAGGTCGCCGCGGTCGTCGACGACATCCGCCGGACCATGCGGGCGGCCGGCTACGCCGACGGCGACTACCGGTTGGTGCTCCAGTCCTACCCCTCGCCGATACCCGGTGGCGAGTGGTTCCGGTTGCCCCAGAACGACTCCGACCGCATGGACAAGGACGGCTGCCCGTTCAACGACCGGGACGCCACCTGGGCGGCCTTCACCCTCGTCCCGCGGATCGGCGACATGGTCAAGGCGGTTGCCACAGCCCGCGGTACGGACTTCCTGGACCTGCGCGACGCGCTCGCCGGGCACGAAGTGTGCTCGCTCGGCGTCGAACAGGTCGGTCAGGCCGGTCCGGACCCGCGGAAGGCGGAGTGGTTCCGCTTCCTGGACCACGCCAACACCCAGGGGACGCTGGAGGAGTCCCTGCACCCCAACGCCTACGGGCAGCGGGGCATGGCCGCGTGCCTCGGTCTCGTCGGCGCGGCGGCGCCCGGCCGGTACGTCTGCACGCAGGACTGGTTCGCGGACGGGGACCCGTCCCGGATGAGGATCCGGCCGGCGGCCTGACCGCACCGCCGGCCGGGCCGCTCAGCAGACGTTCGGGTGGGATATGTCCAGCACCAGGCGCTCCGGGTCGTGCAGCGTGAACGTGGTGTACTCGGGGCGGGTGGTGAAGGCGGCACCGAAGGTGACGTACCCCTCGTAGTCACCCGTGAGCGCCAGGCCCTTGAGACGGGGCAGGTTCAGCTGGATCAGCTGGGGCCCCCGGTAGACGGACTGCCCCGCCTCGTCGTGCGCGGCGGCGGGGTGGAGGCGGACTTCCAGGAAGTGGGTCCCGGGCAGCGGGACCGGCTTCCCGGAGCCGTCGTAGACCAGCTCGGGGACCCGGTCGACGACGACCTCGGGGACGTGTCCCTGGAGGTCGACGACGACCCGGTCGAAGGTGCAGTGGCCGCCCCAGCGGGCGTTGACCACCAGCGGGGTCGGTGCGGCGGTGCGCGGGGCCGCCGACGCCGGTGCGGCGGCGACGAGCCCCAGGGCGAGCAGGGCGCCCGTGGCGGCGGCCACGAGCCGATGACGATGTGGACGACGGAGCTTGAGCATGACGTCCCCCGGTTCCTCAGGTGCCGAGTGGTGGCGAAGCGGTCATATGCACAGACGTCGACCGTGCCCCGTCCGGTTGCCCGGCGGCGCGGATCCGGTCAGGAGACGCCGTACCACTGGCTGGCCCAGCCGGTGTTGATCGTGGCGGTGGACTGCTCGGCCAGGTTCACGGACGGCGGCAGGGAGGTCTGGCCGGTCAGGACGGTGCTGTAGCGCAGGTTCGGCGGGGTCAGGCCGGCGTTGACCGAGATGCCGGCGCCGGTCGACTTCAGCGTCAGCAGGTTCGTGGTCCAGTTCCCGTTGAGCAGCAGGGCGACGTAGTACGTGCCCGGGGCCGCGGTGAACGGCTTGGTCAGCGCGAACGGCTTCGCGATCGGCTCGGTCATCAGCTGCGGCGAGATGTCGGCCGTGGCCCCGCGCAGCGTGCCCGTCGCGTCGTACACGCCGAGGTAGCAGTGGGACAGCGAGGCGTTCGGGTCGATCCCGGCCAGGCCCATCCAGATGTTGGACCAGGTGATCTCCTGGCGCAGCACGATCCGCACCAGTGTCACCCGGCCCCCGACGCCGGCGGCGCTCTGGGCGGTGACGTGCCCGGCGTCGTTCGGGTCGCCGGTCCAGGCCAGCAGGTTCTGGTCCTGCGGCCGGGGGCCGTCGTAGCTCCCCGGCTGCCCGGCCGGACCGCCGGAGGGCGCCGGGGCCGCCCCGGAGGCCCGGTCGCCGCCCGGCGCGGCGGAGGTGCAGCCGGTGAGGAGCAGCAGCGCCGCTGCCACGGCGGTGGCGAGGCCGCGGGCGGTGCTGCGGCCCGGGTGTCCGGTGCGGGTACGGCTACGGGTGCGCATGGTTCCCCCCAGTGACGCAAGTGACAGGGGGGATATCCTCACATGCCCGATCAGCACTCGATGACGTTCACCGCGAGGCCGCCGCGGGCGGTCTCCTTGTACTTGATCTTCATGTCGGCGCCGGTCTCCTTCATGGTCTTGATGACCTTGTCCAGGGACACCTTGTGGCTGCCGTCGCCGCGCATCGCCATCCGGGCCGCCGTGACGGCCTTGACCGCCGCCATGCCGTTGCGCTCGATGCACGGGATCTGCACCAGACCGCCGACCGGGTCGCAGGTCAGGCCCAGGTTGTGCTCCATGCCGATCTCGGCCGCGTTCTCCACCTGCTCCGGGCTGCCGCCCAGCACCTCGGCCAGCGCGCCGGCCGCCATCGAGCAGGCCGAGCCGACCTCGCCCTGGCAGCCGACCTCGGCGCCGGAGATCGAGGCGTTCTCCTTGAACAGCATGCCGATCGCGCCCGCGGCGAGCAGGAAGCGGACCACGCCCTCCTCGTCCGCGCCGGGCACGAAGTTCACGTAGTAGTGCAGGACCGCCGGGATGATGCCGGCCGCGCCGTTGGTCGGGGCGGTCACGACCCGGCCGCCCGCGGCGTTCTCCTCGTTCACGGCCATCGCGTAGAGGGTGATCCACTCCATCGCCAGCGCCTGCGGGTCGCCCTCGGTGCGCAGCTTGCGCGCCGTCGTGGCCGCGCGGCGGCGGACCTTCAGGCCGCCCGGCAGGATGCCCTCGCGGGACATGCCGCGCGAGACGCAGGCCTGCATGACCCGCCAGATCTCCAGCAGGCCCGCGCGGATCTCCTCCTCCGTCCGCCAGGCCTTCTCGTTCTCCAGCATCAGCGACGAGATCGACAGTCCCGTCTCGCGGGCGAGGCGCAGCATCTCGTCACCCGAGCGGAAGGGGTACTTCAGCACGGTGTCGTCGAGCTTGATCCGGTCCTCGCCGACCGCGTCCTCGTCCACCACGAAGCCGCCGCCGACCGAGTAGTACGTCTTCTCCAGCAGCGGCGCCCCGGCCTCGTCGTAGGCGAAGAGGGTCATGCCGTTGGCGTGGTACGGCAGCGCGCGGCGGCGGTGCAGGATCAGCTGGGTCGGCTCGTCGAAGGCGATCTCGTGCGCGTCCTCTATCTCCGTGCCCAGCAGCCGCAGCCGGCCGGTCCGGCGGATCCGCTCGACCTCGTCGTCGGCCGTCTCCACGTCGACGCTGCGCGGCGAGTGCCCCTCCAGGCCCAGAAGCACCGCCTTGGGGGTGCCGTGGCCGTGGCCGGTGGCGCCCAGGGAGCCGAAGAGCTCGGCGCGCACGGAGGCGGTCTGGGCGAGGACGCCGTCCTTCTTCAGCCGGTTCACGAACATCCGGGCGGCGCGCATCGGGCCGACCGTGTGGGAGGAGGACGGACCGATGCCGATGGAGAAGAGGTCGAAGACGGAGATGGCCACGGTTGCGGACTCCTATGTCTGCTCGTGGGTGGGAGGAGGGGCAGGTGGGGGGGAAGTGCGGATTTTGTCCGACAGACGAGCTTATCGCGGTCGGATGAACGGATCGTCCGCCGGAGGGCGACTTACGGAGGTCGGGTGGGGGTCGGGCGGATGCCGGCGGCGGTCCGCCGGGGCTCCGGCGGCCGGGTCGCGGGGCCGGCCGGGGCCCGTCGGGGGCCGTGGGGTGCGCGGCGGCCGTCAGGTGCGCGGTGGCCGCCGGTGTGCGGTGGCCGCCGGGTGTGCGGTGGCCGTCAGGTCTGCGGCGGCCGTCAGGCGGCTGCCGCGGCCGGGCCCCGATCACGGGAAAGGGCCCGGCCCTGGGGAACCAAGGCCGGGCCCTTGCGTCGGGCGGTCCTCAGCGGGACAGCGTCGGGTACAGCGGGTGCTTCGCGGCCAGCGCCGAGACGCGCGCCGCGAGGGCCTCACCGTCGTAGGAGGGCTTCAGCGCCTCCGCGATGATGTCGGCGACCTCGGTGAAGTCCTCCGCCTGGAACCCGCGGGTGGCCAGGGCCGGCGTACCGATCCGCAGACCCGAGGTGACCATCGGCGGCCGCGGGTCGTTCGGGATGGCGTTGCGGTTGACCGTGATGCCGATCTCGTGCAGCCGGTCCTCGGCCTGCTGGCCGTCCAGCTCGGAGTTGCGCAGGTCGACCAGGACCAGGTGCACGTCGGTGCCGCCCGAGAGGACGTCCACGCCCACGGCCTTGACGTCGTCCTGCACCAGGCGCTCGGCGATGATCTTCGCGCCGGCCAGGGTGCGCTCCTGGCGCTCCTTGAACTCGGGCGAGGCCGCGACCTTGAAGGAGACCGCCTTGGCCGCGATCACGTGCTCCAGCGGACCGCCCTGCTGACCGGGGAAGACCGCGGAGTTGATCTTCTTGGCGAGCTCCTGCGTCGACAGGATGACACCGCCGCGCGGACCGCCGAGGGTCTTGTGCGTGGTGGTGGTCACGACGTGGGCGTGCGGCACCGGGTTCGGGTGCAGACCCGCGGCGACCAGGCCCGCGAAGTGGGCCATGTCCACCATCAGGTACGCGCCGACCTCGTCCGCGATCCGGCGGAACGCGGCGAAGTCCAGCTGGCGCGGGTACGCCGACCAGCCGGCGACGATCAGCTGCGGCTTGGACTCCTTGGCCAGGCGCTCGACCTCGGCCATGTCGACCTGGCCGTCCTCGCCGACGTGGTACGGGACCACGTTGTAGAGCTTGCCGGAGAAGTTGATCTTCATGCCGTGGGTCAGGTGACCGCCGTGGGCCAGGTTCAGGCCCATGATCGTGTCGCCCGGCTTCAGCAGCGCGAACATCGCGGCGGCGTTGGCCTGCGCGCCCGAGTGGGGCTGCACGTTGGCGGCCTCGGCGCCGAAGAGGGCCTTGATCCGGTCGATCGCGATGTGCTCGACGACGTCGACGTGCTCGCAGCCGCCGTAGTAACGGCGGCCCGGGTAGCCCTCGGCGTACTTGTTGGTCAGGACCGAGCCCTGGGCCTCCATGACGGCGACCGGAGCGAAGTTCTCCGACGCGATCATCTCCAGGGTCGACTGCTGGCGCACGAGCTCGGCGTCGACGGCGGCGGCGACGTCCGGGTCCAGCTCGTGGAGAGGGGTGTTCAGTACAGACATCTGGTGTCCCTCGGGTATCGGGCGGGTCAGCCGGCGGAGAATGCGGTGTACTCGTCGGCGGAGAGCAGGTCGTCCGGCTCGGCCGTGATCTTGACCTTGAACAGCCAGCCGCCCTCGAAGGGGGCGGTGTTCACCAGGGCCGGGTCGTCCACGACGTCCTGGTTGGCCTCGACGACCTCGCCCGTGACGGGGGCGTACAGGTCGCTGACGGACTTGGTGGACTCCAGCTCGCCACAGGTCTCGCCGGCGGTCACGGTGTCGCCCACGGCGGGGAGCTGGGCGTAGACGACGTCACCGAGCGCGTTGGCGGCGAACTCGGTGATGCCGACCGTCGCGATCCCGTCGGCGTCGACGGCCGTGACCCACTCGTGTTCCTTGGTGAAGCGCAGCTGCTGGGGGTTGCTCATGACCTGATTCTCCTGGATGCGGGGAAGTGCTGATGAACGGTGGTCTTGCGGAGTGAGACGGGTCCCGGTGGGGAAATCGTCACTTCTGGCGCTTGTAGAAGGGCAGAGCGACGACCTCGTACGGCTCATGCGTACCGCGAATGTCCACGCCGACGCCGGAGGTGCCCGGCGCGGCGAACGCGGCGTCCACGTACGCCATGGCGATCGGCTTGCCCAGCGTGGGGGAGGGGGCGCCCGAGGTGACCTCGCCGATCACTTCGCCGCCGGCGACGACCGGGAACCCGGCGCGCGGCACGCGGCGGCCCTCGGCGATCAGGCCGACCAGCTTGCGCGGCGCCTTGGTCGCGGCCCGCTCGGCGGCGGCCTCCAGCGCGGCGCGGCCGACGAAGTCGCCCTCCTTCTCGAACTTCACCACCCGGCCGAGACCCGCGTCGAACGGGGTCAGCGCGGTGGTCAGCTCGTGCCCGTACAGCGGCATGCCCGCCTCCAGGCGCAGGGTGTCGCGGCAGGACAGCCCGCACGGGACCAGGCCCACGCCCTCGCCCGCCTTGGTCAGCGCCTCCCACAGCTGCACGGCGTGCTCGGGGCGGACGAACAGCTCGAAGCCGTCCTCGCCGGTGTAGCCGGTGCGCGCGATCAGCGCGGGCACGCCGGCGACGGTGCCCGGCAGGCCGGCGTAGTACTTCAGCCCGTCGAGGTCGGCGTCGGTCAGCCCGGCCAGGATGCCGGGGGACTCCGGGCCCTGGACGGCGATCAGCGCGTAGGCGTCGCGGTCGTCACGGACCTCGGCGTCGAAGCCGGCGGCGCGCTCGGTGAGCGCGTCGAGGACGACCTGGGCGTTGGAGGCGTTGGCGACGACCATGTACTCGGTCTCGCCCAGGCGGTAGACGATCAGGTCGTCCAGGATGCCGCCGTCCTCCTGGCAGATGTGGGTGTAGCGGGCGCGCCCCACCCCGACGGTGGAGATGTTGCCGACGAGGGCGTAGTCGAGGACCTTGACGGCCTCCGGGCCGTGGACGGTGATCTCGCCCATGTGCGAGAGGTCGAACAGGCCGGCCTTGGTGCGGACGGCGTTGTGCTCGTCGCGCTCGCTGCCGTACCGCAGCGGCATGTCCCAGCCCGCGAAGTCGGTCATCGTCGCACCGAGCGAGCGGTGCAGCGCATCGAGGGCGGTCAGGCGGAGGGCATTGCTCATGGGTACGGCTCCCAGGTCCCAGGGCATCGACATGACATGACGAGGACGATCCTCCCCATCTGTCATCGGAACCTGAGAGGTTCGCCGAGGGTGTGTCTCATGTCTCGGCTTGCACCTTGGGTGGAGCCGCCACGACGCGACCCGCTTTTCAGATCTGCCTCATCCACGCGGTACGGGGCCTGAGAGATTCAAGGGAGGTTCTTGCTCCTTCGGCGCCCGGGAACCTGGTGGGGTTCCGGGACTCTCCCGCGCGGATTCAAGCGGCCGGTATGCAGTTGGTGTCCAGTTGGCGCACATCATGCCACGCGACCGGTGGGAATGGGGGGCCGGGCCCGAAAGTGACGACGGACCGGAACCGGGTCCGTCGGATTACCGTCTCTTTACACTCAGGGGGGAAGGGGTCCCTGGTGACCCGATCCGGGGGAGGCGAGCACGGTGTGGAGATTCGGAACCGCTGAGGTGCGGCCGGCGGCGGCCGGTGTCCCGGCCCAGCCGGGGCCGCGGATGCCGCTGCGCGCGGCGGTGCCGGGTGCCGGCGTGCGGGGGGCGGCGCCGGTGGTGCGGGACCTGCGGGGCCGGGCCGCGGGCCCGCTGTCGCTGTCCTTCGCCGAGGGCGACCTCGTGGTGGTCTCGGGCCTGCCGGGCGGTGGCAAGTCGACGCTGATCGAGCGGACCGCCCCGGCCGGGGCGGGCATCGACTCGCAGGTCGTGCGGGAGCGCTGGGAGCGGCGCATGCCGGGGTGGCTGCCGTACGCGGTGTACCGCCCGGCCGTGCGGGTCGCGCACTACTGGGGGCTGTGGCGGGCCGTGGCCTCGGGGGCCTCGCTGGTCGTCCACGACTGCGGCACGCAGGCGTGGGTGCGGGCGGCCCTCGCCCGCGCCGCCCGGCGGCGCGGACGGGCCCTGCACCTGCTGCTGCTCGACGCCTCGCCGCGGGAGGCCCTGGCCGGGCAGGCCGCCCGGGGCCGCGGCGTCTCGGCGTACGCCTTCGCCCGCCACCGCGCCACGGCGTCCCGCCTGATCCGCTCGGCCGAATCGGGCCACCTCCCCCCGGGCTGCACCACCGCAACCCTCCTGGACCGCCCGGCAGCCAACCGCCTGAAGACCATCACCTTCCACACGTGACCCCCACTGCCCCCGCCGGCGGCCCCGCACGGTGGGGAGGCCGGGGGTCCGGGGGTGAGGGCCCCGTTCGGGGGCGCGGGGAACGGCGCGAGCACCCCGCACGGCGGGAGGGCCGGGGTCCGGGGTGAGGGCCCCGTTCGGGGGCGCGGGGAACGGCGCGAGCAACCAGGCACACCGGGGAAGCCGGGGTCCGGGGTGAGGGCCCCGTTCGGGGGCGCGGGGAACGGCGCGAGCACCCCGCACGGCGGGAGGGCCGGGGTCCGGGGTGAGGGCCCCGTTCGGGGGCGCGGGGAACGGCGCGAGCACCCCGCACGGCGGGGAGGCCGGGGTCCGGGGCGAGGGCCCCGTTCAGGGGCGCGGGGAACGGCGCGAGCAACCACGCACACCGGGGAAGCCGGGGTCCGGGGTGAGGGCCCCGTTCGGGGGCGCGGGGAACGGCGCGAGCACCCCGCACGGCGGGACGGCCGGGGTCCGGGGGCGAGGCCCCCTCACGGCCGCGCTGGGCACCCGCCCCGCCCAGGGGGCCGAGGGCCCGCCAGGGCCCGCCTCGGCTCCTGCCGCCCCCCAGCGGAAGGCTACGCTCAGCCCGGCGACACTCAGGAAAGGGCGACACAGATGCACGGCACCCCCACCGCCTGGCCGGCGAACGAGCTCGAGGAGACCCTCGCCGCGGCCCTCGGCCAACCCTCGGCCGGCTCCCGCCTCCTTGAGGTCCTCGGCCGCAGCAGCCTCTGGATCCCGCTCCCCGCCGGCGGCTCCCCGGACGCCCCGGGGGGCCTGACCCTGCCCACCATGGACATCGGCGGAGCCGCCTACGTCCCCGTCTACAGCTCCGAGGCCCAGTTCCTCGCCTGCGCCGGCCCGGCAATGCCCCACGCCGTGGCCCCGGCGGTCGAGTTCGCCCGCGGCCTGCCCCCGCAGCTCGGCATCGCCGTGAACCCCGAGGGCGCCGTCGGCGTCCCGCTCCCCCCGGCCGCCGTCGCCGAGCTCTGCCGCACCGGCCGTACCCCCCTCGACGGCCCCGCCACCGGCGGCCGCGTCCGCCTCTTCGAGCCCGACTGGCAGGACGACCCGGTCGACTTCCTCACCGCCGCGGCCGAGGAGTTCCGCGCCACCGGCGTGGTCGCCGCCGCCCACCGCTGCCTGGCCAGCGTCGAGGGCGGCACGCCCGAGCTCTACATCGGTGTCCGCCTGCTGGGACTGGAGCCCGACATGCGGAACGCCCCCCTCGAAGCCCTCGGCCGGGCCCTCGCCCGCGTCCAGCCGCCGTGGCCCGTGCAGTTGGTGTTCCTCGACGCCACCGAGGACCCCGTGGCCGACTGGCTCGCGACGCGCGTGCGCCCGTTCCACCTCCCGTAGGGCCGCCTCCGGCAGGTCCGCATAAGCTGTTTCCATTCCCGGCCGCGTCCCCGGCCGGACACGCGTGGACGACGGCGGAAGAGGGGTTCCGGGTGAGTGCGTCAGGCACGGCCGCGGCAGGGCAGGTCGAGCACATGCTGCGCCAGGTTTCGCCCGGGCGCTACGACAGCTACGAGTCGCTGCTCCACGCCCTCGCCGAGGGCCGGCTGTGGATGCTGCTGTGGCACGGCCGACCCGGCTCCGCCGACGCCCAGTACGGCGGCATGGAGGTCGACGGCCTCGGCTACGCGCCCTGCGTGACCTCCCCCCAGGAGCTCGCCGCGAGCGGCTGGAACCGCGCGTACGAGGTCGTCACGGGCCGCGACATCGCCCGCGCCCTCTACCCCGACCGCTGGGGCCTGTGGCTCAACCCGCACGCCCCCGGCGGCGGCCTCGGCATCCCCTGGGCCGACCTGCGCCGGGTCGCCACCGGCCTGGACCGCATGCCGGCCGGCCCGCTGCGGCTGTCCGAGCCCACCTTGGAGCTGCCGCAGTTCTACGGCCTGCTCACCCAGCACGCCCACCGCACCCCGGCCGTGCGCGCGCTGCGCCGCTGCTGGGTCCAGCCCGCCGTGGGCTCGCCGTACCTCGCCGTCGGGCTCGACCTCTACGACACCTCGCCGCAGGCCCTTGAGTCGGTGCGCGAGATGATGCGCCAGTCGGTGTCCGCCGTGCCCGAGGGCGTCCCGGTCTGCACGGTGGCCCTCGCCGACGAGCACGACCCCGTCGCGATGTGGCTGCGTACCCAGACGCGGTCCTTCTACGACCGTGAGGGACCGGCTCCCGCGTACTGAGCGGGCCCGCCCGCCCCTTGGGACGCCGACCCCGAAGGCCGCCCGGAACACCGTTCCGCGCGGCCTTTCGCCTTGTCCGGATTAATCCCCCTCCGATGCCCAAAAAGCTTGACCGCAGGGATAGTTGGGCATGATGTCCGGTTCCGTACCGAACGGACGGTCTTGCTCCGCTCAGCCGTGATCAACGTTCGGATAACGGGAACTGGACCCTCACATCACGGTTGCGCATCCATTCATCTGCGGGTCTGGCGGCTGGTCGAGCGCCCGATGAAGACTCCCCCACCAAGAGCAGCTCAGTCCCGCTCTTCCCCGGTTCGTCAACCGCTTTTCGCACCGCTGCACCGCCCTGCTCGACGCACCGCTGCACCGCCACGCACAGCACCGCCACGCCAGCACCGCCACGCACCGCCCTGCTTCCACGCACGCACCACTGCACCGCAGCACCGCTGTGAACGCACAGCACCGCTGTATCGCACAGCACCGCACCGCACCGCTCTACGCACCGCACGAACGCCGCTACCGCGGCGGCATGGGCCGACCACCCGTCGGCCGAGAGGGGTCCCCACCACGATGACGGCACCACTGCACGACACGAGCGCGGAAACACCCGCGCCCGTCGTCACGGCCGACGTCCCTGCGAAGGCCATCCAAGGCCGCTCACCGGGCCGTATCGCCTGGATGCGGCTCAAGCGCGACAAGGTCGCACTGACCGGCGGCATCGTCGTGATCCTGCTGATCCTGGTGGCGGTCTTCGCCCCGCAGATCGTGAGCCTGCTGGGCCACCCGCCCAACGAGTTCCACGAGGACCTGATCGACCCGGACCTGGGCACGCCGCTCGGCTCCCTCGGCGGCATCAGCTCCGACTTCCTGCTGGGCGTCGAACCCACCAACGGGCGCGACGTGTTCAGCCGGATCGTCTACGGCGCCCGCATCTCGCTGACCGTGGCCTTCCTCGCCGCCTTCGTCTCCGTGGTCATCGGCAGCCTCCTCGGCGCCCTGGCCGGCTTCCTCGGCGGCTGGGTGGACGGCCTGATCAGCCGGGTGATGGACCTGCTGCTGGCCTTCCCGCAGCTGCTGTTCACCATCGCCCTGGTCTCGGTCGTGCCCGACTCCCTCTGGGGCTTCGAGGGCACCGGCGTCCGGATGGGCGTCCTGGTCCTGGTCATCGGGTTCTTCGGCTGGCCGTACATCGGCCGGGTCGTGCGCGGACAGACCATCTCCCTGCGCGAGCGCGAGTACGTCGAGGCCGCCCGCAGCCTCGGCGCCGGCCGCGGCTACATCCTGATCAAGGAGCTGCTGCCCAACCTGGTCGCCCCGATCCTCGTCTACGCGACGATGATCATCCCGACCAACATCCTCACGGAGGCGGCCCTCAGCTTCCTCGGTGCCGGCGTCAAGCCGCCCACCGCGTCCTGGGGAAAGATGCTCTCCGACGCCGTCCCCATCTACCAGGACGACCCCATGTACATGGTGGTCCCCGGTCTCACGATCTTCATCACCGTCCTGGCGTTCAACCTCTTCGGGGACGGGCTGCGTGACGCACTCGACCCCAAGGGCAGCTGAACCGCTCACCGTTTCACCCACTCATGGAGGTTGGACAAACGTGATCCGCAGAAAGCAGGCACTCGCGATCACCGCCGTGGTCGCCGCCCTGTCGCTGACCGCCGCGTGCGGTGGCAAGGACGGCGACGGCAAGGGGGACGCAGGCTCCAGCGCGGCCGCCTTCGACCTGGCCACCAAGCAGGTCGTCAACCCGTCGGACAAGAAGGGCGGCGAGCTCAAGCTCTGGTCGCCCCAGGACGTCGACTACCTCGACCCGGCGCGCGCCTACTACGGCTTCGTGTGGAACATCCAGCGCCTGTACGTGCGCCAGCTGCTCGCCTACGACAGCAAGCCCGGCAAGGACGGCACCAAGCTGGTCCCGGACCTCGCCGAGGCCCTGCCGGTGCTGAGCAACGACGGCAAGACGTACACCGTCAAGCTCAAGGACGGCGTCAAGTTCGAGGACGGCACGCCGATCACCTCGAAGGACATCAAGTACGGCATCGAGCGCGTCTTCGCCCAGGACGTCCTGTCCGGCGGCCCGACGTACCTGATCGACCTGCTCGACCAGGGCCAGAAGTACCCGGGCCCCTACAAGGACACCGACCCCAACAAGATGGGTCTGAAGTCGGTCGAGACGCCGGACGACAAGACGATCGTCTTCAACCTGGCGAGCGCCAACTCCGACTTCTCCTACCTGCTGGCCATGCCGTCCTCCTCGCCCGTCCCGATGGGCAAGGACACCGGTGCCACGTACACCAACAAGCCGATATCCACCGGCCCGTACAAGGTGGAGAGCTTCACCGCCAGCAAGGGCGCGACGTTCGTCCGCAACGAGCACTGGGACCCGAAGACGGACACCATCCGCAAGGGCCTGCCGGACAAGATCACCTTCACGGTGACCACCAACCCGGACGACATGGACGCCCGTCTGCTCTCCGGTGACATCGACCTCGCCGTCGACGGCACCGGCATGCAGCAGGCCGGAAAGAACAAGGTCCTCAAGGACCCGAACCTCAAGAAGAACGCGGACAACCCGTTCACCGGCTACATCCGCTACTTCGCCTTCCCGCAGACGGTCGCGCCGTTCGACAACATCGAGTGCCGCAAGGCCGTGATCTACGCGGCCGACCCGAAGTCGCTGCAGAACGCCCGCGGTGGCCCGACCTCCGGTGACCTCGGCGCCAACATGCTGCCGCCCGGCATCCCCGGCTCCGACAAGTCCTACGACCCGTTCAACCTGACCAAGGGCGAGCCGCAGATCGAGAAGGCCAAGGAGGCCCTGAAGGCCTGCGGCAAGCCGGACGGCTTCGAGACCACCATCGCGGTCCGCAACAACCGCGCCCCCGAGGTGAAGTCGGCGGAGTCGCTCCAGGCGGCCCTCGCCAAGGTCGGCATCACGGCGAAGATCGACCAGTTCGACGGCAAGCTCTCCTCCTCCACGATCGGTTCGCCCGAGAACGTGAAGAAGAAGGGCTACGGCATCATCGTCATGGGCTGGGGCGCCGACTACAACTCCGGCTCGGGCTTCCTGCAGCCGCTGGTCGACGGCTCGTTCATCCTGCCGAACGGCAACAACAACTACACCGAGGTCAACGACCCGGAGATCAACGACCTCTTCGACAAGGCCGCTGCCGCCGCGACGCCCGAGGCCGCCGCTCCGTTCTACACGGAGATCAACAAGAAGGTCATGGAGAAGGCGCTCTACCTGCCGATCAACTTCGACAAGGCCTTCGTCTACCACAACCCGCGTCTGACGAACGTCTACTTCAACGACTCCATGGGCAAGATCGACCTCGCCACGGTGGGTGTCGTCAAGTAACAGCAGGCAAGTGCCTTCACCGCACATGCGCTAGTCCGAAGGGCAGGTGAAGGCCGCAGGCGGCGGCTGCCGTCCCCACAAGGGGCGGCGGCCGCCGGCCCCGAGCGGCCGACTGCAGTGCTCGTCTACCTCATCCGGCGACTGTTCAACGTCGTCGCCACGCTGCTGGTGGTCTCCGTGGTCACCTTCGGCATCTTCTTCGCGGTGCCCAAGATCACCGGCTCCGACCCGGCACTGATGTACGCCGGCCGCGAGACCAACGAGACCGCCCTGGCGGGCATCCGCGTGAAGATGGGCTTCGACAAGCCCATCTCCGAGCAGTACCTGCTCTTCGTCAAGGGCATCGTCGCCGGCCGCGACTACAACACCGGCGTCGACTCCACCCACTGCCCCGCCCCGTGCTTCGGGTACTCCTTCAAGACCGAGACCCCGGTCTGGGACCTGATGCTCGACCGCATCCCGGTCACCCTCTCGCTCGCCGTCGGCGCCGCCGTCATCTGGGTGATCGCGGGCGTGGCCACCGGTGTGGTCTCCGCGCTGAAGCGACGCACGGCCATCGACCGCACCGTGATGGTCGGCGCCCTCGCGGGCGTCTCGCTCCCCATCTTCTTCACCGGCATGGTCGCCCCGGCCGTCCTCGTCTACGGACTGGGCTGGCTGGACGTGTCCAACTACCGGCCCCTGACCGAGGATCCAGGCGCCTGGCTCAACAGCATGATCCTGCCCTGGGTCACCCTGGCCTTCCTCTTCGCCGCCACCTACGCCCGCATCACCCGCGCCACGATGCTGGAGGTCCTCGGCGAGGACTACATCCGCACCGCCCGGGCCAAGGGCCTGACCGAACGGGTGGTCATCCGCAAGCACGCCCTGCGCTCCACCCTCACCCCGCTCGTCACCATGTTCGGCCTGGACTTCGGCGGCCTGCTCGGCGGTGCGGTGCTGACCGAGACGACGTTCAGCTTCCAGGGCCTGGGCACCGCGGCCGTGGCCGCGATCAGCGCGGGCGACCTGCCCGTGATCATGGGCATCACCCTGCTGGCCGCGCTCTTCGTGGTGATGGCCAACCTGATCGTGGACATGCTGTACGCCGTCATCGACCCGCGCGTGAGGCTGACGTGACCGACACCCCCTCCTTCGTCCCCGAACCGGCGGCCGCGCCGGGCACCGAGGCCTTCCTGTCCGTACGCGACCTCAAGGTGCACTTCCCGACCGACGACGGCCTGGTGAAGTCCGTCGACGGGCTCTCCTTCGACCTGGAGCGCGGCAGGACGCTCGGCATCGTCGGCGAGTCCGGCTCGGGCAAGTCCGTCACGTCGCTGGCCATCATGGGCCTGCACCGCACCGGCAACGCCCGCAGCCGCCCGCAGATCTCCGGCCAGGTGCTGCTCGACGGCGAGGACCTGGTGCGCGCCGACGCCGACGACGTCCGCAAACTGCGGGGCCGCAAGATGGCGATGGTCTTCCAGGACCCGCTGTCGGCCATGCACCCCTATTACACGGTCGGCCACCAGATCGTCGAGGCGTACCGCAACCACCACCCGGACGCCGACAAGAAGAAGGCCCGCACCCGGGCGATCGAGATGCTCGACCGGGTCGGCATCCCCGAGCCGGCCAAGCGGGTCGACGCCTACCCGCACGAGTTCTCCGGCGGTATGCGCCAGCGCGCCATGATCGCCATGGCGCTGGTGAACAACCCCGAGCTGCTCATCGCGGACGAGCCCACCACCGCCCTGGACGTCACCGTCCAGGCGCAGATCCTGGACCTGATCCGGGACCTGCAGAAGGAGTTCGGCTCGGCGGTCATCATGATCACGCACGACCTCGGCGTCGTCGCCGAGATGGCCGACGACATCCTGGTGATGTACGGCGGCCGGTGCGTCGAGCGCGGCTCGGCCGAGAAGGTCTTCTACGAGCCCCGCCACCCCTACACCTGGGGCCTGCTCGGCTCGATGCCCCGCATCGACCGGGACCAGACCGACCGGCTCATCCCGGTCAAGGGCTCGCCGCCCAGCCTGATCAACATCCCCAGCGGCTGCGCCTTCCACCCGCGCTGCCCGTACGCCGACGTCCCCAAGGGCGGCATCACCCGCACCCAGCGGCCCGAGCTGGCGCTCGTCGACGCGGCGGAGGGGGCCGATCGGCACTGGTCCGCCTGCCACATGTCGCAGGAGGAGCGGACCCGGATCTGGACCGAAGAGATTGCGCCGAAGCTGTGACCGACATGAACAAGACGGCCGCGGCCGTACCCGCACAGGCGGCGGACTCCCCGGAGCCGCTGCTCAAGGTCACCGGTCTGACCAAGCACTTCCCCATCAACAAGGGGCTGCTGCGCCGCCAGGTCGGGGCCGTCAAGGCCGTCGACGGCATCGACTTCGACGTCCGCCGGGGTGAGACGCTCGGCGTCGTGGGCGAGTCGGGCTGCGGCAAGTCCACCATGGGCCGGCTGATCACCCGGCTGCTGGAGCCCACGGGCGGCCGGATCGAGTTCGAGGGCAAGGACATCACGCACCTCGGGGTCGCCGGGATGCGGCCGCTGCGCCGCGACGTCCAGATGATCTTCCAGGACCCGTACGGCTCGCTGAACCCCCGGCACACGGTCGGCACGATCGTGGGCGCCCCGTTCAAACTCCAGGGCGTGACCCCGGAGGGCGGCATCAAGGCCGAGGTCCAGCGTCTGCTGTCCCTGGTGGGCCTGAACCCCGAGCACTACAACCGCTACCCGCACGAGTTCTCCGGCGGCCAGCGCCAGCGCATCGGCATCGCCCGGGCGCTCGCGCTCAAGCCGAAGCTGGTGGTGGCGGACGAGCCGGTCTCGGCCCTGGACGTCTCGATCCAGGCCCAGGTGGTCAACCTCCTGGACGACCTCCAGGAAGAGCTCGGCCTCACCTATGTGATCATCGCGCACGACCTGTCGGTCATCCGGCACGTCTCGGACCGCATCGCGGTGATGTACCTGGGCAAGATCGTCGAGCTCACGGACCGCAAGTCGCTCTACGACACCCCGATGCACCCGTACACCAACGCCCTCCTGTCGGCGGTCCCCATCCCGGACCCCCGGCGCCGGGGCGCCAAGACCGGCCGCATCCTGCTCAAGGGCGACGTCCCGTCGCCCATCTCGCCGCCGTCCGGCTGCCGCTTCCACACCCGCTGCTGGAAGGCGACCGAGCTCTGCGCGACGAAGGAGCCGCCGCTGCTGTCCCTGAAGCCGGGCCACCAGGTGGCCTGCCACCACCCGGAGAACGCCGCGGACCAGGCCCCGGGCGACAAGGCCCTGCCCGGCGCCGCCGACGCCGCCACCACGGCCGCGCCGTAGGGACCCGCACGCGCAACCCCCGCCGGCCGTGGGCCGGCGGGGGCCGCTGCCTTTCCGGCGCGCGCGGACCGCGTCCGAGGGGGGCGAGCCCGGCGGCGGGGCGGGGGGCGGACCGGGACACAATGGCCCGGTGCTCCACGATCTCTTCCCGCCCGGCATCCAGCACGCCCTGGACCTCGCGGGCATCTTCGTCTTCGCCACCTCCGGCGCCCTCCTGGCCGTCCGCAAGAACTTCGACGTCTTCGGCATCGCCGTCCTCGCCCTGGTCACGGCCCTCGGCGGCGGCCTCTTCCGCGACCTCGTCATCGGCGCGGTCCCGCCGGCCGCCTTCGGCGAGCTCAGCTTCTTCGTCACCCCCCTCCTCGCCGCCGCGATCGTCTTCTTCCTCCACCCGGAGGTCGCCCGCATCAACCGCCTCATCAACGTCCTCGACGCCGCCGGTCTCGCCCTCTTCTGCGTGAGCGGTACGACCAAGGCCTACGAGTACGGCCTCGGCCTGACCGCCTCGGCCGCCCTCGGCGTGGCCACCGCGGTCGGCGGCGGTGTGCTGCGCGACGTCCTGGTCAACGAGGTCCCCTCCCTCCTGCGCGACCGCGAGATGTACGCCGTCCCCGCCCTCGTCGGCGCCGCCCTGGTGGCCGTGTTCCTCGGCATGGGCGTGCTCACCCCGCTGACCAGCGGCATCGCGGTCGTCACCACGTTCGTGCTGCGGCTGCTGGCCATGCGCTACCACTGGCGGGCCCCGCTCGCCTGGAACCGCCGCTCCTCGGTGGCCGAGGAGCCGTAGCCGAGGAGCGGTGGCCGAGGAGTCGTCGCCGAAGAGCCGTGGTCGAAGAGCCGTGGCCCAAGAGCCGCACCAGAAAAGCTACCGCTTAGTAGCCAGGCGGTGTACTTTCGAGCCATGTCACACGCAGCGGCCCAGGCCACCATCGGCGACAGCGAATTCGACCGCGACACCACCGTCGTCCCGCGGGCGGGCGAGCCCGGGGTGTACGACGCGGAGCTCTCCGCGGGCTGGACGATCATCGCCGCCGTCAACGGCGGCTACCTGCTGGCCCTGGTCGGCCGGGCCCTGTCGGCGGCCCTGCCGCACCCGGACCCGTTCACCGTCTCGGCGCACTACCTGAGCGCCTCCGTGCCCGGCCCCGCCGTGATCCGTACCGAGGTGGTCCGCACCGGCCGGACCCTCTCCACCGGCCAGGCCTCGCTGCTCCAGTTCGACGAGAACGGCGCCGAGGTCGAGCGCATCCGGGTGCTCGCCTCGTACGGCGACCTGTCCGCCCTGCCCGACGACGTCCGCACCACCGCCGCCCTGCCGGACATCCCCGCGTACGAGGACTGCCTCGCCGCGGACGCCGGCCCCGCCCCGATCCCCGGCAGCTCCGAGATCGTCGACCGGCTGCGTCTGCGCCTGGACCCGGCGACCGCGGGCTGGGCCCTGGGCAAGCCCTCGGGCAAGGGCGAGATGCGGGCCTGGTTCGAACTGGCCGACGGCCGCGACGCCGACCCCTTCTCCCTGCTGCTCGCCGTGGACGCGCTCCCGCCGACCGCCTTCGACCTCGGCCTGATGGGCTGGACCCCGACGGTGGAGCTGACCACCCACATCCGCCGCCGCCCGGCGCCCGGCCCGCTCCGCGTCTCGATCACCACCCGCAACCTGGCCGGCGGCTTCCTGGAGGAGGACGCCGAGGTCTGGGACTCGGCGGACCACCTGGTGGCCCAGTCCCGCCAACTGGCCCGCGCCCCGCGCACGGCCTGAGACCGGCTCCGCCTGACACCTGCCCTCGGACGCCAGGCCGCAGGCGGCGGCACCCCGCCGCCTGCCGCCCGTCGCTCGACCCCTGCCGCGTGCTGCGTGCTGCGTGCTGCGTGCTGCGTGCCGCGTGCCGTGCGTCGTGCGTCGTGCGTCGTGCGGAGTGTGAGGTCCGGAGCGTGAGGTCCGGAGCGTGAGGTCCGGTGGGTGGGTGGCAATCCGCGCGGGTGGGTGGCGGTCCCTGCGGGTGGGTGGACGGGTGGAGGCGGCGGGGGAGACTCGGTCCTGCCCGCCCCATAGAATCGGGCTCACCATGGCCTACCTCGACCACGCCGCCACCACCCCGATGCTCCCGGAGGCCGCTGCGGCGATGACCGCGCAGTTCGCCGCGACGGGGAACGCGTCCTCCCTGCACCGCGCCGGCCGCCGCGCCCGCCGTACCGTCGAGGAGGCCCGCGAAGCCCTCGCCGAGGCGCTCGGGGCCCGGCCCAGCGAGGTGGTCTTCACCGCCGGCGGCACCGAGGCGGACAACCTCGCCGTCAAGGGGCTCTACTGGGCCCGCCGCGCCGCCGACCCCGCCCGGACCCGGGTCCTGGCCAGCCCGGTCGAGCACCACGCCGTCCTGGACGCGGTCCACTGGCTCGCCGAGCACGAGGGCGCCCAGGTCGAGTACCTGCCCGTCGACCACTACGGCCGGGTCCACCCCGACGCCTTCCGCGAGGCCCTCGCCCGCAACCCGGACGACGTCGCGCTGGCCACCGTCATGTGGGCCAACAACGAGATCGGCACGATCCAGCCGATCCACGAACTGGCCGCCGTCGCCGCCGAGTTCTCCGTCCCGTTGCACTCCGACGCGGTCCAGGCCGTCGGCCAGCTCGACGTCCGCTTCGCCGACAGCGGCCTCGCGGCGATGACCGTCAGCGGCCACAAGATCGGCGGCCCGTACGGCATCGGCGCGCTGCTCCTCGGGCGCGACCAGAGCCCCGTCCCCGTGCTGCACGGCGGTGGCCAGGAGCGCCACGTCCGCTCCGGCACCCTCGACGTCCCGGCCGTCGCCGCCTTCTCGGTGGCCGCCGTCCTCGCCGCCGAGCGGCGCGAGAGCTTCGCCCGCGAGATCGGCGCGCTGCGCGACGAGCTGATCGCCGCCGTCCTCGCGGCCGTGCCCGACGCCGTCCTCGGCGGCGACCCGGTCGACCGGCTCCCGGCCAACGCCCACTTCAGCTTCCCCGGTTGCGAGGGCGACTCCCTGCTCCTGCTGCTGGACGCCCAGGGCATCGAGTGCTCCACCGGCTCCGCCTGCACCGCGGGCGTCGCCCAGCCCAGCCACGTCGTCCTGGCCACGGGCACCGACCCGGAGCTGGCCCGCGGCACCCTCCGCTTCTCCCTGGGCCACACCTCCACCAAGGAGGACGTCGCCGCCCTGGCCGCCGCCATCGGCCCGGCCGTCGAACGGGCGCGCACGGCGGGCCTGGTCTGACCGGGCCGCAGGCCAGAGCGGGACCGCAGGTCGGAGCGGGACCGCAGGTCGGAGCGGGACCGCAGGTCCGAGCGGGCCCGCCGTCCGGGCGGGCCCACCCCGAGACGTCACTGCAAGGTGGACAGGTCCACGGACTCCGACGCGGCCGGTGTCGCCGCCGGCACCGGCTCGTCGTAACCGGAGAAGTCGGCACTGCCCCGCTCGCCGCCCTGGGTGCCCTCCACCCGCAGCAGCCGCGGCTCGCCCTCCGTGGCGACGTAGTACGTGCTCCGGTCGGCTCCGGACGTACTTGTGGCCGTGACCGCCGGGACGCCGCCGACCTCGGCCTTGCCGCCCTTGGCCAGCTTCTCGCCGCCGACCGGCTCCGTGGCGTACGAGCGCTGGAACGAGGACAGGTCGCAGATCTCACGGAACTGGCGCAGCATGGCGTTCCCCGCCTTGCCGTGGATCCAGCGTCCGTTGATCAGCGCGATCGCGTCGTCCCCGCTGCCGCCGGGGGCCTGCGACCGCAGGAACGCCGCGTCCGGCTTCAGCCACACGTCCTCGCCCCGCTTGACGATGTCCGCGCGGCCGCCGTCGCCGGGCAGGGCGACGCTGCCGGTGCAGTTGCCGTCCACGTCGAAGCGCAGGTCCAAGGTGGTGGTCCCCCGGCGGTCCTCGACCTTCGCCACCATGTGCACCGACCGGGCGTCGTGCAGCTCCTGGCGTGCCCGGTCGACGATCACCCGGGCGCTCTCGTCCTCGATGCCGTTGCCGTACGGGGCCGCGAAGCCCACGAGCAGGGCACCGCCGGCCACCGCCACCGCCACCGCCGCGAACCGGGCCATCGCACACCTCCCGCGCCACCGCCGCCCTCCCGTACCCGCCGCGCGGGCCACGGGAACACACGATCAGCCTAGGCCGGGGGAGCGGACGGCGCAGTCCCGGCGGACGGCGCGGTTCCGCCCGAGGGCGCGGCCCCGCCCGCGGCCAGCGCCTCCCGCACCATGCGCAGGTACCGCTCCCAGTCCCAGTGGGGCCCCGGATCGGTGTGGTCGGCGCCCGGCACCTCCGAGTGCCCGAGGATGTGCTTGCGGTCGACGGGTATGCCGTAGCGGCGGCAGACGTCGGCGGCCAGCCGCGCCGACGCGGCGTACATCGCGTCGGTGAAGTCCTTCCGGCGCTCCACGTACCCCACGTGCTCGATGCCTATGCTCCGCTCGTTCATCGAACGGTTCGCCGCGTGGAAGGCCACGTCGAGCTCGCGCACCATCTGCTCTATGTGGCCGTCCTGGCGGACGATGTAGTGCGCCGACGCCCGGTGCCACGGGTCGCGGAAGGCGTCCACCGACGACTGGAAACCGCCCTGGGTGACATGGACGACGATCCGGTCCACGCGGTAGTCGTGGGGGCGGTCGGCCAGCCGCCAGTTCGCCGGGGAGGCCGCCGTCCAGCTCGCGCCCGCGTGGTCGAGCTCGCCCTCCTTGCGCGGCACCGAGACGCCCGGCAGCAGCCACCAGGTGCGCGCGATCTCGTCCCGCCCGGCCACGGCCGCCGCCGCGACCAGCCCCAGACCCCCGAACAGCACGGCCCGCCGGGTCCGCCGCGGCCCGGGCCGGGCACCGCCCGCCTTGCTTCCCATCCGTTCCACCCCCTCCCGCCGGACAACGCGCTGGGAGCGTGTCCGGTTCCCCCGTACTCTGGATGGGCTATGACTGAGAACCTGCCGCGGTCCGAGAGCCTGCCGCACCCCCGCCCCCTTCGGGTCCTGGCCGCCATGTCCGGCGGCGTCGACTCCGCCGTCGCCGCCGCGCGCGCCGTCGAGGCCGGGCACGACGTGACCGGGGTCCACCTGGCCCTCTCCGCGAACCCGCAGTCCTTCCGCACCGGCGCCCGCGGCTGCTGCACCATCGAGGACTCCCGGGACGCGCGGCGCGCCGCGGACGTCATCGGCATCCCCTTCTACTGCTGGGACCTGGCCGAGCGGTTCCGCGAGGACGTCGTCGAGGACTTCGTCGCGGAGTACGAGGCCGGGCGCACGCCGAACCCCTGCCTGCGCTGCAACGAGAAGATCAAGTTCGCCGCCCTGCTCGACAAGGCGCTCGCGCTCGGCTTCGACGCCGTGTGCACCGGCCACTACGCCACCATCGTGACGAAGCCCGACGGCACGCGGGAGCTGCACCGCGCCTCCGACATGGCCAAGGACCAGTCGTACGTCCTCGGCGTGCTGGACGAGCGGCAGCTCGCGCACGCGATGTTCCCCCTCGGTGACACGCTCACGACCAAGGAGGAGATCCGCGCGGAGGCCGAGCGGCGCGGGCTGGCCGTGGCCAAGAAGCCCGACAGCCACGACATCTGCTTCATCGCCGACGGCGACACCCAGGGCTTCCTGGCCAAACGGCTCGGCACGGCCGAGGGCGACATCGTGGACGAGGCCGGCAACAAGCTCGGCTCCCACGAGGGCGCGTACGGCTTCACGATCGGCCAGCGCAAGGGCCTGCGGATCGGCCACCCGGCGCCGGACGGCAAGCCGCGCTACGTCCTGGACATCTCCCCGGTGACGAACACGGTCACGGTCGGCCCGGCCACGTCCCTGGACGTCAGCGCCCTGACCGCGATCAAGCCGCGGTGGTGCGGGACGCCGCCGACGGGCCCGGCGACGTACACGGCGCAGCTGCGCGCGCACGGCGGCGAGACCGAGGTCCGGGCGGAGCTGCTGCCGTCCGGCACCCTGGAGGTCACCTTCACGGAGCCGGTCCGCGGGGTGGCCCCGGGCCAGGCGATCGTCCTGTACGACGACACCCGCGTGGTCGGCTCCGCCACCATCGCCACGACGACCCGCACCACGACGATCCCGGCCTGACGGCCCGACGGCCGGGCCGCCGACCGCGCCCCGGCGCTCCACCGCCGGGCCTGCGGCCGGGGCCGGGCCTCTGCCTGACGCGGGGCCTGGGGGCCGCCGGGCTTGCGCCTTGTGCCGGGTCTGCCGCCCCGCCGGGC
>NZ_JAJAUY010000075.1 GCF_020532625.1 Streptomyces antimicrobicus | reverse complement strand
GGCCGTCCGCGCCGCCGGGCGGGGGGCACGGGCCGTGGCGGTGCGCAGCGCCGCCGTCGTGGCCCTGCTCCTGCTGTGGGAGGCCGCGCCCCGGCTCGGCCTGGTCGACGCGACCTTCCTGCCGCCCGTCAGCGAGGTCGCCACCGCCTGGTGGGAGCTCCTGGGCGACGGGCAGCTCGCCGAGCACACCCGGGCGAGCCTGGTCCGCTCGCTCGGCGGCTTCGGCATCGCCGTCGCCGTCGCGGTGCCCCTGGGTCTGCTCATCGGCTGGTACCGGCCGGTCGCCGACCTGCTCGGACCGCTGCTGGAGGTGTTCCGCAACACCGCGGCCCTGGCCCTGCTCCCCGTGTTCGTCCTGCTGCTCGGCATCGGCGAGACCTCGAAGATCTCCATCATCGTCTACGCCTGCCTCTGGCCGGTCCTGCTCAACACCATCAGCGCGGTGCGGGGCGTCGACGCCACCTTGGTCCGCCTCGCCCGCTCGATGGACCTCTCCACGCTGCGGCTCTTCCAGAAGGTGGTCCTGCCGGCCTCCGTACCGGCCGTCTTCACCGGCATCCGGCTGGCCGGGGCGGTCTCCATCCTGGTCCTCGTCGCCGCCGAGATGATCGGCGCCAAGGCGGGCCTGGGCTACCTGATCAACGCCTCGCAGTTCAACTTCGCCATCCCGCAGATGTACGCCGGCATCCTCACCGTCTCCGCCATCGGCGTGGCCTTCAACCAGCTGCTCGTCTCCGTGGAACGCCGCCTCAGCCGGTGGCGCGTCCCCGCCTCCTCCCAGGGAACCCGATGACCACCCAGCCGCCCCGCACCCTCCACCTGAACGCGTTCCTGATGAACGCCGGTCACCACGACGCCGCCTGGCGCCACCCGAGCTCCCGTCCCGAGCGGATCACCGACCTGTCCTACTTCCAGGAGCTGGCCCGCACCGCCGAGCGCGGGAAGCTCGACTCGATCTTCTTCGCCGACGGTGTCGCGCTGTGGGGCAAGGCCCGCCACAACGCCCTCGGCGGCTTCGAGCCGCTCACCCTGCTGTCGGCGATCGCGGCCGTCACCGAGCACATCGGGCTGATCGCCACGGTCTCGACCACCTTCAACGAACCCTTCAACCTGGCCCGCAAGTTCGCCTCGCTCGACCACCTGAGCGGCGGCCGGGCCGGCTGGAACATCGTCACCTCCGGAACCGTCGACGAGGCCCGCAACTTCAACCGGGACGAGCACCTGGAGCACCACGTCCGCTACGAGCGGGCCCGGGAGTTCCTGGAGGTCGCCCTCAAGCTGTGGGACAGCTGGGAGGACGACGCGATCGTCCTGGACCGGGCGGCGGGCGTCTACGCCGACACCGACAAGCTCCACCCGGCGGCCCACCGCGGCGCGCACTTCCAGGTGGCCGGACCGCTGAACGTGCCGCGCTCACCGCAGGGGTACCCGCTGCTGGTGCAGGCCGGTTCCTCCGAGGACGGCAAGGAGTTCGCCGCGCAGTACGCCGAGGCCGTCTTCACCGCCCAGCAGACCCTGGCCGACGGCCAGGCCTTCTACAAGGACCTCAAGTCACGGCTGGCCCGGTACGGCCGCTCCGAGGAGGACCTGCTGGTCCTGCCCGGCATCGCACCCCTGATCGGTTCCACGGAGGCCGAGGCCAAGGAGCTGGAGCGCGAGCTCACCGAACTCCAGGTGCCCGCGTACGGACTCGCCCAGCTCTCGGGGATGCTGGGGGTGGACCTGACCGGTCTGCCGCTGGACGGTCCGTTGCCGGAGCTGCCCGACGAGCGGGACATCAACGGCAACAAGAGCCGCTTCACGCTGGTCGCCGAACTCGGCCGGCGCGAGGGCCTGACCCTGCGCGAGCTGATCGCCCGGCTCGGCGCGGGCCGCGGGCACCGGGTGTTCGCGGGCACCCCCGAGCAGGTGGCCGACCAGCTGCAGGAGTGGTTCACCCAGGGCGCGGCGGACGGTTTCAACATCATGGCCCCGGTCCTGCCCACCGGACTGTCCGACTTCGTCGACCACGTCGTGCCGGTCCTCCAGCGCCGCGGGCTGTTCCGTACGGAGTACACCGGCCGCACCCTGCGCGACCACTACGGCCTGCCCCGCCCGGTCAACCGCCATGTGACGGCGTAGCGGCCCGGCGGCGCCGACGCCGAGGGCCGGGTCCTCGCCCCTGCCGGCCTGACGACGACGGTCGTCAGGCCGGCAGGGTGTTGCGGTGCGAGAGGCGGCGGGCCTTGCTCAGCAGGGCCTGGATCTGCGCGCCGGACCGCTCGACGTCGGCCACGGGGGAGGGGAAGGCCAAGGTGGCGTCGCGGTGGCCGCGGCGCTCCTCCAGCCGCAGCGTGATGCCGTGGCGGTCGAGGGCCACGGGCAGCGCGCGCAGGACGGTCGCCCCCGGCTGCGGGTGGACCAGGCGCAGCAGCAGGGTGACCAGTTCCGGGTGGTCGTCGAGGAGGTGGGTCAGCATCCCGGCCTCGTACGTCGCCAGCGGGTCGGGCTCGGCCGCCTCCAGCTCCGCCGGGGTGAGGTACGTCGTGCCCTCGGCGGTCTCCAGCACGGCCCGGCCGAAGGCGACGCAGGTGGTCCCGCCCGGCTCCTCGGTGTAAGGGGTGAGCAGCCGGCCCAGCAAGGTGACGCGGGCGCGCACGCGGTCGCGTACCGGCGTGGGGGCGACATCGGTGAACTCCAGCCGGACGGCGGGGCGGGGGTCGTCGCCCGGGAGCGCCGCGTCGTGGTGCAGGTGCAGCCTGCCCATGGGGTCGCCGTCGTCCAGGTGGCGGACCTCGGTGCGCAGCCCGTCGGTGACCACGGTCATCGAGTGGGCGGCGGCCAGGACCGACCGCACGCGCTCGGCGGCGGTCGGCCGGGCGGCGGGGCCGGCCGGCGTGGTCGGGGTGGTGCGGTCGCGGGGCGTGCGCATGCGGATCTCTCCCTCGTCCCGATCGGGTTAGGTATGCCTAACCTAACCTATCTCGGTCTCGCTCAGAACCCGGCGTGCCAACCGGCCCAGGGCGTCCCCTATCCGCTGCCGCGACAGGCCCAGCGTGTGCCGCTGGTGCTGGTACACCTCCGGCGCCAGCGGGCTCAGCAGCATGTCCGTGCAGGCCTCCGGGTCCTCGGTGCCCGCCGCCGCCAGCAGCGCGCGGACGTGCGCGCGCCAGTGCCCGTACGCCGTCCCGGTGAAGCGGGCCCGGCCCGCCTCCGCGCCGAGCGCGAGGGGCAGGTGCCGCTCCAGGAGCTCGGTCGCGGCGGCGTAGAACGCGGCCAGCCGCTCGGCCGGCGGCGCCCCCGGCCCCAGCGGCGGCGGCCCGTACGCCAACTGCCCCTGGAGGATCCGCTCGTGCTCGTCGAGCAGCGCCACCGCGATCGAGGCCGGATCGGGGAAGCGCCGGTACAGCGTGGCCCGCCCGACCCCGGCGGCCTTGGCGATCGCGTCCATCGTGACCGTGCGGGGGTCCTGCTCGCAGAACAACTGCTCGGCCGCGGCGAGGATCTGCGCCCGGTTGCGCACGGCGTCCGCACGACGGGAGGGCCGGGCCCCCCGGGTGAGCTGGCTCGTCATGGCCGCGACGATACGTGCTTCGTGTCGTTGTTGGGCTGAACGGGTGAAACACGAGAGGATGGGTGGATGCACAAGAAGTCTTCGGGCGAGGCGGCCCGGTGAGCAGGTACGACGTCACCGACGAGCAGTGGGAGGGCCTCGCGCAGGTGGTGCCGCTGCGCAGCCGCAACGAGTGGCCGTCCCGCGTGGACCACCGCACCATCTCCACGGCCCCCGCGGCGGCCGTGGCCCAGCAGCGGCGGTTCGTGGTGATCCGGGTGCAGGTCTTCGCGGACGCGCGCGAGGTCGCCGAGTACCTCATCGCACAGATCCCCGTGCTGCTCGACCTCACCGGCGCCGACACCGAGGTGGCCAAGCGGATCCTCGACTTCAGCAGCGGCGTGGTCTTCGGACTGGGCAGCGGGATGCACCGGGTCGACCGGAACGTCTTCCTGCTGGCGCCCGTCGGCACCGAGGTCGAGGGGATCGCCGCGGCGGCCGTCCCCCGATCGTAGGAAGGTGGGGCCGACGGAACGGTTCGGCGCGGGCCGGGTCCGGCCGGCCCGCCGTAGCGTCCGCGCATGGACGCCACCACCGCCGCGGGCCCGCGCTCCCCGGCCCTCCACCCCACCGCCGCGCCCTTACGCCCCGCCCTGACCGAGCTGCGGCTGTCCGCCTTCGGCCGGCACCGCGGGACCGTCCTCCCGCTGGCCCCCGTCACGCTCCTGGGCGGGCCCAGCGGCAGCGGCAAGTCCCAGGCGCTCGCGGCCTGCGGGGCGCTGGCCCGGCTCGGCGCGGGCGAGGAGCTGGCGGAGGTCTTCCCCGACACGGGCGCCGCCGTACCCGACCGCGCCCTGCCCGACGCGCAGCGGCGGCGCGGGTTCCGGATCGGCTGCACGGTGGACGGGCCCGCCGGGGCGGTCCGGCTCGACCTCGCCGTCCAGGCCGAACCCTCCTTGCGGATCGTCGGCGAACGGCTCACCGCAGGCGGCCAGGTCCTGCTCAGCACCGCCCTGCGCGACCCCGGCCGGCGTACCGTCCAGGCCGGCTGGCTGACCGGCGGCACCGTCGGCGTCACCCGCGCCCCGCTGCCCGACGACCGGCTGGGCACCGCCCTGCTCCCGCTGCGGGTGGCCGGCAGCACCCATGGCCAGCGCCAGGTGCTCGCGGCGGCCGAGCAGACGGTGGTCGCCCTGCGGTCCGTGTTCCCCTGCGATCCCGAACCGGACCGCATGCGCGCGCCCGTGGCCCTCGGCGCCGGACGCCTGAGCCCGGACTGCGCCGACCTCGCCGGCGTCCTGCACCGCACCCGCCACGAGTGCGGCACCCGCTACGGCCTGCTGGTCGAGGCCGCGCGCACCGCCTGCGCCGGGGACGTCCGGGACGTGGCGGCGCGGGCCCTGGCCGACGGCCGGCTCGTGGCCGAACTCGTCCGCGGCGCGGGCCCGGCCACCGCCCTGGCCCGGCTCGGCTCGGGCGAACTGCGCTTCCTCGCCCTGGCGCTGGTCCTGCTGACCGGGCCCGGCGTCCTCGCCGTGGACCCGGCGGCGGAAGTGCTGCCCGCGCAACAGGCGCTGACCGTGCTGGCCGACGGGTTCGACCGCTGCCTCGACGTGCGGCAGACCGCCGAACTGCTGCGGCTGGCCCGGCTGTCGTGCGCGCACGGGCAGACCCGGCTGGTCGCGGCGGTGGCGCAGCCCACGGCGGCGACCGCCCGCGGCCTGCCCGGGGTCGCGGTGGTAGACCTGGTGCCGTGAACGAGACGAGTGGCACGACGGACGGCACGAGTGGCGAGGCGGGCGGCGGCCGGCGGGACGAGCGGTTGGACCGGTTGCAGCGGCGGCTGGCCGAGTTCGCCGCCGCCCGGGGCTGGGAGCCGTACCACACGCCCAAGAACCTGGCCGTCGCGCTGAGTGTCGAGGCGTCCGAACTGGTCGAGATCTTCCAGTGGCTGACGCCGGAGCAGTCGGCGCGGGTCATGGAACGACCGGAGACGGCGCACCGGGTGGCCGACGAGGTCGCGGACGTACTCGCGTATCTGCTGCAGTTCTGTGAGGTCCTCGGGGTGGATGTGCTGGATGCGCTCGCCGCGAAGATCGAAAGGAACGAGCTCCGCTTCCCGGTTCCGGGTGGTTCGGACCCTCATCGTCACTCTTCGGAGTGATGGCGTTGTCCACAACCATGTGTGTGTCCAGAGATTTCCGAATACCCCTGGCTTTACTGGCCCGTTGCCTTCACGCTGGGTAGTGGTGAGAAGGTCGGGTGTCGTGCGGACGGGGGACGGCATATGGATGCGGTGCGGCTCATCGCGGCCGGCCGGCATGCGCTGGCGCAGAGCGGGGCGGCGATGGAGATCGTGGGCGAGGCCTGGCAGGCCCAGGCGCTCGCGGAGGGACTGGGCGGCTGGCTCGTCACGGGCGGTCCGCCCGAGCTGAGATCGGAGGCACGCGGGCTGGGCGAAGCGGGGAGCAGAGGCTGCGGGGTGTTCGACCGCGCGGCCGTACGGGGGGAGGGAAGACCGCCGGCGTATCCACCCCGGGCGGCGCAGCTGACCCAGGTGTCGGACGTCCGCCAGGCCCTGCTGGGGCTCCAGGCCCTGCTCGGCGAGGTGGGGATAGCGCTGGTCGGGGTCGCGTGCGCCACGGACGACGAGGGCCTGTACTGGCAGTGCATAGAGTCGATCGACGCGGCCGACGAGTCCAGCGACCGGGTCCGGGCGATGCTGCGCCGGCTGGCCGTACGGGAACGGGGCTCGGCCTCGGGCGTCGCCTGACGGCGGACCGGGGGTCCCGTCGCGTGCGACGGGACCCCCGGGGTCACCAGGAGCGGGGAGCGGTGCGACCGCCGTCCGCGGAGCGCTCCGGCGACGCCGGCGCGTACGGCGACGACGCGGGTGCCGGGGAGGCCGTGGTGGCGGGGGAGGACGCCGAGGCCGCCGAGGACGACTGGAGGTCGGCGTCGAGCTGGGACAGGTCGGCGTTGAGCGCGGCCATCAGCTCTTCCATCTGCTGGAGGAGTCCTTTCGGCGCGCCGCTCTGCGCGGGTACGGCGGGCTCCAGTCCGGTGTGCTCGGGCACGGACTCCTGGGACATGGCGGCCTCCTCGGGCCCGGCCCTCCCGCGGGCGCGGAAGGGGACGGTGGACGCACCGGCGACGGGCCGCCGGCACGCGGGCCGGGCGGTCCGGCTCCGTCCGAGCCAACGAGTGCCGTCCGGGCTGGTCACTGGCCGCGCGGCGGGCGGCCCGCGCGGTTGACGAAGATTCACTCTGCCGGGGCGCGGTGGGGGCTCCTGCCGGCGGCGGCCCGGGGAGGCAGGATGAGGGCATGGATCTTCGCATTTTCACCGAGCCCCAGCAGGGCGCGAGCTACGACACCCTGCTGACCGTCGCCAAGGCCACCGAGGACCTCGGCTTCGATGCGTTCTTCCGCTCCGACCACTACCTCAAGATGGGCTCGGCCGACGGTCTGCCCGGACCCACCGACGCCTGGATCACCCTCGCGGGCCTGGCCCGCGAGACCCGCCGGATCCGGCTCGGCACCCTCATGACCGCCGGCACCTTCCGGCTGCCCGGCGTGCTCGCCGTCCAGGTCGCCCAGGTCGACCAGATGTCCGGCGGCCGGATCGAACTGGGCCTGGGCGCGGGGTGGTTCGAGGAGGAGCACCTGGCGTACGGCATCCCGTTCCCGCCGGCGCGGATCGCCCGCCTGGAGGAGCAGCTGGCGATCGTCACCGGCCTGTGGGCCACCGAACCCGGCCGGACCTTCGACTTCGACGGGCGGTTCTACCAGCTCAAGGACTCGCCGGCACTGCCCAAGCCGGCCCAGGCCAAGGTGCCGGTCCTGGTCGGCGGCCACGGCGCCCGCCGCACCCCCGAGCTGGCGGCGCGCTACGCCGACGAGTTCAACATGCCCTTCGCGTCGGTCACCGACAGCGCACGGCAGTTCGGCAGGGTCCGCAAGGCCGCCGAGGAGGCCGGCCGCAAGGCCGACGACCTCGTCTACTCCAACGCCCTGGTGGTCTGCGTCGGCAAGGACGACGCCGAGGTCGCCCGCCGGGCCGGGGCCGTCGGCCGCGACGTGGACGAGCTCAAGGCCAACGGCCTGGCCGGCTCCCCGGCCGAGGTCGTCGAGAAGATCGGCACCTACGGGGCCGTCGGCTCCTCCCGGATCTACCTCCAGGTCCTCGACCTGCACGACCTGGACCACCTGGAGCTCATCGCCTCCCGGGTGATGACGCAGCTCGGCTGAGGAGGACCTCGATGACCCGCGCGTCCGGCCCGCTCGCGGCCGCCCTGGAGCACCGCACCGTGGTCCTCGACGGAGGGCTGAGCAACCAGCTCGCCGACCAGGGCTGCGACCTCTCCGGCGCCCTGTGGTCGGGCCGGGTCCTCGCCGAGCGGCCGGACCAGGTGGAGGCGGCCCACACCGCCTACGCCCGGGCCGGGGCCGAGGTGCTGATCACCGCCTCCTACCAGGTCGACTACGCCGCCTTCGCCCGCCACGGCCACGACCGGGCAGCGACCACGGACCTGCTCCGGCGCAGCGTGGAGCTCGCGGACCGCGCCGCCCGGGCCGTCGCCCACGAGGTGTGGGTCGCCGCCTCCGTCGGGCCGTACGGGGCGACGCTGGCCGACGGCTCGGAGTACCGCGGCCGCTACGGGCTGGCCGTGCGCGACCTGGCGGCCTTCCACCGGCCCCGGATCGAGGCGCTGGTGGCGGCCGGGCCGGACGTCCTGGCCCTGGAGACCGTCCCGGACACCGACGAGGCCGAGGCCCTGCTCGGCCTGCTGGCCGGGACCGGCGTGCCGGCCTGGCTGTCGTACACCGTGGAGGCCGGCCGGACCCGGGCCGGGCAGGACCTCGCCGGGGCCTTCGCGCTGGCCGCGCAGGTCCCGGAGATCGTCGCCGTCGGCGTCAACTGCTGCGCCCCGGCCGACGTCCTGCCCGCCCTCACGGCCGCCGCCGCGGTGACGGACAAACCCCTGCTGGCCTACCCCAACGACGGCTCCGTCTGGGACGCCCCCACCCGCACCTGGCGCGCCCCCGACCACCCCGAGCCCTGGCCCGTCGCCGCCTGGCAGCGGGCCGGGGCCCAGCTGGTCGGCGGCTGCTGCCGGGTCGGCCCGGACCGGATCCGAGGCCTGGCCGCTGCGGCGTAGGGGGCGGATGGCGGGCGCGGGGGTGCCGGGCCGGTGCCGGGCCGTGGCGGGGGTCCGCGGGGGCCCGGGACGGTGCCGGAAAAATCGGAGGGGCCGAGCGGCCCCCGTGCCCATAATCGACCGTGTGTTCCTGACGATCTCCACCACCGGTACCCCTGACCGACCCGCGACCGACCTGGGATTCCTGCTGCACAAGCACCCCGGCAAGGCCCAGGCGTTCACCACGTCCTACGGCACCGCCCATGTGCTCTACCCCGAGGCGGACGAGCAGCGCTGCACGGCGGCGCTGCTGCTGGAGGTGGACCCGGTCGCGCTGGTCCGGCGCGGGAGGGGCAAGGGACGCGGCGGCGCACCGGACGGGGCGCTGGCCCAGTACGTCAACGACCGGCCGTACGCGGCCTCCTCGCTGCTGGCCGTCGCCCTCGGCGCCGTCTTCGGCACCGCCCTGAAGGGGCGGTGCGCCGCCCGGCCCGAGCTGCCGGAGCGGGCGCTGCCGCTGCGCGTCGAGATCCCGGCGCTCCCGGCGCGCGGCGGGGCCGACCTGGTCCACCGGCTGTTCGGACCGCTCGGCTGGACCCGCGTCCAGGCCGAGCCGGTGCCGCTGGACGAGCGGTTCCCGCACTGGGGCGACTCCCGCTACGTCCGCCTGGTCCTGGAGGGCGAGCTGCGCCTGGCCGACGCGCTGCGCCAGCTCTACGTCCTGCTGCCGGTCCTCGACGACGCCAAGCACTACTGGGTGGCGCCGGACGAGGTCGACAAGCTGCTGCGGGCCGGCGACGGCTGGCTGGCCGGGCACCCCGAGCACCGCACGATCACCGAGCGCTACCTGGCGCGCCGCCGGTCCCTGACCGAGGACGCCATGAGCCGCCTGGAACTCGCCCGGCTCGCCGAGGCCGACGACAGCGAGGCCGAGGACCTCGACAACGCCGTCGAGGACCTGGACGGCGCCGTCGAGGACCTGGACACCGCCGTGGAGGACCCGGGCGGCGCCGTGGAGGGCCTCGACACCGCCGTGGAGGACCCGGGCGGGGCCACGCCGGACGACGCTGCGGAGCCCGGCGCCGGCGCGGCCCGGCCGGTCCCGCTGGCGGTGCAGCGCCGCGAGGCGATCCTCGGCGTGCTGCGCGCCTGCGGCGCCCGCCGGGTCCTCGACCTCGGCTGCGGCCAGGGCCAGCTGGTGCAGGCGCTGCTCAAGGAGCCGGCGTTCACCGAGGTCGTCGGCGTGGACGTGTCCGTGCGCGCCCTGACCGCGGCGGCGCGGCGGCTGCGCCTGGACCGCATGGGCGAACGCCTCAGCTCCCGGGTCCGGCTGCTCCAGGGCTCGCTGACGTACACCGACAAGCGGCTGACCGGCTACGACGCGGCCGTGCTCAGCGAGGTGATCGAGCACCTGGACCTGCCCCGGCTGCCCGCGCTGGAGTACGCCGTCCTCGGCGCGGCGCGTCCCCGTACGGTGGTCGTGACGACACCCAACGTCGAGTACAACGTGCGCTGGGCGAGCCTGCCCGCCGGGCACGTCCGGCACGGCGACCACCGCTTCGAGTGGACCCGCGAGGAGTTCCGCACCTGGGCGCGGGAGGCGGCCGGACGCCACGGCTACACCGTCCGGTTCGAGGCCGTCGGGGACGACGACCCCGAGGTGGGACCGCCCACCCAGCTGGCCGTGTTCCAGCTCGTCGGCACCGACGACACCCCCCGCACCACCGACAGCCCGGAGGAGGGCGAGACCGCATGACCACCGCACCGACCCCGCGGACCCTGCCCGTCCCGGACCTGTCCCTCGTGGTCCTCGTCGGGGCCACCGGCTCCGGCAAGTCCACCTTCGCCCGCAAGCACTTCCGGCCCACCGAGGTGCTCTCCTCCGACTTCTGCCGGGGCCTGGTCGCCGACGACGAGAACGACCAGAGCGCCAGCAAGGACGCCTTCGACGTCCTGCACCACATCGCCGGCAAGCGCCTGGCCGCCGGCCGCCTCACCGTCGTCGACGCCACCAACGTGCAGTCCGAGGCCCGCCGCCAGCTGGTCCGGCTGGCCCGCGAGCACGACGTCCTGCCGGTCGCGATCGTCCTCGACGTGCCCGAGCAGGTCTGCGCCGCCCGCAACGCCCTGCGCCCCGACCGCGCCGGGCTGCCCCGGCACGTCGTCCAGCGGCACCGCCGCGAACTGCGCCGCTCCCTGCGCGGCCTGGAGCGCGAGGGGTTCCGCAAGGTGCACGTGCTGCGCGACGTCGCCGAGATCGACGCGGTCGAGATCGTGCGGGAGCGGCGGTTCAACGACCTGCGCCACCTCACCGGCCCCTTCGACATCATCGGTGACGTGCACGGCTGCTCCTCGGAGCTGGAGAGCCTGCTGACCCGGCTCGGCTACGTCGACGGGGTCCACCCCGAGGGCCGCACCGCGGTCTTCGTCGGGGACCTGGTCGACCGGGGCCCGGACAGCCCCGGGGTGCTGCGCCGCGTCATGGGCATGGTCAAGGCCGGCCACGCGCTGTGCGTCCCGGGCAACCACGAGAACAAGCTGGGCCGCCACCTCGCCGGCCGCAAGGTCCAGCTGACCCACGGTCTGGCGGAGACGGTGGAGCAGCTGGCGCGCGAGGACGAGGCGTTCGCGGCCGAGGTCAGGGCCTTCATCGACGGCCTGGTCAGCCACTACCTCCTCGACGGCGGCAAGCTGGTGGTCTGCCACGCCGGCCTCCCCGAGAAGTACCACGGACGCACCTCCGGCCGGGTCCGCTCGCACGCCCTCTACGGCGACACCACCGGCGAGACCGACGAGTTCGGGCTGCCCGTGCGCTACCCGTGGGCGGAGGAGTACCGGGGCAAGGCGGCCGTCGTCTACGGCCACACACCGGTGCCGACCACCTCGTGGATCAACAACACCCTCTGCCTGGACACCGGGTGCGTGTTCGGCGGGCGGATGACCGCGCTGCGCTGGCCCGAGCGCGAGCTGGTCGACGTACCGGCCGAGCGCGTCTGGTACGAGCCGGTCAAGCCGCTGGGAGCGGCGGCGCCGGGCGGTCACCAGGGCCGGCCGCTGGACCTGTCCGACGTGCACGGGCGCCGGGTCGTGGAGACCCGGCACCTGGGGGCGGTCGCGGTGCGCGAGGAGAACGCGGCCGCCGCGCTGGAGGTGATGAGCCGCTTCGCGGTCGACCCGCGCCTGGTGCCGTACCTGCCGCCGACCATGGCGCCCACCGCCGCCTCGAAGGAGGACGGCTGGCTGGAGCACCCGGCCGAGGCCTTCGCCCAGTACCGGGCCGACGGCGTCGCGCAGGTGGTGTGCGAGGAGAAGCACATGGGCTCGCGTGCCGTGGTCCTGCTGTGCAAGGACGCCGGTGCCGCCCGGGAGCGGTTCGGCGTGGCCGACGGGCCGACCGGGTCGCTCTACACCCGGACCGGTCGGGCCTTCTTCGACGACCCGGCCGTCACCGAGGAGGTCCTCGACCGGATCCGGGCGGCCGTCACCGGCGCCGGGCTGTGGGACGAGCTGGAGACGGACTGGCTGCTCCTGGACGGCGAACTGCTGCCGTGGTCGCTGAAGTCCACCGGACTGCTGCGCCACCAGTACGCCGCCGTGGGCGCCGCCTCCCGGGCGGTCTTCCCGCGCGCGCTGGCCGCCCTGGAGGCCGCCGAGGCCCGCGGGGTGGACACCGGGGGCCTGCTGGCACGCCAGCGGGACCGGGCCGCCGACGCGGCCGCGTTCACCGAGGCCTACCGGCGCTACTGCTGGACCACCGAGGGGCTCGACGGCGTACGGTTCGCGCCGTTCCAGCTGCTCGCGGTGGCGGGCCGCAGCCTCGCCGCGGTCCCGCACGACCGGCAACTGGCCTGGCTGGACCGGCTGGTCGAGGCCGACGAGCGGGCCGGCACGGGGCTGCTGCGCCGGACCGGGCGGATCCTCGTCGACACCACCGACGCCGACTCGGTCCGCGCGGGCACCGACTGGTGGCTGGAGCTGACCGGCGCCGGCGGCGAGGGCATGGTCGTCAAGCCGCTCGGGGCCTACGTCCGCGGCGGCGGCCGGGGGCTGGTCCAGCCGGGCGTCAAGGTGCGCGGACGGGAGTACCTGCGGATCGTCTACGGCCCGGAGTACACCCGTCCGCAGCACCTGGAGCGGCTGCGCGAACGGCACCTGGGGCACAAGCGCTCGCTCGCCCTGCGCGAGTACGCGCTCGGGCTGGAGGCGCTGGACCGGCTGGCGGACGGCGAACCGCTGTGGCGGGTGCACGAGGCCGTCTTCGCGGTCCTCGCCCTGGAGTCGGAGCCGGTCGACCCGAGGCTGTGACGGGACCGCCGCGGCCACCGGCGCGGTGACCAGCGGCGCGCGGGATCGTTCTTCCAGGGCAGCGGAGTGTACGTGACCCACGGAAGGACGGAACGTCAGATATGAAGATGACCGCGCGCGGAAGCATTGCGGCGCTCATGACCTGTATGGCCGCGGCGGGAGCGGCGGCCCCGGCCGCGGCCTCCACGGTCCCGGTGGGGGTGCCGCTCGACGCCGTCGAGAGCTCGCTGGGCCTGGACGCCCCGCGCGTGGCCACCGCGGTGCCGGTGCCGGTGGTGGGGGCGCCGCAGGCGCCGACCTTCCACACGGGCGAGCTGCTGCCCACCCCGCTGCTGCCCTCGGTGCCGCTCGGGGCGGAGCTCGGCGCCACCGGCATCACCTCGCCGGTGCCGAACCTGCTGGGCAGCAAGGAGACCGACGGCGAGGGCGCGCTGGAGACCCCGGCCACCACGATGCGCGCGCACGGCCCGGCGGCGGTGCTCGGCCTGCCGCTGACGGCGCCCAACCCGGCCAACTACGGGCTGCCGGACCTGGCCGAGCCCAAGCTCGGCATCGTCACCCCGGAGCTGACGGGCGCGCCGTCGGCGCTGCTCGGACTGCGCTGAGGCCGGGAGCGGTCCCCGGGCCCCTCAAAAAGCCGTCCGGTCTGCGAACGTGTACGTCATGGGATTCCATGTCGATTCCGAGACCGGGCGGCTTCGCCGCGTCATTCTCCACCGACCCGACCTGGAGCTGAAGCGGCTCACCCCCAGCAACAAGGACGCGCTGCTCTTCGACGACGTCCTGTGGGTGCGCCGGGCCCGCCAGGAGCACGACGGCTTCGCCGACGTCCTGCGCGACCGCGGGGTGGCGGTGCACCTCTTCGGCGATCTGCTGCGCGAGGCCCTCGACATCCCCGAGGCCAGACATCTGGTGCTGGACCGGGTGTTCGACGAGAAGGAGTACGGCCCGCTCGCCACCGACCACCTCCGGGCGGTCTTCGACGCCCTGCCGTCGGACGAGCTGGCCGAGGCCCTGGTGGGCGGGATGACGAAGCGGGAGTTCCTGGAGCGGCACAGCGAACCGGTCTCGGTCCGCTTCCACGCCCTGGAGCTGGACGGCTTCCTGCTGGGGCCGCTGCCGAACCACCTGTTCACCCGTGACACCTCCGCCTGGATCTACGACGGGGTGTCCATCAACGCGATGCGCTGGCCGGCCCGGCAGCGCGAGACCGTCCATTTCGAGGCGATCTACCGGCACCACCCGCTGTTCACCGCCTCCGGCGCCTTCCACTACTGGTCCCAGGGCCAGGCCGACTACCCCTCCACCATCGAGGGCGGCGACGTCCTGGTCATCGGCAACGGCGCGGTGCTGATCGGGATGAGCGAGCGCACCACGCCGCAGGCGGTGGAGATGCTGGCGCGCGGCCTGTTCGCGGCCGGTTCGGCGCGCGCGATCGTGGCCCTGGACATGCCCAAGCGGCGGGCGTTCATGCACCTGGACACGGTGATGACGATGGTCGACGCGGACACCTTCATCCAGTACGCGGGCCTGGGCATGCTGCGCTCGTACACCATCGAGCCGGGTGACGACGCCCAGGAGCTGAAGGTCACCGACCACCCGCCCGAGCACATGAACCGGGCCATCGCCGCCGCCCTCGGCCTCGACGCGCTGCGGGTGCTCACCGCCACCCAGGACGTGCACTCGGCGGAGCGGGAGCAGTGGGACGACGGCTGCAACGTGCTGGCGGTGGAGCCGGGCGTGGTCGTGGCCTACGAGCGGAACGTCACCACCAACACCCATCTGCGCAAGGAGGGCATCGAGGTGATCGAGATCCCGGGGAGCGAGCTGGGGCGGGGCCGGGGCGGGCCGCGCTGCATGAGCTGTCCGGTCGAGCGGGACGCGGCCTGAGCGGGCCGGGGGCCCGGCGGGGCGCGGCGGAGGCCCGTGCGGGGGCGGGGGACACACCAGTCTGTATAGCGATGCAGTCTATCGTATAGACTTCCAGCATTCCCCGTCCGTGCGACCCTGGAGCGTCCCATGCCCACCGACCTCGTCGGCCGCAGTTTTCTCAAGGAGCTCGACTTCACCGCCGCCGAGTTCCGCGGCCTGGTCGAGCTCGCCGCCGAGCTCAAGGCGGCCAAGCGGGCGGGCACCGAGCAGCGCCTGCTCCAGGGTCGCACGATCGCGCTGATCTTCGAGAAGACCTCGACGCGCACCCGCTGCGCGTTCGAGGTCGCCGCCGCCGACCAGGGCGCGACCACCACCTACCTCGACCCCACCGGCTCGCAGATGGGCCACAAGGAGTCGGTCAAGGACACCGCGCGGGTGCTGGGCCGGATGTTCGACGGCATCGAGTACCGCGGCGACAGCCAGGAGACCGTCGAACAGCTCGCCGCGTGGTCCGGCGTGCCCGTCTTCAACGGGCTGACCGACGACTGGCACCCCACCCAGATGCTGGCCGACGTGCTCACCATGACCGAGCACTGCGCCAAGCCCCTGGAGCGGATCGCCTTCGCCTACCTCGGGGACGCCCGCTTCAACATGGGCAACTCCTACCTGGTCACCGGCGCCCTGCTCGGCATGGACGTGCGGATCGTGGCGCCGCGGGCCTACTGGCCGGCCGACCCCGTCGTGGCCAGGGCGCGCGAGCTCGCCGCGGCCAGCGGCGCGCGGATCACGCTGACCGAGGACGTCGCCGAGGGCGTCGCCCAGGCCGACTTCGTCGCCACCGACGTCTGGGTCTCCATGGGCGAGCCCAAGGAGGTCTGGGACGAGCGGATCGAGGCGCTGGCGCCGTACGCCGTCACGATGGACGTGCTGCGGGCCACCGGCAACCCGGACGTGAAGTTCCTGCACTGCCTGCCGGCCTTCCACGACCTGGGCACCCAGGTCGGCCGGGAGATCCACGCCCGGCACGGCCTGGAGTCGCTGGAGGTCACCGACGAGGTGTTCGAGTCCGCGCACTCGGTCGTCTTCGACGAGGCCGAGAACCGGCTGCACACCATCAAGGCCGTGCTCGTCGCCACCCTGGCCCAGCCGTCCCCCGCCCGGGCCGACGCATAGTCATACGTCCGGCGGGAGGGCGCGCCTCACACCGCGGCGAGCCGCGCGGCGAGGGTGAACCACACCGCCTTGCCCGTCGCCGTGGCCCGGTGGCCGCACGCCGAGCTGAGGGTGCGCAGCAGCAGCAGGCCGCGCCCGTGCTCCTGCCAGACGTCGGGGACCTGCGCCTCGGGCCGGCGCACGAGATCGCCCGGCGGCCGCGGGTCTCCGTCGTGGACCTCGATCTCGCAGCCGTGCGCCCGCAGCCGGACCACCAGCTCGATGCGGCCCGCGCCGCCGGTGTGCTCCACCGCGTTGGCCACCAGCTCCGCCGTCAGCAGTTCGGCCGTGTCGCAGTCGGCCGGCGCGCCGGCCTCGGCCAGGGCGGTACGGACCAGGGCGCGGGCCATCGGCACGGCGGCGGTGGAGTGCGGCAGGGTGATCCGCCAGGCTGCGGTGTCCGACATGGCGGTTCCGTCCGATTCCGGCGTCGTAGGGCTGGGCCAGGGGGAGCGGGAGAAGATCCCGGATTCAACTTCAACCATACGGAGGGCCCCCGGGCCGCCGTAGGGCACCCCGGCGTACGGCGCCGGGCCCCAGGGCCGGTGGCGGCCGGGACCTTCGGCCGCCACCGCCCCGCCCGCCGCCACCGACGCGTGTTGCGTATCGGTGACGACAGTCACAAGGCGGTGATACCGTCGGTTCCGTGAGCCCCTTCCTTGGTTCCGCAGCAGGCACCGAACGGTGGCGTCACCTCCGGGTGACCCGGCAGGACGGCGTGGCCACCGTCACCCTCGACCGCCCCGAGAAGCTCAACGCGCTCACCTTCGGCGCCTACGCCGACCTGCGCGATCTGCTCGCCGAACTCTCCCGGGAGCGCTCCGTGCGCGCCCTGGTCCTCGGCGGCGAAGGGCGCGGCTTCTGCTCCGGCGGCGACGTGGACGAGATCATCGGCGCCACCCTCGCCATGGACCCCGCGCAGCTCCTCGACTTCAACCGGATGACCGGCCAGGTGGTCCGGGCCGTCCGCGAGGCCCCGTTCCCGGTGATCGCCGCCGTCCACGGCGTGGCCGCCGGCGCCGGCGCGGTCCTCGCGCTCGCCGCCGACTTCCGCATCGCCGACCCCACCGCCCGGTTCGCCTTCCTCTTCACCCGGGTGGGCCTGTCCGGCGGCGACATGGGCGCCGCCTACCTCCTGCCCCGCGTCGTCGGACTCGGCCACGCCACCCGGCTGCTGATGCTCGGCGAGCCGGTGCGCGCCGCCGAGGCCGAGCGGATCGGGCTGCTCAGCGAGCTCACCGAGGAGGGCAAGGCCGAGGCCCGGGCCCGGGAGCTGGCCGAACAGCTGGCCGCCGGACCGGCCCTGGCCTACGCCCAGACCAAGGCGCTGCTCACCGCGGAGCTGGACATGCCGATGGCCGCCGCGGTGGAGCTGGACGCCAACACCCAGGCCCTGCTGATGCACGGCCGGGACTACGCCGAGTTCCACGCGGCGTTCACCGCCAAACGCGCGCCCCGCTGGACCGGGAGGTAGCGCCGTGCGCGTCGCCGTCGCCGGCGGGGGACCCGGGGGACTGTACGCCGCCGCCCTGCTGGCGCGGCAGGGCCACACCGTCGAGGTGTGGGAGCGCAACGCCCCCGACGACACCTTCGGGTTCGGCGTGGTGCTCTCCGACGAGACCCTCGGCGGCATCGAGCGGGCCGACGCCGCCGTGTACGCCGCCCTCCAGCGGGAGTTCGTCCGCTGGGACGACATCGACGTCGTGCACCGGGGCCGGGTGCTGACCTCCGGCGGCCACGGCTTCGCCGCCCTCGGCCGCCGCCGCCTCCTGGCGGTCCTGCACGCCCGCTGCGCGGAGCTCGGCGTGACCCTGCGCTTTCGCACCGAGGCGCCGGCCGCCGACCGGCTGCGGCAGGACCACGACCTGGTGGTGGCCGCCGACGGGGTGCACAGCCCGGTCCGCGCCGCGTACGCCGAGGTGTTCCGGCCGACGGTGACCACGGGGCGGTGCCGGTACATCTGGCTGTCCGCCGACTTCGCCTTCGACGCCTTCCGGTTCGAGGTCGCCGAGACCGAGCACGGCGTCATGCAGCTGCACGGCTACCCCTACGCCCGCCCCGGCGACGGCTCCGGCGCCTCCACGGTCATCGTCGAGATGCGCGAGGAGGTGTGGCGGGCGGCCGGCCTGGACCTGTGCGACGAGGCCGAGTCCGCGGCCCGGTGCGCCAAACGCTTCAGCGAGGCCCTGCGCGGCCGCGAGCTGTCCGGCAACCGCTCCACCTGGACCGCCTTCCGCACGGTCGTCAACGAGCGCTGGTCGGACGGCAACCTGGTGCTGCTCGGCGACGCCGCCCACACCGCGCACTTCTCCATCGGCTCGGGCACCAAACTCGCCGTCGAGGACGCCCTCGCCCTGGCCGAGGCCCTGGCGCAGGAACCCGACGTGCCCACCGCCCTGGCGGCGTACGAGGCGGCCCGCCGGCCCGCCGTCGCCTCCACCCAGCGCGCCGCCGCCGCCAGCATGCGCTGGTTCGAGGAACTCACCGGCTACGTCGACCAGCCGCCGCGGCAGTTCGCCTTCAACCTGCTCACCCGCAGCCGCCGGGTCACCCACGACAACCTGCGCCTGCGCGACCCCCGCTTCACCCGCACCGTCGAACGCGACTTCGGCTGCCCCGACGGGACGACCCCGCCCATGTTCACCCCGTACCGGCTGCGCGGACTGACCCTGCGCAACCGGGTGGTGGTCTCCCCGATGGACATGTACAGCGCCGAGGACGGCGTCCCCGGCGACTTCCACCTGGTCCATCTGGGCGCCCGGGCGCTGGGCGGGGCCGGCCTGGTCATGACCGAGATGGTCTGCGTCTCGGCCGAGGGCCGGATCACGCCCGGCTGCGCCGGGCTGTGGAGCGACGAGCAGGCCGCCGCCTGGCGGCGCATCACCGGTTTCGTGCACGCCCAGGCCCCCGGCACGGCCCTCGGCGTGCAGCTCGGCCACAGCGGGCGCAAGGGCTCCACCCGGCGCATGTGGGAGGGCATGGACGAACCGCTGCCCGAGGGCAACTGGCCGCTGGTGGCCCCGTCCGCCCTGCCCTACCTGCCCGGCCGCTCCCAGGTCCCGCAGGCCCTGGACACCGCCGGCCTGGCCCGGATCCGTACGCAGTTCACCGAGGCCGCGGCCCGCGCCGCCGACTGCGGCTTCGACCTGCTGGAGCTGCACTGCGCGCACGGCTACCTGCTGTCCTCGTTCCTGTCCCCGCTGACCAACCACCGCGAGGACGCCTACGGCGGCAGCCTGGCCGGGCGGCTGCGCTTCCCCCTGGAGGTCTTCGACGCCGTGCGGGCCGTCTGGCCGCAGGAGCGTCCGATGACGGTGCGGATCTCCGCCACCGACTGGGCGCCCGGCGGCCTCACCGAGGAGGACGCGCTCGCCGTCGCGGCCGCCTTCGCCGACCACGGCGCCGACGCCATCGACGTCTCCACCGGCCAGGTCGTCGCCGACGAGGCCCCCGAGTTCGGCCGCTCCTACCAGACCCCCTACGCCGACCGGATCCGCAACGTGCTCGGCGTCCCGGTCGTCGCCGTCGGCGCGATCTCCTCCTGGGACGACGTCAACTCCCTGCTGCTGGCCGGACGCGCCGACCTGTGCGCCCTGGCCCGCCCGCACCTGTACGACCCGCACTGGACCCTGCACGCCGCCGCCGAACAGGGCTACGAGGGTCCGGCCGCGCCCTGGCCGGCCCCCTACCGGGCCGGCAGCCGCCGCCCCCCGACCGGCAAGGGCTGACGGCGGCCCGGCACCGGGCGCGAGGCGGCCACGACGCCGGGCGCGACGCCGGGCCCGGCGGGTGGGGTCAGCCGGCGGCGAAGGCCGCGCCGAGGGGGTGCAGGCGGGTGTGGAGTTCGGCGAAGACGGCCGCCGAGCGCTCGCCCGGCCAGTCCGAGGGCAGCAGTTCCGGCGGCAGGCCCGGGTCGGCGTAGGGCAGGTGCCGCCAGGTGTCCAGGGCCAGCAGGTAGTCCCGGTAGGCGGCCTCCGGGCCGCCCGCGCGGGCACCGGACCGCCAGCCGCGCAGCACCGGCTCGTGCAGGTCGAGGAACTGCTCGTGCTGCTTGGCCAGGGCCGTCAGGTCCCACCAGCGCGCCACCGACTCGGCGGTCGGCGTGAAGCCCAGGTGGTCGCCGCGGAACAGCTCCACGTACCCGGTCAGCCGGAGCCGCTCCAGGGTGTGCCGGGTCTCCTCGTACAGCCGGGCGGGCGCGATCCACACGCCCGGCGCGGCGGTGCCGAAGCCCAGCCGGGCCAGCCGCGAGCGCAGCAGGTGCCGCTTGCTGCGTTCCTGTTCCGGCACGGAGAACACCGCCAGCAGCCAGGCGTCCGTGGGCCGGACCGGCGGCGCGTAGATCCGCCGGTCGCCGTCCCGCAGCAGCTGGTGGGCCTCCGCCGACAGCGCGTACGCCGCCTGCCCGCCGGGGTCCCGGGCGGGCAGCAGGAAGCCGCGGCGCTTGAGGCGGGACACCGACGAGCGCACCGACGGGGCGTCCACACCGGCCGCGCCCAGCAGGCGGACCAGCGCGGACACCGGTACCGGCCCGTCGAAGGCGCGTCCGTAGGCGCCGTAGAAGGTGACGATCAGGGAACGCGGGGTGTGCTGCTCGGCCACACGCTCACTCTAGATCGCGCAGCCGGAACCGTTGCAGTTTCCCGGTCGCCGTGCGGGGCAGGGCCTCCGGGAAGACGAACACCCGGGGACACTTGTACGGCGCCAGCTCCGCCCGCATGAAGGCCCGCAGCTCGTCCTCGGTGGTCCGCGCGCCCTCCCGCAGCACGGTGTACGCCACCACGATCTGGCCGCGCCGCTCGTCCGGCCGGCCCACCACGGCCGCCTCCAGCACGTCCGGGTGGCGCAGCAGGGCCTCCTCGACCTCGGGGCCGGCGATGTTGTAGCCCGCCGAGATGATCATGTCGTCGGCGCGGGCGACGTAGCGGAAGTACCCGTCGGCGTCGCGGACGTAGGTGTCGCCGGTCAGGTTCCAGCCGTCGCGCACGTAGTCGCCCTGCCGCGGGTCGGCCAGGTAGCGGCAGCCCACCGGGCCGCGCACGGCCAGCAGCCCCTGCTCCCCGTCCGGCACCGGGCGGCCGTTGCCGTCCACGACCCGGGCCTGCCACCCGGGGACCGCCCGGCCGGTGGTGCCGGGGCGGATCTCCTCGTCGGCGGCGGAGATGAAGATGTGCAGCAGCTCGGTGGCGCCGATCCCGTTGATGATCCGCAACCCGGTGCTGCGGTACCAGGCCTGCCAGGTGGCCGCCGGCAGGTTCTCGCCCGCCGAGACGCAGCGGCGCAGCGAGGAGAGGTCGTAGCCCTCGTAGGGGTGCGAGGCCAGCTCGTCGAGCATCGTGCGGTAGGCGGTGGGCGCGGTGAACAGCACCGACACCCGGTGCCGGCCCACCGCCGGCAGCAGCTGCCGCGGACCGGCCTGCTCCAGCAGCAGCGCGCACGCGCCGGCCCGCAGCGGGAACACCACCAGACCGCCCAGCCCGAAGGTGAAGCCGAGCGGCGGGCTCCCGGCGAAGACGTCGTCGGGCACGGGGCGCAGCACGTGCCGGGAGAAGGTGTCGGCGATCGCCAGCACGTCCCGGTGGAAGTGCATGCAGCCCTTGGGCCGGCCCGTGGTGCCCGAGGTGAACGCGATCAGGGCCACGTCGTCCGCGGCGGTGGCCACCGCCGGGTACGCCCGCCCGGCGTGCCGGCGCGCCAGGCGCAGCAGGTCCCCGGGGTCCTCCCCGCCGTACGGGGTGATGCTCATTCCCGGCACCTCGGCCTTGACCAGGTCGTCCACGGCGGCGACGTGGCACACGGCGTGGCTCACCCGCGCGATCGCGCTCATCGTGGCCAGCTCCTGGGCGCGGGCCCGGTCCAGGACGGTGACGGCGACCGCCCCCGCCTTCATCACCGCCAGCCAGCAGGCCGCCAGCCACGGGCCGGTCGGGCCGCGCAGCAGCACCCGGTTGCCGGGGACCACGCCGAGGTCCTCGGTCAGGACGTGGGCGAGGGCGTCGACCCGTTCGCGCAGCTCGCCGTACGACCACACGCCGCCGGAGGCGTCCCGGAAGGCGGGCCGGGCGGGGCCGAACCGCTCCACGGTGGCGTCCAGCAGCTCGGAGCCGCAGTTGAGCCGGTCGGGATAGGCCAGCTCGGGCAGTTCGCACAGCAGCCGCGGCCACGCCTGCGGCGGTGGCAGGTGGTCACGCGCGAAGGTGTCGACATGGGCGGATGGCGTGAGCTCCAAGGCGGGATCGCCCCCTTGCGACGGTCCGGGGTGGGAGTACGCCCAGCGGTGGCTGGGAGAGGGTGGCGCCGGCCGTGCGGATTCCCCCGGCCGCTGCTGGGGAAAGCCAAGTGGAGCGTATCGTGACCGTGACGACAGTCAACTGGACGCGATAAGACGCGATGAGGAATGAGGCATTCGGATGCCCGGTTTCGCGCTCGATCCCCAGCAGACCGCCTGGTGCGCCCACCTGCGCGCCCTGGCCGCGCAGCGGCTGCGGCCCGTGGCCGAGCGGGGCGAGCCCGGCCGGGTCAACCGGCCGCTGCTCGCCCTGCTCGGCGAACTCGGCCTGCTGGACAAGCTGTTCACCTCGGGCGCCCTGGAGCTGTGCCTGCTGCGGGAGTCGCTCGCCCACGGCTGCACCGAGGCCGAGACGGCACTGGCCCTGCAGGGCCTGGGCGCCCACCCGGTGCTGCGCGCCGGCACCGACGCCCAGCGGGCCCGGTGGCTGCCCCAGGTGCGCGCCGGACGGGCCGTGGCCGCCTTCGCGCTCAGCGAGCCGGACGCCGGCTCGGACGCGGGGGCGCTGGCGCTGCGCGCCGAGCCGGACGGGGCCGGATGGCGGCTGACCGGCGAGAAGTGCTGGATCTCCAACGCCCCGGAGGCGGATTTCTACTCCGTGTTCGCCCGGACGGGTGAGGCGCCCGGCTCCCGGGGCATCACCGCCTTCCTGGTGCCCGCCGACCGCGCGGGCCTGACCGGACGGCCCCTGCGGATGCTCTCCCCGCACGCGATCGGCGCGCTCACCTTCGACGGCGTACGGGTGGGCCCCGCGGACGTCCTCGGCGCGCCGGGCCGCGGCTTCGCCGTCGCCATGGACACCCTCAACCTCTTCCGGCCCAGCGTCGGAGCGTTCGCCGTCGGCATGGCCCAGGCCGCGCTGGAGGCCACCGTCCGGCACACGGCCGGGCGGGGCGCGTTCGGCGGGGTGCTGGCCGACCTCCAGTCCGTCGCGCACCGGGTCGCCGAGATGGCCACCCGGGTGGAGGCCGCCCGGCTGCTGGTCTACGCGGCGGCCGGGGCGTACGACGAGGGCGCGCCGGACGTGCCGCGGCGCGCCGCCATGGCCAAGCTGCTGGCCACCGAGACCGCGCAGTACGTCGTCGACCACGCCGTCCAGCTGCACGGGGCCCGGGCCCTCGAACGCGGGCACCTGCTGGAGCACCTGTACCGGGAGGTGCGCGCCCCGCGGATCTACGAGGGCGCCAGCGAGGTGCAGCGCGCGGTCATCGCCAAGGACCTGTACCGCACGCTGGACCGCACGGACGCCGACCCGCACGGCACGGACGCCGACCCGCACGGCAAGGACGGCCACCGGGACGGCAAGGACCGCCACGTGGACCGCAAGGACGGCCAGGGGGACCGCAAGGACGGCCGCCTGGACCTCGCGGACGCCCGCTTGGACAAGGAGCCCGTGCGATGAGCCTGGAGCGGATCAACCCGGCGGAGCTCTCCCCGCCCACCGGCTTCTCCCACGCCGTGACGGCCACCGGCTCCCGGTTGGTGCTGCTGGCCGGGCAGACCGCGCTGGACGCGACCGGGGCGGTGGTCGGGGACGGCCTGCCGGAGCAGTTCGAGCGGGCCCTGGCCAACCTGCTGGCCGCCCTCGCCGCGGCCGGCGGCACCCCGGCGGACCTGGCCCGGGTCACCGTCTACGCCGTGGACGTGGCCGCGTACCGCGACCACGCCCCCGAACTCGGCCGGATCTGGCGGCGCCTGGCGGGCCGCGACTACCCGGCGATGGCCGTCGTCGGCGCGGTCCGCCTGTGGGACGAGAAGGCGCTGGTGGAACTGGACGGCATCGCGGTGCTGGACTGAGGTGCTCAGCCCTCCAGCAGGGTGCCCATCCACTCCTCGATGCCCGCCACCGTCCGCGGCAGGGCGCCTGACATCAGGCGGGCGCCGTCCGCGGTGATCACCAGGTCGTCCTCGATGCGGACCCCGATGCCGCGCAGTTCCGCCGGCAGGGTCTCGTCGTCGGGCTGGAGGTAGAGGCCGGGCTCGACGGTGAGGACCTGGCCCTCCTCCAGGACGCCGTCCAGGTACGTCTGCGCGCGGGCCTTGGCGCAGTCGTGGACGTCCAGGCCGAGCATGTGCCCGCTGCTGCACAGGGTGTACCGGCGGTGCAGGTCGCCCTCGGCGTCCTTCAGCACGCCCCACTCGGCCAGGCCCTCGGCGATCACCCGCATCCCGGCCCGGTGGAAGTCGCGGAAGCTGGCCCCGGGGCGCAGCGCCGCGATGCCCGCCTCCTGGGCGGCTAGGACCAGTTCGTAGACCTGGCGCTGGACGGGGGAGAAGCGGCCGGACAGCGGCAGGGTGCGGGTGACGTCCGCCGTGTAGAGGGTGTCGGTCTCCACCCCCGCGTCCAGCAGGAGCAGGTCGCGCGGGTCCAGCCGGCCGTCGTTGCGGATCCAGTGCAGCACGCAGGCGTGCGCCCCGGACGCGGCGATGGTGTCGTAGCCGGTGCCGTTGCCCTCGGCGCGGGCGCGCAGGCCGAAGACGCCCTCGATCCAGCGCTCGCCGCGCGGGTGGGCCAGCGCCCGCGGCAGCGAGCGGACGACGTCCTCGAAGCCGGCCGTGGTGTGGTCGACGGCCAGCTGGAGCTGCTCGACCTCCCAGGCGTCCTTGACCAGCCGCAGTTCGCCCAGGGCGGCGGCCAGTTCGGCGTCGTCGGCGGCGTTGCGTCCGGCCGGGGTGCCGAGGGCGTCCAGGTGCGCGCAGCGGATCCCGGTCAGCCGCTCGGCCTCGGCCAGGTCCGGGCGGCGGCCCACCCAGAACTCGCCGTAGCGGCGGTCCCGGTAGAACTCCTCGGTGCCGTCGGCGCGCTGCGAGCGGGGGCGCAGGTACAGCACGGCCTCGTGGCCGTGCGGACCGGAGGGCTCCAGCACCAGGACGTGGCCGACCTGGTCCTCACCGGTGAGCCCGGTCAGCCAGGCGTACGCGCTGTGCGGGCGGAAGCGGTAGTCGCAGTCGTTGGAGCGGACCTTGAGCTCGCCCGCCGGAACGATCAGCCGCTCGCCGGGGAACCGCGCCGACAGCCGTGCGCGCCGGGCCGGGGTGACGGCGTACGCGGGGACCCGCGAGCTGTCGGGGAGCGGGGAAGGGGCCCAGCCCCCCGCCATGAAGCGGGACAACTCGGGGGATACCGGCAGGTCGTGGCTGCCGATGTGCAGGCGTGCGGCGGTGTCGGTCACCAAGGCTCCCAGGGATGGACGAGAACTGAGGGGCGCACAGGTCTTGTCAGTGCAATTTCACATTACTATGTTACAGCTCACACGCCGGTCCGTTAATCCCCGTCAAACGCCGCGTGACGCAGTGCAGTTCAGCACCAGCACCACCCCCCACTTCCTCCCCCACCAGGAGCCTTGGTGTCCCACCACAGAGCTGTGCGTTCCTCCGTCCTCGCCTCCGCCGTCGCGGTGACCCTGCTGGCCTCGGTCGGCCAGGCCACCTCGCAGGCGGCCGAGAACCCCGTGCCGGCCACCTTCGCGGGCCCCGCGGCCCCGGCTGCCCCCGCCGCGCCCGGCACGAACCCCTTCGACGAGGTGGACCGCCTCGCCTCGGCGCCCGAGCAGACCCCGGCCGCCGCGGTCGCACCCGGCGGCCGGGCCACCGGCAAGGACGGCGGCCGGGTGCCCGGCGCCACCGAGCCGCGGGCGGCCGCCGTCGACACCCCGCAGGCCGAGAAGCGCGAGAGCCGCAAGGCCGGGCAGGCCACCCCGACCGCGGCCGGGGTCCGCGGGGTCGCCGCGGGCGTCCCGTGCACCCTCGACGGGATCACCGGCCTGAACCCGGAGCAGTTCGCGGACTTCCTCGCCGACCCCGCCGTCCTCGCCGACGGCTGCCTGCGCGGACTGATCTGGACCTGGGACGCGCGCCTGGCGCCCGTCATGTCCGACGCGCACGTCCAGGCCGTCTCCCGCCGCATATCGAGCCTCTCCGCCGCCCACGACGGCAAGAACACCTCCCACCTGGAGGAGATGTTCACCTACCTGCACGCCGTCGCCTACCACGACTACTCCCGCGACGAGATCGACGTCACCGACGCCCCGACGGTCGCCGCCATGCGCCAGGCCGTCGCCGACTTCGGCGGCGCCGCCCGCACCTTCGACGTCACCCGCACCAACGCCAACACCCTGCGCGAGGCCCTCTACGCCGCCAGCGCCCCGGGGCTGCGCCAGCACCAGCTCGGCCTCATCCAGAAGGTGCTGGCCACCATGGACCCGGCCCACCCGCAGACCCACGGCGACTCCGCCTGGGGCGGCGCGGCGCTGGCCGCCCTGTCCGTCAGCTACCTGGGCGTGTACCCGGGCAACCAGGACGCCGCCTTCCACGCCGCGGTCGCCGCCGACCCCGGCTACCGGGCCGCGTTCAAGGCCTTCGGCGCGTACGGCCACCTCAAGGGCACCGCGAACAGCTGGGTGGCGCGCGACGCGCTCAGCGAGTACGCCCGCTTCGGCCAGGTCCAGGGGCTGCGCGACCAGGTCGTCGCCGACCTCGGCGCCCTGCTGGAGCCGGTCAAGGCCACCTTCGGCAACGGCAGCGAGCAGTGGGCGAAGGTGGTGTCCTGGCTGAACTTCTACGAGGCCTGCAAGCCGTACGGGGTGTGCAAGGAGGACATCGAGAAGCAGATCTTCCCGTACACGTACACCTACGACGACGGCGCCATCAAGGTCCGCACCGGCCTCGCCCGGTCCGTGGTCGACCAGCTGTACTACGCGAGCAAGCAGGTCAAGGCGCAGTACCACCGGGTCCTCGGCACCGACCAGCCGCTGGCCGGCGACCCCAACACCACGCTGAACATCGTGCTGTACGCCTCCCGCGCCGACTACGAGAACTACCACCCGATCCTGACCGGCATGGGCACCAACAACGGCGGCATCTACATCGAGAACGGCGCCACCTTCTACACCTACCAGCGCCGGGTCCCGCAGGACTCCACGCTCACCCTCGAAGAGCTCTTCCGCCACGAGTACACGCACTACCTCAACGGCCGCTACGCCGTGCACGGCTTCTTCGGCGAGGGCCCCTGGTACGAGTCGGACCGCACCACCGCCATGGACGAGGGCACCGCGGAGTTCTTCGACGGGGCCACCCGCGACAACGGCATCGCCGTGCGCAAGTCCCTGGTGCGGGGCATCATCAACGACACCGCGGGCGGCGGCCCCCGGATGAGCGTGGACCAGCTGCTGCACGCCACCTACGACGGCGACGGCTTCCGCTTCTACAACTACGCCGGCACGTTCTTCGAGTTCCTGTGGACCGAGAAGCCCTCGCTGCTGCGCGAGATGTACGGCTACCTGCGTGCGAACGACGTGGCGGGCTTCGACGCCTGGCGCCACCGGATGGGCTCCGACAGCTACCTCCAGCGCGACTACGACCGCTTCCTGGACGCGCAGATCGCCAAGGTCGACCAGCTGTTCGTGCCCAACACCACCTTCACCCCGGTCGACCAGCTGCGGGACTCGGCGCTGGCGTCGGTGAAGTCCTCCTTCGCGCAGGCCACGTACAACACCCCGGACTGCGTGGAGAACGGCGAGCCCGGCAAGCGCCGCTTCACCTGTACCGGCCGGATCACGGCCAACCTGAAGAACTGGCGCAGCGCCGACCAGACCTTCAAGGACATGTCCGAGACGGTGGACTACTTCCTCCTCGACCGGGCGGGCGCGGCCTCGAACAACCTGGCCGACATGAACTGCTCCTTCGGGCCGGTGGAGATCTGGTCCAACAAGGTGGCGGGGACCTCCAGCTACAGCTGCGAGGGTCCGCTGCGCGGCTGATCGGGCCGCATCCGGGCCGGACCGGGGGCCTCCCGGTCCGGCCTAGCCAAGCCTCAGAAGAATGTGACATATTACTGTCGTGCCCAAGAGACACCCCCTGGAACTGGACGCCGTGATCGTCGGCGCCGGCGTCGTAGGAGCGGCGTGCGCGTACTACGCCACGCGCGCCGGACTCTCCGTGGCCGTGGTCGACCGCGGCCCCGTCGCCGGCGGCACCACCGGTGCCGGGGAAGGCAACCTGCTCGTCTCCGACAAGGAGCCGGGCCCCGAGCTCGACCTCGCGCTGCTGTCCACGAGGCTCTGGCGCGAGCTCGCCGAGGTCCTCCCACCGGAGACCGAGTACGAGCCCAAGGGCGGTCTCGTCGTGGCGCCCGACGAGACCACCCTCAAGGCCCTGCGCGGCTTCGCCGACAGCCAGCGGGCCGCCGGGGTGAGCGCCGTCGAGGTCCCCGCAGACGCCCTGCACGACCTCGAACCCCACCTCGCCCCCGGCCTCGCCGGCGGCTTCCACTACCCCGAGGACGCCCAGGTCCAGCCCGCCCAGGCCGCGGCCCGGCTGCTGGCCGCCTCCGGCGCCGCCGTCCACCTCGGCGAGGAGGTCACCGGCCTGCTGCGCGACGGCGACGCCGTCGCCGGGGTGCGCACCACCCGGCGGGAGCTGCCCGCCCGGGCCGTCGTCAACGCCGCCGGGACCTGGGGCGGGGCGCTGGCCGACCTCGCGGGCGTGGACCTGCCGGTGCTGCCGCGGCGCGGATTCGTCCTGGTGACGGAGCCGCTGCCCCGCCTGGTCCGGCACAAGGTCTACGCCGCCGACTACATCGCGGGCGTCGCCAGCGACTCGGCCGCCCTGCAGTCCTCGGCCGTGGTCGAGGGCACGCCGTCGGGCCCGGTCCTGATCGGCGCCACCCGCGAACGGGTCGGCTTCGACCGGTCGTTGTCGGTGACCGCGCTGCGCCGGCTGGCCGCCCAGGCGGCCGGGCTCTTCCCGGTACTGGCCGACGTACGCGTCCTGCGCACCTACCACGGCTTCCGCCCCTACCTGCCCGACCACCTGCCGGCGATCGGGCCCGACCCGAGGGTGCCCGGCCTGCTGCACGCCTGCGGCCACGAGGGCGCCGGCATCGGCCTGGCGCCGGCCACCGGCGTCCTGATCGCCGCCGCCCTGGCCGGTGCCGCGCCGCCGGTGGACCCGAGCCCGTTCCGGCCGGACCGCTTCGGCCCCGGAGCCGACGACGCCCCGAAGGAGGCCCTCCGATGAGCCGCTCCGGCACGCCGCGCGACCTGGTCGGCGGCGCCCCCGAGGCCGAGTACACCCTCACCTTCGACGGGCGGGAGATCCCGGTGCTCGCCGGGCAGACCGTCGCCGCGGCGCTGTGGGCCGCCGGTGTCCTGGCGTGGCGCACCACCCGCGAGGGCGGCGCGCCCCGCGGGGCCTTCTGCGGGATCGGCAGCTGCTACGACTGCCTGGTCACCGTGGACGGCCGCCCGGGACGCCGCGCCTGTCTGGTCCCCGCCCGCCCGGGCGCCGTCGTCACCACCCAGGAAGGAACCGGCCGTGCCGACCTCGCCGTCTGAG
>NZ_JAJAUY010000074.1 GCF_020532625.1 Streptomyces antimicrobicus | reverse complement strand
CGGCCGCGTCGGAGCGGTGCGCGGGCAGGGTCGACGTACCGGCGCCCTCCACCTCGAAGCCGGCGTCCGCGATCATGTCGAGGTCCGCCTGGCCCGCCTGGCCCTCACTGGTCAGGTAGTCACCGAGGAAGATGGAGTTGGCCAGGTGCAGCGCCAGCGGCTGGAGCGTGCGCAGGTGCACCTCGCGCCCGCCCGCGAGCCGGACCTCGACGTCGGGGCAGACGAACCGCACCATCGCCAGGATCCGCAGGGCGCGCTGGGGGGTGAGGTTCCACTCCTTGGCCAGCGGGGTGCCCTCGAACGGGATCAGGAAGTTGACCGGCACCGAGTCGGGGTCGAGCTCGCGCAGCGAGTAGACGACGTCGACCAGGTCCTCGTCGCTCTCACCCATGCCCGCGATCAGACCGGAGCAGGCGGACAGACCGGCGGAGTGCGCCTTCTGCACCGTGTCGACCCGGTCCGCGTAGGTGTGGGTGGTCGTGATCTCCCCGTACGTCCCCTCGGACGTGTTGAGGTTGTGGTTGTACGCGTCCGCACCGGCCTCGCGCAGCCGCTCGGCCTGGCCGTCGGAGAGCAGGCCGAGGCAGGCGCACACCTCGACGCCCTCGTTGTCCTCCTTGATCGCCGCGATGGTCTTCGAGACCCGCTCGACGTCGCGGTCGGTCGGTCCGCGCCCGCTGGCCACCAGGCACACCCGCTTGGCGCCGCCGGCGACCCCCGCCGCGGCGGCCGCGGAGGCCTCCTCGGGCTTGAGCCAGGTGTACTTGAGGATCCCGGTCGTCGACCCCAGCCGCTGGGAGCAGTACGAGCAGTCCTCCGGGCACAGTCCCGACTTGAGGTTGACCAGGTAGTTCAGCTTGACCCGGCGCCCGAACCAGTGGCGGCGCACCTTGCCGGCCGCCGCCACCACGTCGAGCAGTTCGTCGTCGGAGGTCGCCAGCACGGCGAGCGCCTCTTCGCGGGTCGGCAGCTCTCGCCGCAGCCCCTTGTCCACCAGGGTGTTCAGCAGGTCCATGGGGGCGATCCTTTCCCACACCACCAGTCCCAGCCAAGGAGAGATCGCACAACATGGCCGGAACGGAGTGTGTGTATCGCCACACCTGGCACCCGGGTCCCGGGCGGCTAGGGTCTGGGGGGTCTGTGGACAGCCGACAAATCGCGAGGACCCCACCTGATGCCCCAGCACGCAGCGGCCGACGTGTTCGCCTGGATCGACGACGAGGAACGGGCCCGGGAACGGGCCGGACTCGTCCGCGCGCTGCGCCCGCGCCCGGCCGACTCCCCGCTGCTGGACCTCGCGAGCAACGACTACCTGGGGCTGTCGCGGCACCCCGAGACCGTGCGCGGCGCCCGCGAGGCCGCCGAGCGCTGGGGCGCCGGGGCCACCGGGTCCCGGCTGGTCACCGGCACCACCGAGCTGCACGCGGAACTGGAGCGGGAGCTCGCGCGGTTCTGCGGCTTCGAGGCGGCGCTGGTGCTCTCCTCCGGGTACGCCGCGAACCTGGCGGCGGTCACCGCGCTGAGCGACCGGGGCACCCTGGTGGTCTCCGACGCCGGCAACCACGCCTCCATCGTCGACGGCTGCCGGCTCTCGCGGGCCTCGACCGCCGTCGTCCCGCACGCCGACCCCGACGCGGTGGCCAAGACGCTGGCCGGGCACGAGGGCCGGGCGCTGCTGGTCACCGACTCGGTGTTCTCGGTGGACGGCGACGCCGCCCCGCTCACCGCCCACGCCGAGGTCTGCCGGGCGGCCGGGGCGGCGCTGGTGGTCGACGACGCGCACGGGCTGGGGGTGCTGGGCGAGGGCGGCCGGGGCGCGCTGCACGCCGCCGGCCTGGCGGGGGCACCGGGGGTGGTCGCCACGCTGACGCTCTCGAAGTCCCTGGGCAGCCAGGGCGGCGCGGTGCTGGGCCCGGCGAAGGTGATCCGCCACCTGGTCAACACGGCGCGCACGTTCATCTTCGACACCGGGCTCGCCCCGGCCGCCGCGGGGGCTGCGCTGGCGAGCCTGCGGCTGCTGGAGCGGGAACCGGAACGGGCGGGCCGCGCCCGGGAGGTGGCCGCCGCCCTGTACGAGCGGCTGACCGCGTCCGGCCTGACCGCGGCCCGGCCGGACGCGGCCGTGGTGTCGGTGCGGGCCCCCTCGGCGTCGGCGGCACTGCGCTGGGCCGCCGACTGCCGTGGGGCGGGATTGTCCGTGGGGTGCTTCCGGCCGCCGTCCGTACCGGACGGCGTGTCCCGGCTGCGGCTGACCGCACGGGGGGATCTCACGGGGGACGAGATCTCCCGGGCGGTGGAGACGATCCTGGCCACCGCGCCGTCCGGAGCCACGGACGCCCGGCGCGCCTAGGCGGCGGCGTCCGTCCGTACGTAGGCGAGGAAGCCGTCCCAGGCCGGGCCGGTGAACAGGACGGCCGGGCCGTCCGTCCGCTTGGAGTCGCGGACGGCCAGCAGGCCGCCGCTCAGGACGGCTGCCTCCACGCAGTTGTTCATGCCGGTGCTGCGGCTGCTGCGCCGCCACCGGATCGCGCTGTTCTCAAGTCCGCCCGGGGGTAGGGGGTTTGCGGACACGGGGGTGCCTCCTTACGCGCCGTCAGCGATTGCGCTGATGAGCTCCGACGAGTCGTGGGGCGGGAGGGCGTGCGCCTGGATGGTGCGGAACGCGGCGCTGTACGCCTCGAGGTCTTCCTTCCGCTCCAGATAGAGGCTACTCGTCAAATGGTCGAGTACCACCACATCCAGATCAGCGATGTTCGGAAATGAGAAAATTACGAACGGTCCGGTCAGGCCGAGATGACCTCCCACGCTGAACGGGAGGACCTGGAGCCGCACTTGTGGCAGCCGCGCCACCTCCACCAGGTGCCGCAGCTGCTCGGCCATCACCCCCGGCCCGCCGATCTGCCGGCGCAGCACCGCCTCGTCCAGGACCGCGCTCAGCTCCAGCGGCGGGTCCGACCGCAGCACCGCCTGCCGGGCCAGCCGTACGTCGACCAGCGCGTCGACCTTGGGTTCCGGCAGTCCGCCCAGGGCCGCCCGGGTCACGGCCCGGGCGTAGGCGGCGGTCTGCAGGAGTCCGGGCACCACCGACAGCTCCACGGTGCGGGCCGAACGGGCGCCCGCCTCCAGGCTGATGAAGTCCCGGTACTCCTGCGGGAGCAGGCCCCGGTAGTCGTGCCACCACTCGCGGCCGCCGCGCCCGAGGTCGACCGGGCCGGCGGCCGAGGCTGACAGGGCCTCCAGCAGAGCGCGTTGCTGGTCGCCCACGCCGCCGTAGGCGTCCAGCAGCAGGCGGACGTCCTCCGGTTTCACGCCACTGCGGCCCGTCTCGATCCGGCTGATTTTCGACTGGTGCCATCCCACGATGCGGGCGGCCTCACCGCTGGTCAGTCCGGACCGGTCGCGCAGCGCGCGCAGTTCCTCGCCGAGCTTGCGCCGGCGTACCGCGGGTCCGTGCTGCATGCCGCCTCCTTCCACCGGCACAGATCGCACCAGTCTGCCCTGCAAATACGGTCTTCCGTAGCAGAGTTCACCGCATCGAGCGACAGATATATGCATATCTTGGGGGAACGGCAGCAGCGGCGGCGCGGTCGGTGGCACTCTGGCGGTCAGCACAGATCCGGGGCGATTCGACCCGGTGGGAAAGGGACCGCGCCATGGCAGATCACCAGGAAGCCTCCGTCACCCTGCCGAGCGATCCCGCCTCGGTCGCCGCCGCCCGCCGGTACGTCGCGGAGGTCCTCGGAGAGTGGGGACTGGCCGAGGGGACCGACGCCGCGGACTCGGTCCGCCTGATCGTCTCCGAACTCGCCACCAACGCCGTGCAGCACACCTTCGGGCAGTCGCCCACCTTCACCGTGGACCTGCGCCTGGAACGCGAGGAGACCCTGCGCATCGGCGTCACCGACAGCCACCCGCGCTGGCCGCGCCGGCTCCCGGCCGCCGTCCAGCAGGACAACGGCCGGGGGATGGTGATCATCCGCTGGCTCACCGCGGAGGCGGGCGGGCGGCTCTCCGTCAGCCCCACCGCGGACGGCGGCAAGACCGTCTGGATCGCCCTGCCGTGGACCGCGGTCGCGGGCGCGGGCGCGATCCCCTCGACGTCCCGCGGCTGACCGGGCGGCCGGGGCCAGGCCTGGGCGGCGGGCTCAGGCCTGGGTGGCGGGCGTCAGGACTGGGCGGCGGGCGTCAGGCCTGGGCGGCGGCGCGTTCCGACGTGCTGCGCTCGATGCACAGTTCGTTGCCCTCGGGGTCGGCCAGGACCACCCAGCCCAGGCCGTCGGGGCGCCGCTGATCGTCGACGATCCGGGCGCCGAGCCCGGTCAGCCGCTCGACCTCCTCGTCGCGCGTCCCGGTCACCGGCTGGATGTCCAGGTGGACCCGGTTCTTGACGGTCTTGCCCTCCGGTACCCGGATGAACAGCAGCCCGGGCACCTCGGGCCGGCCCGGGTCCAGCAGCACCTCGTCGTCGCCCTCCTCGTCGTCGGGGTGGACCGGGAAGCCCGTGACGGCCGACCAGAACCGGGCCACCGCGTAAGGGTCGTGGGCGTCGAAGGTGATGTGCCGGACGGGGTTGCTGAACACGGCTCTCCTCAAAGGACATCGGGCGGTGCGCGGCACGCGGGACGCGTGAACCGGGACACCGGCCGAAACGTGAATTAACTCGCCGGAAAAACGGCGGCCCTAGCGTGACGGGACGCCGACGGCCCCAGGGCCATGATCGATCCGATCGCTCCGATCGGATCGACCGGTCCGATCGCTCCAGTGTCAATGATCACCCATGCGGCGGTAAAGCGCTGGTGGGCGGGACGTCAAAGGGCGGCTCCTCGTTGGTCAAGGAGCCGTCCGGCATGGATAAGCGCAGGTCAACAGAGTGTTGAACGCCGCTAGGGTCATGCCCGCCGGGGCCCGACCCCGTTTCCGGAAGCTGGGTGATACACGTGCAACTGAGCCCCCATGAGCAGGAAAGGCTGCTCATCCACGTCGCCGCGGACGTGGCCGAGCGGCGCCGGGCCCGCGGAGTGCTGCTCAACCACCCCGAGGCCGTGGCCCTGATCACCGCCCACGTCCTCGAAGGCGCGCGCGACGGCCGGACCGTCGCCCAACTGATGGCGTCGGGCCGCAAGGTCCTCACCCGCGACGAGGTGATGGAGGGCATTGCCGAGATGATCCACGACGTCCAGGTCGAGGCCACCTTCCCGGACGGCACCAAGCTCGTCACCGTCCACGATCCGATCGTCTGAAGGGCCGGCCACGTCTCATGATCCCCGGCGAGATCCACTTCGCGGACGATCCGGTTCCGCTCAACGCGGGCCGCACCGTCACCCGGCTCACCGTGCTCAACGCCGCCGACCGGCCCGTCCAGGTCGGCTCCCACTACCACTTCGCCGAGGCCAACCCGGGTCTCGACTTCGATCGCCCCGCCGCGCGCGGGCAGCGGCTCAACATCGCCGCCGGGACCGCCGTCCGCTTCGAGCCGGGGATCCCGGTCGAGGTGGAACTCGTCCCGCTGGCCGGGCTGCGCATCGTCCCGGGGCTGCGCGGGGAGACCGGAGGTCCGCTCGATGGCTGAGCTCGACCGGCGCACGTACGCCGACCTGTTCGGCCCCACCACCGGCGACCGCATCCGGCTCGCCGACACCGACCTCTTCGTCGAGATCGAGGAGGACCGCAGCGGCGGCCCCGGACGGGCCGGGGACGAGGCGGTGTTCGGCGGCGGCAAGGTGATCCGGGAATCGATGGGACAGGCCCGCACCACCCGCGCCGAGGGCGCGCCCGACACCGTGATCACCGGTGTGGTCGTGCTCGACCACTGGGGCGTGGTCAAGGCGGACGTCGGCATCCGGGACGGCCGGATCCGCGGCATCGGCAAGGCCGGCAACCCCGACACGATGGACGGGGTGGACCCGGAGCTGGTCATCGGCCCGGAGACCGAGATCATCGCCGGCAACGGCAAGATCCTGACGGCCGGCGCCATCGACACGCACGTCCACTTCATCTCGCCGACGCTGCTCGACGAGGCCCTGGCCGCGGGGATCACCACCCTGGTCGGCGGCGGCACCGGGCCCGCCGAAGGCTCCAAGGCCACCACCGTGACGCCCGGGTCCTGGCACCTGGCCCGGATGTTCGCGGCGCTGGACGCCCACCCCGTGAACATCGGCCTGCTGGGCAAGGGCAACACCACGTCCCGCGACGCGCTGCACGCGCAGCTGCGCGGAGGCGCGCTGGGCTTCAAGATCCATGAGGACTGGGGGGCCACCCCCGCCGTGATCGACGCCTGCCTCGGCGTGTGCGAGGAGACCGGGGCGCAGCTGGCGATCCACACGGACACCCTCAACGAGGCCGGGTTCGTGGCGGACACCCTCGCCGCCATCGGCGGGCGCACCATCCACGCCTACCACACCGAGGGCGCGGGCGGCGGACACGCCCCGGACATCATCACCGTGGTCTCCGAGCCCCACGTCCTGCCCAGCTCCACCAACCCGACCCGTCCGCACACCGTCAACACCGTCGAGGAACACCTCGACATGCTGATGGTCTGCCACCACCTCAACCCGGCCGTGCCCGAGGACCTGGCCTTCGCCGAGTCCCGGATCCGGCCCTCGACCATCGCGGCCGAGGACGTCCTGCACGACCTCGGAGCGATCTCGATCATCTCCTCCGACTCCCAGGCCATGGGGCGGATCGGGGAGGTGGTGCTGCGCACCTGGCAGACCGCGCACGTGATGAAGCAGCGCCGGGGCTTCCTGCCGGGCGACGGCCCCGCCGACAACCACCGCGCCCGCCGCTACGTCGCCAAGTACACGATCAACCCGGCGGTGGCACAGGGGCTCGCCCGGGAGGTCGGCTCGGTGGAGCCCGGCAAACTGGCCGACCTCGTCCTGTGGGACCCGGCCTTCTTCGGCGTCCGTCCCCAACTGGTGATCAAGGGCGGCCAGATCGCCTACGCCCAGATGGGCGACGCCAACGCCTCGATCCCGACGCCCCAGCCGGTCCTGCCGCGACCGATGTTCGGCGCCCTGGGCCGCGCCGCGTCCCACAACTCCCTGAACTTCACCGCCCCGGCGGCCCTGGAGAGCGGCCTGCCCGAACGCCTCGGCCTGGCGAAGGAGTTCACCCCGATCGAGAACACCCGCACCGTCACGAAGGACGACATGCGCGGCAACACGGCCCGCCCGCACGTCGAGGTGGACCCCGACACCTTCACCGTCACCATCGACGGCACCCCGGTGGAACCGGCACCGGCGACGGTCCTGCCCATGGCCCAGCGGTACTTCCTGTTCTGAGGTGGTGGTGGGTGTGGTGGTGATCGGGGACCGCTCCGCTGTGCGGGGCGGCCGGGACGGAGCGGAAGGCCTCGGGGCGACGGGCCCCTGCGCGGAGCGCGGGCCGGGGGCCGGGGCGGAGGCGGCTGCGGCTGCGGCTGCGGCCGTGCCCCGGGCGGAAGGGGCTGCGGCTGCGACCGGGTCCAGGGCGGAAGGGGTTGCGGCTTCGGCCGCGCCCAGGGCCGAGGCGGCTGCGGCCGGGTCCGCGGCTTCGACTGGGCCCAAGGGCGGGGACGCTGCGACCGGGGCCACGGCCGGGGGTCGGTCGGCCTCCGGGGGTACGGCGGGCATCGGCGGTCGGTCGGGCAACGGCGGCAGGTCGGGTAACGGCGGCAGGTCGGCGACCGGCCGTACGGCGGCCGCTCGCGGTCGGTCCGGCAACGGCGGCAGGTCGACGGCCGGCCGTACGTCGGCCACCCGCGGCAGGTCGGGCACCGGCGGTACGCCGGCCACCGGCACGGCACCGGCCACCGGAGGTCGGTCCGGCAGCGGCAGCCGGTCGGCGGCCGCCGATCGGTGGGGAGGACAGGCTGCGGGCAGGCGGCCGATGGCCGGGGCGGGTGGTCGGAGGTGAGCCGGGCCGCGCTGCTCGTGCTGGCCGACGGGCGGTTCCCGGCCGGCGGCCACGCACACTCCGGTGGCGCCGAGGCCGCCGTACGGGCCGGGCGGATCCATGACGCGGCGTCCCTGGAGGCGTTCTGCCGGGGCCGCCTGCACACCGCCGGGCTGGTCGCGGCCGGCCTCGCGGCAGCCGCCGCCCTCGGCCTTGACTCCGTCGAGCTGGACGCCGCCGCCGACGCCCGCACCCCGTCGCCCGCCCTGCGGGCGGCGGCCCGGCGGCTGGGCCGGCAACTGCTGCGGGCCGCCCGCGCGACCTGGCCCGCGCCGGAACTCGAAGCCCTGGCCGCCGCGTTCCCGCGCGGGGCCCACCAGCCGGTGGTTCTCGGCGTCACGGCCCGGGCAGCCGGGCTCCAACCGCTGGACGCCGCGCACGTGGCGGCGTACGAGAGCGTCGGTGGTCCGGCGACCGCCACGGTACGGCTGCTGGGCCTGGACCCGTTCGAGGCGAGCGGGGTGCTGGCCCGGCTCGCCCCGGTCCTCGACGCCGTCGCCGAGGAAGCGGCGGCCGCCGCGCTGGCCGCCCGGCGGGACGGTCCGACGGCGCTACCCGCCGCGTCCTCACCCCTGCTGGACATCTCGGCGGAGGCCCACGCGAGCTGGCCGGTCCGCCTGTTCGCCTCCTGAACCGCCCCACCACCCCCGACCCGGCACCCGCCCCTTCACCCCCTCCCCTCCCCTCCACCGCCCGTCCCGCGCAGCACCCAAGGAGCCCCCGTGCACCTCGACCACGCCGTCACGTACCCGCACCGGCACACCCACAGCGCCGCCCCGCGGCGCGCGGACGGCTCGCGCCGCGCCCTGCGCATCGGCCTCGGCGGACCCGTCGGTTCCGGCAAGACCGCGACGGTCGCCGCGCTCTGCCGCGCGTTGCGCGCCGAGTACTCCATGGCCGTCGTGACCAACGACATCTACACCCGCGAGGACGCCGAGTTCCTGCTGCGCGAGGCCGTGCTGCCGCCCGAGCGGATCGCCGCCGTGGAGACCGGAGCCTGTCCGCACACCGCCATCCGCGACGACATCTCCGCCAACCTGGAGGCGGTCGAGGAACTGGAGGACGCGTTCCGCGAGCAGGCCCCGCTGGACCTGGTCCTCGTCGAGTCCGGCGGCGACAACCTCACCGCCACCTTCTCGCGCGGCCTCGTGGACGCCCAGATCTTCGTCATCGACGTCGCAGGCGGCGACGACATCCCGCGCAAGGGCGGCCCCGGCGTCACCACGGCCGACCTGCTGGTCGTGAACAAGACCGACCTGGCCCCGTACGTCGGCTCCGACCTGGACCGGATGGCCCGGGACGCAGCGGAGCAGCGGGCCGGCCTGCCCGTCGTCTTCCAGTCGCTGCGCGAGGAGGACGGGGTGCACACGGTGGCCCGCTGGGTCCGGGAGCGCATCGCTGCCTGGGTCGCGGCGTGACCGCCCCACCCCGCCCCGCCCCCACCGCACGGGCCACGCCCGGGGCTGCGCCCGTAGGCCCGACGTCACCGGTTCCGGCCGCGCCGACGTCTCGGGCCCCGGCCCGGGCGGGGGGCGGCACCTCCCCCACCACGGCGGAACGGGCAGACCGCTCCGAGACGCCGTCGCCGTCGGCGTCCCCCTCCGGCCGCCCGATCACCCCGCACCCGGCCCCCACGGAGGCCCGCGCCACCCACGCCCACGCCCCCGGCCGCTCGGTCTTGGCTCCGTCTTCAGCTCCGTCTCCGGGTCCGGACGCGACTTCGGCTTCGGCTTCGGCTTCGGCGGCCGGCGTGGCAGCGGCCGGGGCCGGGCTGCGGGCCACCGCGCGGATCCGGGCCGTGGCCGACGGGCGCGGTGGCACCGCGTTGCCGTTGCTCGCCGGGGAGGGCCCGCTGGCCCTACGCCGGACCCGCAGCACCGGGGCCGGGGGCGCGGGCGGCGCCTCGGTCACGCTGGTCGGAGCCATGAGCGCGCCGCTCGGCGGCGACCACCTCGCCGTCGAGGCGGAGCTCGGGCCCGGGGCCCGGCTCACCGTGGGTTCGGCCGCCGCCACCCTGGCCCTGCCCGGCCGCGACGGTGCCCCGGCCCGCTACGGAACCCGGCTCGTCCTGGCCGAGGGCGCGGCCCTCCGCTGGCTGCCCGAGCCGCTGGTCTCGGTCCGCCGCAGCGACCTGCGCGTGCACACCCGCGTCGAACTGGCCCCCACCGCCCGGCTGCTGCTGCGCGAGGAGCAGGTCCTCGGCCGCGCCGGAGAAGAGCCGGGGCTGCTGCGCAGCCGGCTGACCGTCTCCCTGGGCGGCCGGCCCCTGCTGGACCAGGAACTGGCCTGTGGTCCGGGCGCCCCCGGCGGCTGGGACGGTCCGGCCGGCCTCGCCGGGCACCGGGCGCTCGGCCAGCTCCTGGTGGTGGACCCCCGCTTCGCCGAGCACCCGCCGCCCGCCGGCCCGCTCGGCGACCTGGCCGCCGTCACCCCTCTGGCCGGCCCCGCCGTCCTCGTCACGGCCCTGGCCCCGGACGCCCTCCGACTGCGCGCCGTACTGGACGCGGCAATCCGCGACCACGACTGGTAGCACCCGAAGGGACGACCCCCGCGGCCTGATGCGCCCCCCCGAACGGGCCCATGCGCCCCGAACGGGCCCAAGGTCGACCCGGGAAGGCCCCGCGGACCAGGGCCGACGGGGGCGGGGCTCCGGCCCGGGCGTGGAGCGAGGCACAGGGCAAGGCTCGGGCCAGGGGCCAACCCGAGGGTGAGCCGTGGCCAAGGCTGGAGGCATGAGCGAAGCGGGGCCGGAGCCCGGAGCCCCGGCCGGAGTCGGGCCACGGCCGGAGCGGGCCCACGGCACGGCAGGACAGGGGGCTCGGGCCGAGTCGGGCCACGGCAGGCAGGGCCGGACGCGGGCCGGGCCGGAGCCGGGCAACGGCAGGGCCAGGCAGGGCTCGGTCGGGCGGTCTAGCCGAGGGGCTTGACCCAGCGGCGCCAGTGGTCCTCCTGCCGGTAGCCGGCCGCAGCCCAGGCCCGCTGGGCCCGCGCGTTCTCCACGAGCACCATGGCGTCCCCCCGCCGCCCGCCGAGCGCCCGGAAGCGTCGTTCGGCCGCGTCGAGCAGGGCGGTCGCGATGCCCTGCCGGCGGTACGCGGGGTGGACGGCGAGGCGGTACAGCGAGCACCGCCAGCCGTCGTAGCCCGCGATCACGCTGCCGACCAGTCGTCCGCCGGACTCCGCGAGGATCAGGGCCTCGGGGTCACGCCCGACGAGCCGGGTGACCCCGTCCACGTCGTCCGTGATGGACGTGCCCTCGGCGGCCTCCTTCCAGAAGGCCAGCACGGCTTCCGCGTCGGCCTCGGCGGCCGTCCGTATCTCCAGATCGATCATGCCCCGCAGCCAAACACAGGCCTCGACCAGGCGTTCGACCGAGGCCCCCGCTTTGCCGATCCTTTACCCTGGTGTGACGCAGCCCTCCCGGCCGGCCCCGTACCGGCCGAGCCGCCGACCCGACGGGGGCCGCCGAAACCGACCGCCCCCGGAAACGAAAGGTGTGAGCGTCCGCCCATGGGCGAGCCTCCCAGTACCCGACATCGCGCGACTCCCCTCCTCCTGGCCGATCATGGGACGGAGGTGAACCGATGACCGAAGTGCTCCTGCTCCTCGTGGCGCTGCTGCTCTGCCTTGCCTGCGGCGCCTTCGTCGCCGCCGAGTTCTCCCTGACCACGGTCGAGCGCAGTGAGCTCGAACGAGCCGTCGAGCGGGGTGAGCGCGGCGCCGAGAGCGCGCTGACCGCCGTCCGGAGCCTGACGTTCCAGCTCTCCGGCGCCCAGCTCGGGATCACCGTGACCGGCCTGGTCATCGGCATGATCGCCAAGCCGTCGATCGCCGCCCTGCTGCAGGGCCCGTTCGAGGCGCTCGGCCTGTCCGCCGCCGTCGCCTCCTCCACCGCCCTGGTCCTGGGGACGGTCCTGTCGACCGTGGTCCTCATGGTCGTCGGCGAGCTCGTCCCCAAGAACTGGGCGATCTCCTCCCCGCTGGCGATCGCCAAACGCGTCGCGACCATGCAGCGGGCCTTCAGCACCGCCTTCAAGCCGTTCATCCGGCACCTCAACAGCACCGCCAACCACATGGTCCGGCGCCTGGGCCTGGAACCGGCCGAGGAACTGGCCTCCGCCCGCAGCCCGCAGGAGCTGGTGGCGCTGGCCCGGCACTCCGCCCGGCAGGGCGCGCTGGAGCAGGACACCGCCGAGCTGTTCGTGCGGACCCTGAACCTCGCCGACCTGACCGCGGAGAACGTGATGACCCCCCGGGTCCAGGTGACCGCGCTGGACGTGACCACGACGGCCGAGGACGTGGCGAACGCGACCATGGCCACCGGCCTGTCCCGCTTCCCGGTCTACCGGGGCAACCTGGACACCGTCGTCGGGACGGTCCACATCAAGGACGTGCTGGCCCTGCCCGCCGAGGAACGCCACCGCTACCCCGTCCAGCGCCTGCTGCGCGAACCGCTGCTGGTCCCCGAGTCGCTGACCGTGGACCGGCTGCTGGACCGGCTCTCCGGCGGCCGGACGATGGCCGTGGTCATCGACGAGTACGGCGGCACGGCGGGCGTGGCCACGCTGGAGGACATCGTGGAGGAGGTCGTCGGCGAGGTGCGCGACGAGCACGACCCGCACGAGACGCCGGACCTGGCGTCGGCCGGCACGGACGCGCACGGCCGCCATCTGTACTCCGCGGACGGCGCGGCCCGCACCGACCAGCTGGAACGGATCGGCCTGCGGGTGCCGGAAGGCCCGTACGAGACCCTGGCCGGGCTGATAGCCACCCGGCTGGGGCGGATCCCCCAGGTCGGGGACCGGCTGGAGCTCGACGGGTGGCGGCTGGACGTGGTGGACGCCACCGGACACCGGGCGGCGCGCGTGCTGCTGCACGCGCCGACCGAGGACGAGCGCAACACCGGTGACCTGAAGGGGGAGGAGCAGCGATGACCGCCGTGCAGTTGCTGATCGGCCTGGCGACGCTGGTGGTGAACGCCTTCTTCGTCGGCGCGGAGTTCGCGCTCATCTCGGTCCGGCGCAGCCAGATCGAGCCGTACGCCGACAAGGGCGACCGCCGCGCGCACAGCGTGCTGTGGGGGCTGGAGCACGTGTCCGCGCTGATGGCGGCGGCGCAGCTGGGCATCACGCTGTGCACCCTGGTGCTGGGCGTGGTGGCGGAGCCCGCCATCGCCCACCTGCTGACGCCGCTCCTGGACGCCGTCGGCGTACCGGGCGGGGTGACCCACGCCATCTCGTTCGTGGTGGCGCTGGCGCTCGCGACCTACCTGCACATGCTGTTCGGCGAGATGCTGCCGAAGAACGTGGCGCTGGCCGAACCGGTGCGCACGGCGCTGCTCCTCGGTCCGCCGCTGGTGACGCTGACGCGGGCGCTCAAGCCGGTGATCTTCGCGGTCAACGCCTTCGCCAACACCCTGCTGAGGCTGCTGCGGGTGGACGCCAAGGACGAGGTCTCCGCGAGCTTCTCGGACGACGAGCTGGCGCGGATCGTGAAGGACTCCAGCGAGGCCGGGCTCATCGACGACCGGGCCAGCGAGCGGCTGCACGACGCGCTGGAGCTGGGCCGCCGCCCGGTCACCGACGTGGTGCTGCCCGCCCACGGGGTGGTCTCGGCGCGGTTCGGTCTCACGCCGGCCGAGCTGGAGCGGCTTTCGGCGGAGACCGGGTACTCCCGCTTCCCGGTGGTCGACGAACAGCGCATGATCCTCGGATACCTGCACGTCAAGGACGCCCTGGACGCACCGTCGCGGGACGAGCCGTTCCCGCTGTCGGCGCTGCGGCCGATCGCGCAGGTGCGTGCCGAGACACCGCTGGACGACGTCCTCACCGCCCTGCGGCGCAGCCGGACCCACCTGGCGGCGGTGCTGGGCGCGGACGAGGCCCTGGCCGGGCTGGTCACCATGGAGGACGTGCTCCGCGAACTCTTCGGCCGCCCCACACCCGGCTGAGCCACCCCTGCCCCGCGAGCGGCCGTCCCGCCTCGCCGGAGCGCGGCCGCCCGGACGACCGGAGGGGCGGCCGCCAGGCGGCTACGAGGGCGAGGGCAGCAACTCAGCGGCGCAGCGGGCGCGCCCCCCTGGCCAGGAGCCTTGCCGCTTCCGCGGCCGGACGGGGTGGCCACGCGGCCGGAGGGCAGCCGCCCACGAACCGAGGGACGGAACCGAGGGACGGTAACCGCCCCAGCCGCCGCAGCGCGCGGCCCGGTGACCGGGGCATGGCCACCCAGGCCGCCGGACGGGATGGCACGCCCCTGCCCGAAGGGCAGGGGCAGCTGCTCGTCCTGGCCCGGAGGCCGCCCACGACCGGAGGAGGTCGCCGCTCGCTGGCCAAGAGGGACCTCGCCCGCGAGGCCAGCAGGTACGGCCGCCCGCGGCCGGAGGGGACAGGCCACCCAAGGCCAGGGGCGTCGGCCGCCCGCGGTGGGATGACGTGACCGCCACCCGGCCGAACGACCGGCCGCCCGCCCGGCCCCAGAAGGTGACCCACCCACACAGCCAAAGGCCGTGCCCGCCAGAGGCGGCAGGAAGCGACCACCCGAGGCCGAAGGGGGAGCCGCCTGAGGTCAGAGGGCAGCTGGCCCCAGGCGGAACCCTGCACCGGCCGGAGGACCGGCCGCTCGCCCGGCCGCAGGGCTGCCCGCGCACACGGCCAGAAGCCGTGCCCGCCAGAAGCCGCGGGAAGTGACCGCCCAAGGCCGAAAGGGGAGCCGCCCGAGGCGAGGGAGGGGGCAGCCGGCCCCAGGGGGACCCCCGCACCAGCCGGAGGACGGACCGCTCGCCCGGCCGCAAAGGTGCCCGCGCACACGGAGAAGCCGCGCCCGCCAGAAGCCGTGCCCGCCGGAGGCCGGAGGAAGCGACCACCCGAGGCCGAAAGGGGAGCCGCCCGAGGCGAAGGAGGGGGCAGCCGGCCCCAGAGGGACGCCCGCACCAGCCGGAGGACCGACCGCTCGCCCGGCCGCAGAAGATGCCCCGCCCCACGCAGCCAGAAGCCGCGCCCGCCAGAAGCCACAGGAAGCGACCACCCGAGACCGAGGGGGACCCGCCCAAGATCACAAAAGGGGCGGCTGGCCCCAGAACGAGGGGGCGACCGCCTACCCAGGCCGGACGACCGGCCGCCCGCCCGGACGCAGAAGGTGGCCCGCCCTCGCCGCCCAGGAAGGGCGGCCACCGAAAGCCGGAGGGGGGCGGCAGGCCTCGGGGCTGGAAGTGACCGCCAGGGGCCGACAGGAGTGGCCGCTCGCGCCCAAAGGCGGTGGCCGCCCGAGGCGAGAGGCAGGGGCCGCCCGAGGCAAGAGGCGGTGGCCGCCCGAGGCAGGAGGGCAGTGGGCGCCCGAGCAAGAGGCGGTGGGTGCCCGCCGTGCCCGGCGGGCGGCCAACCGCCCGGCGCGCGAGGGCGACCGCGCGGTAACATCGCTGGCGCCATGGAGATGAATGCGTCCTACACCAGTTTCGTCGCGATCGGCGACTCCTTCACCGAGGGAATGTCCGACGCGCTGCCGGACGGCACCTACCGCGGCTGGGCCGACCTGCTCGCCGGCCGCCTCGCGGCCCGCGAGCCGGGCTTCCGCTACGCCAACCTGGCCGTCCGCGGCAAGCTGATCGGCCAGATCGTGGACGAGCAGGTGGACGCGGCGGCCGCCATGCGGGCCGACGTGGTGACCCTGGTGGGCGGGCTCAACGACGCCCTGCGCCCCAAGGTCGACATGGCCCGCGTACGGGACCGGCTCACCGAGGCTGTGGAGAAGCTGGCACCCTCCTGCAAGCACCTGGTGCTGATGCGCTCCCCCGGCCGCAACGGGCCCGTCATGGAGCGGTTCCGGCCGCGCATGGAGGAGCTCTTCGGCGTGGTCGAGGAACTCGCCGCGCGCCACGGCGCCCTGGTCGTGGACCTGTACGGTGCCCCGGTGCTGGGCGATCCCCGGCTGTGGGACGTGGACCGACTGCACCTGACCGACGAAGGCCACCGCCGGGTGGCCGAGGCGGTCTGGCAGCGCCTGGGCCTGCCACCCGCCGAGGACTGGCAGGCGGAGCTGCCGCCGGCACTGGTACCGGGCTGGACCGTGCGCCGACGCGAGGACATGCGGTTCGCGCGTCAGCACCTGCTGCCGTGGATCGGGCGCCGGCTGACGGGCCGGTCCTCGGGGGACGGCCGGGCACCCAAGCGGCCGGAGCTGCTGCCGTACGCCCCCGCGTGACCTGGGACTCGTAGCAAGCCACAACGGTGACCGCCCCTCGGACCTGCGTAAACGCACAGCTCGTACGCAAGTAGAATCGCTGGACGTGACAGCCAAGCCCCGCATCCCCAATGTCCTGGCCGGCCGCTACGCCTCCCCGGAGCTCGCCGTCCTGTGGTCCCCCGAGTACAAGGTGACGCTGGAGCGGCGGCTGTGGCTCGCCGTTCTGCGCGCCCAGAAGGACCTCGGCATCGAGGTCCCCGAAGAGGCCCTCGCCGACTACGAGCGCGTCCTCGAGCAGGTCGACCTCGCCTCGATCGCCGAGCGCGAGAAGGTCACCCGGCACGACGTCAAGGCCCGCATCGAGGAGTTCAACGCCCTCGCCGGGCACGAGCACGTCCACAAGGGCATGACCTCCCGCGACCTCACCGAGAACGTCGAGCAGCTCCAGATCCGGCTCTCCCTGGAACTGGCCCGCGACCGTACGGTCGCCGTCCTCGCCCGCCTCGGCAAGCTGGCCGGCGAGCACGCGGAGCTGGTCATGGCCGGCCGCTCGCACAACGTCGCCGCCCAGGCCACCACCCTCGGCAAGCGCTTCGCTACCGCCGCCGACGAGCTGCTCGTCGCCTACGGCCGCCTGGAGGACCTCCTCGGCCGCTACCCGCTGCGCGGGATCAAGGGCCCGGTCGGCACGGCGCAGGACATGCTCGACCTGCTCGGCGGAGATGCCGGCAAGCTCGCCGACCTGGAGCAGCGGATCGCCGCCCACCTGGGCTTCGCGCACGCCTTCACCTCCGTCGGTCAGGTCTATCCGCGCTCGCTGGACTACGACGTGGTCACCGCCCTGGTGCAGCTGGCCGCCGCCCCGTCCTCGATCGCCAAGACCATCCGGCTGATGGCCGGGCACGAGCTGGTCACCGAGGGCTTCAAGCCCGGCCAGGTCGGCTCCTCCGCGATGCCGCACAAGATGAACACCCGCTCCTGCGAGCGCGTGAACGGCCTCATGGTCATCCTGCGCGGCTACGCCTCCATGACCGCCGAGCTGGCCGGCGACCAGTGGAACGAGGGCGACGTCTCCTGCTCCGTGGTGCGCCGCGTGGCCCTGCCGGACGCGTTCTTCGCCTTCGACGGCCTGCTGGAGACCTTCCTGACCGTCCTCGACGAGTTCGGCGCCTTCCCGGCGGTCGTGGCCCGTGAGCTGGACCGCTACCTGCCGTTCCTGGCGACCACCAAGGTCCTCATGGGCGCCGTGCGCGCCGGGGTCGGCCGCGAGGTCGCCCACGAGGTCATCAAGGAGCACGCGGTCGCCTCCGCCCTCGCGATGCGCGAGCAGGGCGCCGAGCGCAACGAGCTGCTGGACAAGCTCGCCGCCGACGAGCGCATCCCACTGGACCGCGCCCAGCTCGACGCCCTGATGGCCGACAAGCTGTCCTTCACCGGCGCCGCGGGCGACCAGGTCGCCGCTGTCGTGGGTCGCATCGAGGACATCGTCAAGCAGCACCCGGCCGCCGCCGGCTACACCCCCGGCTCGATCCTCTGACACCTGCGCCCACGACCGCACCCACGGCAACGGGCGCGGCTTGGCCATGACCACCCTGCGGGGCGGGTACGCGAACAGCGGCCCGCCCCGCCCCCGTTCTCACGCACCCCGGTGCTCACGTCAGCCCGCGTTCGGGAGACCCCCCTCGTACTCGGGACCCCTACCCTGTTCGGGGCTGCCCCCCCCTGTCCGTGGCCGCCCCCTTGTTCGGGGCCACCCCGTGCTCGGGGCCGCTCTCGTGCTCGGGGCAGGCCAGTTCGGGGCCGCCACCGGTCTCAGGCCCCGCTCCGAGGCCGCCAGGTGAGGGTGACCGAAAGGGCCGCCTTCGCCTCCCCGTCCGCCAGCACGGCCACGGCTCTGCCCGGCTTCGCCATGAGCTCGATGCCGAAGGTGGCACTGATCTCGTCCGGCGCGGCGGCCGCGGCAGCCTGCAGCACCGCTGCCCCCAGCCCGCTGACCAACTCGTTGAGCTGATCCACCCGGGCCGTCAGCTGGTCGAGCGCCCCGACATCCTCGTAGCCGTAGTCCCCCGCCGCGTCCGGTATCTCCTCCGCACGAAGCACGCTGACCCGTGCCAGCACCATCTGCCCGCCGGGCAGCTCGATCTCCTGGATCTGTCGCTCCATCGTCCCCCCACGTCCGCCGGCAGACCTGGCTGCCGGCATTCTGCCCGCCGCGGTCCGCCGCGACGCGGACCTACGGCGGATCGACCACGGTGACCACGGCGGTCAACTGCGGCGAGTGGTCAGCCCCCCAGCGCGCCTCGTACAGGGCGACCCACCGCTCCTCGACCCGCCACAGGTCCACCTGCTCGGTGGTGCCGCACACCTGCCGCCACGGCTCCGGCAGTTCCTCGGTGAGCGCTCGCAGCCGCAGGCTCATCACCGTGAAGCTGTCGGCCCTCCCCCACCGCTCCTCCAGCCGCTGCTGGAGCGCGTCGTACTCGGCCGAGACCTGGTCCTCCCCGGCCACGCGGTCCGCCGCGTCCTCGTCGCCGTACCAGCGGCTCCCACCCAGCTCCGCGAGGTGGTAGCCGGGGCCGCTCACGCCCACCTCGGACCGCCCCCGGACGTCGGGGAAGTCGCGCGTCCGGAGCCGGTCTATCGTCTCGAGATGCTCTGCCGTGGTCATGGCGTCAGTATCTCGGGCGCCACTGACAACTGGTCCCGCGTCACACGTCCCGCCGTCGTATTGCGAACCAGCCGCCGACCAGTGCCGCCGCCGACCACAGCGCCATGACACCCAATCCGGTCCACGGCCCCAGGTCACCCTGCCCGTGCGTACGCATCACCATCTGCCCGGCCTGGTCGGGCATGTAGTCCACGAGCCCACCGGCGGCCTCACCGACGACGAAGGGGAGGATCAGGATGCACGGTATGAGAATCGCCAGTGCAGCGGCCGAGTTGCGCAGCATCGCCGTCAGCCCTGCGGCGAGCAGCGCCATGAGCATCAGGTAGACGCCGCAGCCGGCGATCGCCCGCACGGTCCCCTCGGCACCGAGCTCGATGGCGTAGGGCCCCATGAATTGCTGGCCCGCCACGAAGGTGACGAATCCGGCAACTTCGCCGACCAGCAGGGAGAGCACGGCGATCATCGAGATCTTCGACAGGTAGAAGCGGGTCCGGTCGGGCACGGCGGCCAGCGTGTTCCGCAGGGCACCGTGGTGAAACTCTGCCGCGAAGGCACTCGCGCCGAACGCGAGAGCGGCTATCTGACCGAAGGTCAGCCCGTAGAACGCGGCGAGCAGCGGATCGGCCCCCATGCTCCCCGCTTCGGCGTCCCCGATCGCCGCGGCGGTCAGCGTCTGGATGCCGACGGTGGCCGCGAAGACGGCTATCAGGGCCCAGAGGGTGCCACGGAGGGACCGTATCTTGATCCATTCCGAGTGCAGGACGGGGACGGTGGGCAGGGCAACGCTCATGGCGCATCCTCCTGGGTCGCGAGCGGGGTGGGTACGGCGCTCAGTGGGTGGTGCGGTCGGTCGGTGAAGGTCTGGGCGGTCAAGGAGCGGCGGCCGTGAACTGGGCGTGGCTCGCGGTGAGACCGAGGTAGGCCTGCTCCAGCGAGGCGCGCTCGTCGACGAGTTGCAGGACGGGTATCCCCTCGCGGGCCGCCAGGCCGCCGATGTGCTCGGCGCTCGCGCCGTCAACGGTCCAGCACCCGTCGGCCCCGCTCACCAGCTCCAATCCCTCGCGTCCGAGAGCCGCCCCCAGACGGGCCGGATCGGCGGTGCGCACGCGCACTCTGGCCGTGCTGTGCGCGTCGATGAAGTCCTTCATCGACATGTCGGCCAAGAGCCTTCCCTGCCCGAGGACCACCAGATGGTCGGCCATCAGGGAGGTCTCCGCCATCAGGTGGCTGGAGACCAGCACGGTGCGGCCCTGCGCCGCCAGGTCGCGCATCAGTTCGCGGATCCAGATGATGCCCTCGGGGTCGAGTCCGTTGGTGGGCTCGTCGAGGAGGAGCACGCCCGGGTCACCCAGCAGCGCGGCGGCGATACCGAGACGCTGGCGCATGCCCAGGGAGAAGGTCTTCACCCGGCGCCCACCGACCGCGGCGATGCCCGTACGCTCCAGGACCTCTTCCACCCTGCGGCGGGGGAGGCGGTTACTGACGGCGAGGCCGAGCAGATGGTCCCGGGCGGTCCGGCCGCCGTGCGCCGCCTGCGCGTCCAGCAACGCGCCGACATGGTGCAGCGGCTCCCTGAGGTCCGCGAAGCAGCGGCCGTCGATGGTGGCGGTCCCGGAGGTGGGCCGGTCGAGCCCGAGCAGCAGACGCATCGTGGTGGACTTGCCGGCTCCGTTGGGGCCGAGGAAGCCGGTGACCCGTCCCGGCAGTACGTCGAAGGTGAGGTGGTCCACGGCCCGGGTCGAGCCGTATGCCTTGGTGAGTTCGCGGATCTCGATGCGGTTCATGGCTCAAGGCTCGCCCCCGCCCCCACCTCCGTTCCTCCCCCGCCCGAGGGGATCGTCTCCCCCGCACGGGGGAGACGCCGCGCGGGGGCCGGCTGTCACGATGCATGCATGAAATCTCTGCTCCACGCACCGCTCCGGGGGGTGACCTACACCCGCTGGCTCCACCTCGTCACGCCCGTACTCATCGTCGCCGTCTGGATGTTCATAGAGCCGGAAGCGCCCTGGATGCCGGCGCTGATCATCGCGCCCTTCGGGCTGCTCCCCTGGGTGCGCCTGGCCGAAGGCCTCCAGGCCCAGTTCCTTCTCCTCGGCCCACGTGAGCGCGAGGCGGACGAGCCGCTCATCTCCACCACTGCCTCGGCCCGGTGGGGCGACCGATGGCGTACGGTCCTGTGGCTGGAGATACGGCTGGTGATCGCGTTCCTGGCGATGTATCCGACCGTCTGGCTGCCCGCCACGGCGGTCGAACTCCTCCTCCGGGCTGCCGGCGAACCGGTGGGGGACGGCTCGATGCTGGCAGTGGTCTTTCCCGGGTTGCCGCCGCGCTGGCTCTGCCTGGTCCTGGCTCCGCTCCTGCTGGTCCTGCTGCTGGCGATCGTGGTCGTCCTGGGCCGGTTGGTGACCGCTATCGCCGCCCGGCTGCTGGGACCTTCGGCGGCGGAGCGGATGACGCAGCTGGAGAAGCGTACTGAGGACCTGCTCGAGCGGAACCGGATCGCCCGGGAACTGCACGACTCCATCGGGCACGCGCTGACCGTCGCCGTGATGCAGGCCGGGGCGGCGCGGGAGGCGGGGGATCCCGCGTTCACCGAACGGGCGCTGGCCGCGATCGAGGAGACCGGGCGGGCGGCGCTGGAGGATCTGGAGCGGGTGCTGCTCGTCCTGCGTGAGTCGGCGCAGCCCCCGTCCCAGCGGCCGACCCTGCAGGAGGCGGACCGGCTGCTGGAGTCCGCGCGTTCGTCCGGTGCGCGGGTGGAGTCCCAGCTGTCCGGGCCGCTGGAGCGGCTGCCCGGCCCGGTCACCCGCGAGGGGTACCGGATCCTGCAGGAGGCGCTCACCAACGTGTTGCGCCATTGCGGTCCGGTGCCGGTGCAGGTGCGGGTGAGCGTGGACGTCAGGGGTCTCGATCTGGAGGTGACCAATCCGCTGCCGACGGGCCGACCTCGGCTGACGACGGGCACCGGCTCGGGGTTGCGCGGGATGCGGGAGCGGGCGGCGTTGCTGGGCGGCGAGGCCGAGTCGGGTCCGTACAACGACGAATGGAGGGTGCGCGTACGGCTCCCGTTGGAGCGAATACCCTGACCGGATGCCGATCACCGTGCTTCTCGTCGACGACGAACCCCTGGTCCGCGCCGGTCTGCGGGCCGTCCTCGAGGCCCAGGCCGACATCGAGGTGGTGGGGGAGGCCGCCGACGGGGCGGCGGTGATCCCGCTGATCCGCCAACTGCGCCCGCACGTGGTGGCGATGGACGTCCGGATGCCGCTCCTCGACGGGATCGAGGCCACCAAGGCGGTGCTGAAAACGATCGCCGATCCGCCGAAGATCCTGGTGGTCACCACCTTCGAGAACGACGAATACGTCTACCAGGCGCTGCGGGCCGGAGCGGACGGGTTCCTGCTCAAGCGGGCGCGGCCCGCGGAGATCGTGCACGCGGTCCGGCTGGTGGCGGAGGGAGAGACGCTGCTCTTCCCCGCGGCCGTACGGTCACTGGCCGCCGAGTACGGCAACCGGCAGGCGCGGGAGGCACTGGAGCGGGCCGCGCTGACCGAGCGGGAGGAGGCGGTGCTTCGACTGATCGCCCGGGGGCTGACGAACGCGGAGATCGCGGCCGAGCTGTACGTGGGGCTCGAGACGGTGAAGTCGCACGTGAGCGCGGTGCTCGCGAAACTGGGTGCGCGAGACCGTACCCAGGCGGTGATCACGGCGTACGAGTCGGGGTTCGTCACTCCGGCCTGAGGCGGATCGGTGGGGGTGGTGCCCGGGGAGCAGGGGTTGCTTCTCGCCGCCGTCCTGACCGCACAGTACGATCCGGCTGACAGGCGCGCTAGCTGGGAGGACACACGTTGGGGCAGCTGACCGGCGGGGATCCCTCTCTGCTCCGGCGGATCAATTCCGCGGTGGTGCTACGGGCACTGCGTGCGGCCGGTTCGCAGACGCTCACCGACCTGACCCGGGTCACCGGGCTGTCGCGGCCCACCGTGGAGGGGGTCGTGGAGGGGCTGATCGCCACGGGCCTGGTGGTCGAGGCCGTCGCGGAGGAAGGCGCCCGGCGGCAGGGGCGGCCTGCCAGGAGGTACCGGTTCCGCACGGAGGCCGGTCATCTGCTCGGGGTGGAGATCGGCTCGCACCGGATCGCGGCCTTGCTGTCGGGGCTGGACGGGAGGGTGATCGGCGCCGGCACCAAGGACGTCGCCGAGACGGCGTCGGCCGACGAGCGGCTGGAGAAGGTCCGGGCGTGCGTGGCCGACCTGCTGCGGCGGGCCGGCGTACCGCGGGACTCGTTGCGCGCGGTCGGGGTCGCGAGCCCGGGCATCGTGGAGGCGGACGGCACGGTACGGCTGGGGACGGCGTTGCCGGGCTGGACCGGGTTGCCGCTGGGCGATCGGCTGAAGCGGTCGTTCCGGTGCCCGGTGCGGGTGGAGAACGACGCGAACGCGGCGGCGGTCGGCGAGCACTGGAAGGGGGCAGCGCAGGACACCGACGACATGGTGTTCGTCATGGCCGGGCTCAGCCCCGGTGCGGGGTCGCTGATCGGCGGCCGGCTGCACCGCGGGTTCGGCGGGGCGGCGGGCGAGATCGGCGCGCTGCATCTGCTGGGCCGCGAGGCGCGGCCGGAGAAGCTGCTGTCCACGACGGACGAGCCGCTGCATCCGCTGGACGAGCGGGCGGTCGCGGACGTGTTCGCCCGGGCCAAGCGGGGGGACGAGCGGGCGGTGGCCGCGCTGGAACGGTTCATCCAGCGGCTCGTGCACGATGTCGCCGCGCTGGTGCTGGCGATGGACCCGGAGCTGGTGGTGGTCGGCGGCTGGGCCGCCGGGCTGGACGGAGTGCTCGAACCGCTGCGCCGGGAGCTGGCCCGGTACTGCTTGCGGCCGCCGCGGGTGGCGCTGTCGCTGCTGGGTGAGGCGGCGGTGGCGACGGGGGCGTTGCGGCTGGCGCTGGACCATGTGGAGGAGGAGCTGTTCGCCGTGGAGAAGACGGTCACCACACGCCGCCGCTGACCTCGTTTTTCCCGGGCTGGCCGGGTCCCGGTCGGGCTCGGCCCGACCGAAGTTCCGGGTCCCCGGTCCCCCGGCTCCGGCCCTGGCCCCGGCCCTCGGTCCCCCCGGCTCCGGTCTGCGATGCCATCGCCTCACCCCGGGCACGCCGGTTCCCGGTCCCAGGCACGCTGGTTCCTGGCCGCCAGCTCCCGTCCCCGAGGCCATTGCCCCCCCTCTCCTGCCGCGGGCCCGCTGGCCCCCGTCCTCGAGGCATTGCCCTTCCCCAGGGGTCGCCGCCGCCCGCCGTGGGTTCGGGCCAGGCATCGTCGGTCTTGGTGGGCGCCGCCCGCCCTGGGCACGGCTCCGGCTGCGGCCCCGGCCCGAGCCCAGCGGTAGGCGCCGTCGGCTGCCCTCGCCCATTCCGACCGGTTCCGGGCGGCCGTGCCTGGCTCCCGGCCCGCCAGGGCCCGCCGACTCCGCCCGGCCTGCCGGGAGCCCGCCGACTCTGCCCCGCCGCTGCCCGGCCTCCCCGTCTACCCCGCCTGCCCGGCCTGCCCGTTTGCGCGGCCGCGGACAAGGTTGGCGGCCGGGGACCTGGCCAGCTCCGGGGGCCGTGCATGGTCGGCCGCCCTGGGTACCGGTTCGCAGCGGGGGCGCCCCGCGCCGCGGACCACACCCGGCTCGGCACGCATCGGCGCCGTGCATAGGCGACCACTTCGGGTCGGGTCAGGGCAGCCGTTCCTGGCTCCGCCAGGTGAGGGGCCCGCCGGCTCCGGCCCGCCGCTGCCCGGCCCGGCCCGGCCGCCCGCGCTGGTTCCGTTGCCCGGTCCCTTTTCCGACTCGGCTACCGATCCTGGCTCCGTCGGCGGCCTGAGGGACCTGGCTGGCTCCGGGCGAGGGTGGCTCGCCCGGCCTTGGACCGGCCGGCGGGCACGGTCTTGGGGGCCGGCCGAGCCGGAGTCTGGGGCTCGCCTCAGGCCCCGGCCGGGGCCGGTGGGTCAGGCAGTGGGGGAGGTGAGGTTGAGGTCCAGGGAGTCGGTGAAGGTGAGGCGGCAGGTGTCCGCCCGGTAGGTGGCGATCGAGACGGCGGCCGTGCCGGTCGAGGTGAAGTAGCGGGTGGTGACCACGAGGACCGGGGCGCCGGGGAGGCGGTCGAGTTCCTTGGCGTCGTCGGCGCGGGCCGAGCCCAGTTCCACCGAGCGGTCCTGTCCGTCGAGCACCAGGCGCTGCAGTTCGCGCAGGACGGCGCGGGCGCGGGCGGGGCCCGAGGGGGCGTCGAGTGGGGACAGTCCGGGCGCGGAGGCGGCGGGGACGTAGAGGAGCTCGGCGGCCACGGCCTGGCCGCCGGTGATCCGGGTGCGGCGGACGGTGTGGACGCTCTCGCCCTCGGGCGTGCCCAGCAGGGCACGGACGGCCGCGGGCGGCTCCGCCTCGGTGGCGCCGACGAGCTCCCAGCCGTCGACGGACTCCACGGGCCAGCCGTTCGCGGTGCTGCCGACGGCGACGCCCACGCGCGGCGGGGCGACGGTGGTGCCGACGCCGCGGCGCCGTTGCAGACGGCCTTCGAGTTCGAGCTGTTCCAGGGCTTGGCGCAGGGTCGCGCGGGCGACGCCGAAACGGGCCGCGAGTTCACGCTCGTTCGGCAGCACCTCGCCGACGGCGAAGTCCTGGTCGAGCGCCTCGCTCAGCACCGTCTTGAGGTGCCAGTACTTCGGCTCCGGCACCGATTCGAGCTGCGTGGTCCCCACCCTGACTCCTCCTGCCATCGCTGCAATCGCCGTGTTCCAGCGGCAGTTCCGCGCCTTTGTTTATTAAAGGTTCCTGCACTATCCCTGCGACGATAGGACGGCGCACCCCCTTGGTCAAGACCAATCCTCATCCCTTGCCGGGCAGATCGGGCATACGTATCAAGCCGTTCACACGATGTTCGTGGCGTGGTTCTCGAGGGCGTTCGGGGTCTCGTGTCGTGTTGTGTTCCGGAGCTCGTGTCAGGGCGCGCGCCCCCCGCCGTGCCGGGTCTTGTCGTTCGCGGCGGGTCCGGGGTCTTGTACTGGTTCGCTACCCGGCGGTAATCATTACTGACGGGGAGTCTTACAGGGCCGGGCCGCTCGTCCGCCCGTCCGCGCCACCGCCGAGCCCCCAGGCACCACCGCCCGATCGTCCGCACGCGCACGCCGCAGCCGCACGCCGAGGAGCAGCATGACCGCCACCGCCACGGTCTCGTTCACCATCGACTCTCCGCACGGCCCCCGAACCGCCACCGCCGCCTACGAACGCCAGGGCGCGGGCGAACCGCTCCTGCTCCTGCACGGCATCGGCCACCACTTCCAGGCCTGGCGCCCGGTGACCGACATCCTGGCCGCCGACCACGACGTGATCGCCGTCGACCTGCCCGGCTTCGGCGCGTCCGAGCCGCTGCCCGAGGGCGTCCCCTACGACCTGGCCACCGTCGCCTCCGCCCTGGCGGCGTTCTGCGCGGCGCTCGGGGTCGAGCGTCCCCACGTGGCCGGCAACTCCCTCGGTGGACTGCTCGCCCTGGAGATGGGCCGCAGCCGCCTGGTCCGCTCCGTCACCGCTCTCTCCCCCGCCGGCTTCTGGACGGAGACCGAACGCCGCTACGCCTTCACCGCGCTGCGCGCGATGCGGGCCGGCGCCCGGGCCCTGCCCCGCCCCGCCGTCGATCGCCTCGCCCGGACCGCGGCCGGCCGCGCCGCGCTGACCAGCACCATCTATGCCCGTCCGGGGCGCCGCGCGCCCCAGGCCGTGGTCGACGAGACGCTGGCGCTGCGCGGCGCCACCGGCTTCGAGCCGACGCTGGCCGCCGGCCGCTCGGTCCGGTTCACCGCGGACGTGCCGGACGTCCCGTTGACCATCGCCTGGGGCTCCCGCGACCGGCTGCTGCTGCCCCGGCAGGGGGTGCGGGCCAAGCACACGCTGCCCGGCGCCCGCCTCGTCCGGCTCCCGGGCTGCGGTCACGTGCCGATGAACGACGACCCCGCCCTGGTCGCCCGGGTCATCCTCGACACCGCGCGTACGGCGTCCCCGACGGCCTCGCCGACCCCCTCATCGGCGCCCTCCCGTACCGGCGCCCGCGCAGCCGGTCGTGCGGCCGATCGCGCAACCGATGACGCAACCAGTGGCGCAACCGGCGCGGCGCCCGCGGACCGACCGATCCGGTCGGTCCGGCAGGCGCGCTGAGCCCCCCTCAGCGGCCCCCCAAGTCCCCCGTTGCCAAGCATCGGGACCGAGCTCAAGGGGACCAGGGTGAAGGGGACCAGGGTGAAGCGGACCAAGGTCAGCGGGGCAGCTCAGCCGGACCGGCGCCTCCGGGAGCCGTAGGGGGGCCGGGTGCCGGAGGCGCCGGGTGCCGGAGGGAGCGGTGCTGTACAGGGTGGGCCGTGGGAGTGGAGCAGTGCGGGATTGCGCCGGAGTCCGGGGCCTAACGGCCTCCCGAGCCTCAGCGCCCTCCCCGGCCCTCCCCGGCCCGCCGCGACCTCCCGCCCCTCCCGGCCTCCCGACCCTCCCGACCCTCCCGCCCCTCCGGGGCCCAAGCCCCCCAACCCCCACCCCCCGAACCGAACCCCCACCCGCACAACTGTCTGACGTCTGTTCACCAGCGGTTCGCGCGTGCGACGTGGAGGGCCGGTGTGTCCTCGGCACACTGGTCCGACCCGTCCCTGGAGGCCCCCGATGCCCCTCGCCCGACCCGACCGCCGGTCCCTGCTGCGCGGTTCCCTCGCCGTCTCCGCCGCCGTCGCCGCGCCCACCGCCCTGGCCGCCGCCCCCGCCCAGGCCCGCTCCGGGCGCCCGGAGGCGCCCTGGGGCGTGCAGTCCGGGGAGGTCACCGCGCACTCGGCCACCGTCTGGACGCGCGCGGACCGGCCCGCGCGGATGTACGTCGAGACCTCGCCCAGCGAGTCCTTCCGCTACGCCGTACGCCGCCACCCCGGCCCGCTGCTCGGCCCCGGCACCGACTTCACCGGCACCGCCACCCTGCACGCCCTGCCGCCGGGGCAGCAGGTCCACTACCGGGTGGTGCTGGCCGACCCGGACGACCCGCGGCGCACCGGCGAGCCGGTCCGCGGCACGTTCCGCACCGTCCCGGCGGGCCGCCGTACCGGTGTCCGCTTCCACTGGTCCGGCGACCTCGCCGGCCAGGGCTGGGGCATCAACCCGGACCGCGGCGGCTACCGCGTCTTCGAGGAGATGCGCCGGCGCGATGCCGACTTCTTCCTCTTCAGCGGCGACACCATCTACGCCGACGGCCCCCTCCAGGCCGCCGTGGCCCGCCCCGACGGCAGCGTCTGGCGCAACGTCACCACGGAGGAGAAGGCCAAGGTCGCCGAGACGCTGGCCGAGTTCCGCGGCAACTTCCGGTACAACCTGCTCGACGCGAACCTGCGGGCCTTCAACGCCCAGGTCCCCGTCATCGCCCAGTGGGACGACCACGAGGTGCGCAACAACTGGTACCCGGGCCAGATCCTGGACGACCCGCGCTACACGGTGAAGGACGTCGACGTGCTCGCGGCCCGGGCCCGCCGGGCGTTCTCCGAGTACTTCCCCGTCACCGACCTGCGCGGCGGCCGGACCGAGGGCCGGATGTACCGGGTGCACCACCACGGTCCGCTGCTCGACGTGTTCGTGCTCGACATGCGCACGTACCGCAACGCCAACTCCCCCGGCCGCCGCACCGACGACCCGGTCGGCATCCTCGGCGCCGAGCAGCTGGGCTGGCTCAAGCGGGAACTGTGCCGTTCGCGGGCGACGTGGAAGGTGATCGCCTCCGACATGCCGCTCGGCATCGTGGTTCCCGACGGGTCGGTGAACTTCGAGGCCGTGGCCCAGGGCGACCCGGGTGCGCCGCTCGGCCGTGAGCTGCAGATCGCCGAGCTCCTGCGGCACATCAAGCACGAGCGCATCACCGGCACCCTGTGGCTCACCGCCGACGTCCACTACACGGCCGCCCACCACTACGACCCCGAGCGGGCGGCGTTCAAGGACTTCGCGCCGTTCTGGGAGTTCGTCTCCGGCCCGATCGCCGCGGGCGGCTTCCCGCACGGCGCGCTGGACGCGACGTTCGGCCCGCGGACGGAGTTCGTGCAGTCCGCCCCGGTGCCCAACATGTCGCCGGCCGAGAACCCGCCGTACTACGGCGAGGTCGACATCGACGGGGACAGTGGCGAGCTGACCGTCCGGCTGCGCCGCGAAGGGGGCTCCGTACTCTTCAGCAAGACTCTCCGGCCCGGCCGCGTCGGGCAGTGACACGGCGGCGGAGCGCCGAACCCACCGGGTGGACATATCGGGGCGGGAGCGCCAAAGCGACCAGATGGATCCTTAACCATTCGGTCACAGACAGTTCGTGATCACGCAACACCCCTTGGGGACAGTGGTGTCCATGACTCACCGTGACGCCGTCCCCGTCCCCGTTCCCGCCTCCAGCCACCGCCGTCACCACTGGCGCCGCGACGTGGTCGAGCTCGCCGCGCTCTTCTGCGCCGTCGCGGTCGCCGACGGCATCGCCAATCTCGTCGTGCACGGGCCGAGCGGCCCCGTGCTCCTCGCCGCCTCGGCCGTGGCGCTGCTGGTCACGGCCGCCTTCCACACCTGGTGGGCGCGCCGCCACAGCCACGCGCCGCCCCCGCCGCCGCACGGCACACCCGGTGCCGGCACGCCCGGTACCGGCGCCCCCCGTGCCGGCGCCCCCGCGGTCCCCGGCGAGGCCACCGCGCTGTGGCGGATGCGCACGACCGTACGGGACGAGCCCGGCACCCTGGCCGCGCTGTGCGGCGCACTCGCCGCGCACGGCGTGGACATCCTGACGCTCCAGACGCACCCGCTCGCCGAGGGCGGCACCGTGGACGAGCTGCTGCTGCGCGCCCCGCAGGCGCTGGCGCCGGCCGAGCTGACCCGGGCGGTCGCCCAGGGCGGCGGCACCGGCACCTGGATCGAGCGCGCCGACGCGCACGACCTGGTCGACGGCCCCACCCGGGTGCTGGGCCTGGCCACCCGCACCGCGATGGACGCCGCCGAACTGCCGCTGGCGCTGCGCCAGCTGCTGGGCCGCTGCACGATCCACTCGATCCCCGCGACCACCCTCACCGGCCGCCCCAACCGGGGCGCCGACGCCCCGGTCGAGGGGGTGCTGGAGGGGGGCGTGATGAAGCTGCGCGACCCTTCGGGCGGCGCGATCACCGTCGAGCGGCCCTACCTGCCGTTCACGCCGACCGAGTTCGCCCGGGCCCGCGCGCTCGTGGAGCTCGACGCCCGGCTCGGTCCGCGGGTGCCGCGCGGCCGGGACGTCCTGACCCTGCCCGAGGGCAACGAGATCACCGTGCGCCGCGCCGACCCCGCCGACCTGGCGGCCGCCCGCGCCATGCACGAGCGCTGCTCGCCGCGCACGCTGGGCCTGCGCTACCACGGCCCGGTCGCCGACGCCGACCGCTACCTCACCCATCTGCTGAGCCCGCGCTTCGGCCGTACGCTCGCCGCCACCACGGCCTCCGGCCGGCTCGTCGCCCTCGGCCACCTGCTGTGGGACGGGGACGAGACCGAGGTCGCGCTGATCATCGAGGACGAGTGGCAGCGCCGCGGCATCGGCTCGGAACTGCTGCGCCGGCTGGTCGGCATGGCGGTCGAGGCCGGCTGCGACAGCGTCTACGCCGTCACCCAGGCCGCCAACACCGGCATGGTCGCGGCCATGCGCGGCCTCGGCCTGCCCCTGGACTACCAGATCGAGGAGGGCACCTTGGTGATCACCGCCCGTCTCGACGCGAGCCCGGTCGGCTCCCGGCCGCCGTACGAACTCCCGCGCGCGCAGGCGCCAGGCCCCGCGCGGGCGCCCGGACCCGA
>NZ_JAJAUY010000073.1 GCF_020532625.1 Streptomyces antimicrobicus | reverse complement strand
GTACGAGGGCGCCTGGCTCGCCTGCCGGACCGCGGCCGCGCGCTGGGGCGACGCCGCGCTGGTCCGGTTGTACGAGGCCGCGGGCCGGGCGGACCTGGCCACGGCGGTGGCCGAGGCCCTGGGCACGGACGTACCCGCCCTCACCCGGGCCTGGCAGTCGGACCTGCGGGCCGAGCTGGGGGAGTGACGGCGGACGGCCGGGGGCGGGCCCGGGCCCGGGGCAGGGGTGTCGGGTACTGTCGCTCGCGATGCACAAGACGCTGATCGTCACCAACGACTTCCCGCCGCGCCCCGGCGGGATCCAGGCCTTCCTGCACAACATGGCACTGCGGCTGGATCCCGACCGGATCGTCGTCTACGCCTCCACGTGGAAGCACAGCGCGCAGGGGCGCGCGGCCACGGCGGCGTTCGACGCGGAACAGCCGTTCCCGGTGGTCCGCGACCGCACCACCATGCTGCTGCCCACCCCGCGGGTGACCCGCCGCGCCGTGCAGCTGCTGCGCGAGCACGGCTGCGAGTCGGTGTGGTTCGGCGCGGCCGCGCCGCTCGGGCTGATGGCCCCGGCGCTGCGGCGGGCCGGCGCCCGCCGGCTGGTGGCGACCACGCACGGGCACGAGGCGGGCTGGGCCCAGCTGCCGGCCGCCCGGCAGCTGCTGCGGCGGATCGGCGAGGGCACGGACACCCTGACCTACCTGGGCGAGTACACCCGCAGCCGGATCGCCTCGGCCCTGACGCCCGCCGCCGCGGCGCGGATGGTCCAGCTGCCGCCCGGCGTGGACGAGAAGACCTTCCACCCCGGCTCGGGCGGCGACGGGGTCCGGGCCCGGCTCGGGCTCGCGGCCCGGCCGGTCGTGGTGTGCGTCTCGCGGCTGGTGCCGCGCAAGGGCCAGGACACGCTGATCCAGGCGATGCCGCGGATCCTGGCGGCGGTCCCCGACGCCGTCCTGCTGATCGTGGGCGGCGGGCCGTACGAGGCGGAGCTGCGCAAGCTCGCGGCACGGACGGGCGTGGCGCGGTCCGTCGTCTTCACGGGGCCCGTCCCGTGGTCGGAACTGCCCGCGCACTACGGCGCCGGCGACGTCTTCGCCATGCCGTGCCGCACCCGGCGCGGCGGGCTCGACGTGGAGGGCCTGGGCATCGTCTACCTGGAGGCCTCGGCGACGGGTCTGCCGGTGGTGGCCGGCGACTCGGGCGGCGCCCCGGACGCCGTCCTGGACGGTGAGACGGGCTGGGTCGTCAAGGGCGGCTCCCCGCAGGAGGCGGCCGACCGCGTCGTCACGCTCCTGCGGGACCCGGACCTGCGCCGCCGCATGGGCGCACGCGGCCGCGCCTGGGTGGAGGAGACCTGGCGCTGGGACCACCTGGCCACCCACCTGCGCGCCCTGCTGTAGCACGAGCGGCCGGGCCCTGGCCCGGACCCGGCCGACTGTCACTCAGATGTCTGTCAACACCGCGTCTCGCCGGACGTCCGGATTCCGCCCATCATGCGCGCATGACACCTCATCTGACGCGCCGTCACCTCCTCGGTCTCGGCGCCCTCCAGACCGCCGCCGCCCTCGGCCTCACCCGGATCGGCCTGACCTCGGCCGCCGCCGCCGAGCAGGCCCCCACCACCGACTACGCCCCCGCCGTGGTCGTCGGCTCCGGCTACGGCGCCGCCGTGGCCGCGCTCCGGCTCGGGCAGGCCGGGGTGCGGACCGTCGTCGTCGAGATGGGGCGGCTGTGGGACACCGCCGGCGCCGACGGCAAGGTCTTCCCCTCCACCGGCGCCCCCGACCAGCGCTCGATGTGGTTCCGCAACCGCACCGAGGCCCCGCTCGCCACGTTCCTCTGGCTGGACGTCGTCAACCGCGACATCACCCCGTACCCCGGCGTCCTGGACCGGGTGGACTTCGGCGACATGTCGGTCTACGTCGGCCGCGGCGTCGGCGGCGGATCGCTCGTCAACGGCGGGATGGCGCCCACCCCCCGCCGCTCGTACTTCAGCGAGGTGCTCCCGGAGGTCGACGCCGACGAGATGTACGGCACGTACTTCCCGCGCGCCCGGCAGATGCTCGGCGTCAACGACATCGACCCGGCCTGGTTCGAGTCCACCGAGTGGTACCGCTTCGCCCGGATCTCCCGCAAGCACGCCAGGAACACGGGCCTGCGGACCACCTTCGTGCCCAACGTCTACGACTTCGGCTACATGAAGCGCGAGGCCGCCGGGCAGGTCCCGAGGTCCGCCCTCGCGGGGGAGGTCATCTACGGCAACAACCACGGCAAGCGCAGCCTCGACAAGAGCTACCTCGCCGCCGCGCTCGGCACCGGCAACGTCACCGTCGAGACCCTGCAGCGGGTCGTCGCCGTCCGCCGGGACACCGACGGCCGGTACGTGCTCACCCTGCGCGGCATCGACCTGGCCGGGCGGGTCGTCGGCATCCGTGAACTGGCCTGCAACCGGCTCTTCCTCGGCGCCGGCAGCCTCGGCACCACCGAGATCCTGCTGCGCGCCCGCGAGACCGGAGCCCTGCCCGACCTCAGCCCGGCCGTCGGCACCGGCTGGGGCCCCAACGGCAACGTCATGACCGCGCGGGCCAACCACCTCTGGGACACCGTCGGCGCCCGCCAGGCCACCATGCCCGCCCTGGGGATCGACGACTGGGACAACGCGGCCAACCCCGTCTTCGCCGAGATCGCGCCGCTGCCCATGGGGATCGAGCACTGGGTCAGCATGTACCTGGCCATCACCAAGAACCCCGAGCGGGGCACGTTCACGTACGACCCGGCCACCGACTCGGCCCGGCTGAACTGGCACATCAGCCAGAACCAGCCCGCGGTCGCCGCCGCCGGGCAGCTCTTCGACCGGATCAACCGGTGCAACGTGACGATCTACCGCTACGACCTGTTCGGCGACAACAAGCCCTTCGCCGACACCTTCACCTATCACCCGCTGGGCGGCTGCGTGCTGGGCAGGGCGACCGACCTGTACGGCCGGGCCAAGGGCTACCCGGGCCTGTACGTCGTCGACGGCTCGCTGGTCCCCGGCTCGCTCGGGGTGAACCCGTTCGTCACCATCACCGCGCTCGCCGAGCGCACCATGGACCGGATCCTCGCCGAGGACGGACCCGCCGACCGGACCCGGTGACCGGACCTGGTGACCGGCCCCGGTGACCGGCCCCGGCGCGATCCGAAAGAGGCGACCTAGCCCCGGTACAGCGCCTCGATCTCGTCCGCGAAGTCCTTCGCCACCACGTTCCGCTTGAGCTTGAGCGACGGCGTGATGTGGCCGGACTCCTCGGTGAACTGGGAGGACAGAATGCGGAACTTCCGCACCGATTCCGCCTTCGACACCGCCGCGTTGCCGTCGTCGACGGCCTTCTGGACGACGGCCAGCAGCTCCGGGTCCTCGCGCAGCGCCGCCGCCGTCGCACCGGCCGGCTTGCCGTTCTCCTGGGCCCACCGGGCGAGGAACTCCTCGTCCAGCGTCACCAGCGCCGCCACGAACGGCCGGCCGTCGCCGACCACCATGCACTCGGCGACCAGCGCGTGGGCCCGGATGCGGTCCTCGATGACCGCGGGGGCGACGTTCTTGCCGCCCGCGGTGACGATCAGCTCCTTCTTGCGGCCGGTGATGGCCAGGTACCCGTCCTCGTCGAGGGTGCCCACGTCACCGGTGTGGAACCAGCCGTCCGACAGCGCCTCGGCGGTCGCGGCCTCGTTCTGCCAGTAGCCCTGGAAGACGTGCTCGCCGTGCAGCAGCACCTCGCCGTCGTCCGCGATCCGCACCACGGACCCCGGCAGCGGCTGGCCGACCGTGCCGATCTTCTGCCGGTCCCACGGGTTGAAGGCCGTCGCCGCGCACGACTCCGTCAGGCCGTAGCCCTCCAGCACGGTGAAGCCGATGCCGCGGAAGAAGTGGCCGAGCCGCTCGCCCAGCGGCGCACCGCCGGAGATCGCGTACTCGCCGCGCCCGCCGAGGACCGCGTGCAGCTTGCTGTAGACCAGCTTCGAGAAGATCTTGTGCTTCAGGCGCAGCCCGAACGACGGGCCGCCCGGGGTGTCCAGCGCCCGGCTGTAGGCGATGGCGGTGTCGGCCGCCATGTCGAAGATCCGGCCCTTGCCGTCGGCCTGCGCCTTGGCCCGCGCCGAGTTGTAGACCTTCTCGAACACCCGCGGGACGCCGAGGATCAGCGTGGGGCGGAAGGACGCCAGCTCGTCGGTGAGGTTCTTGATGTCCGGGACGCAGCCCAGCCGGATCGGCGCCAGCACGGACGCCACCTCGACCAGCCGGCCGAAGACGTGGGCCGCCGGCAGGAACAGCAGCACGGAGCACTCGCCGGTGCGGAAGAGCGGCTTCAGGCGCTCGACGACGTTGCCGCACTCGGCGAAGAAGTTGCGGTGGGTCAGCACGCAGCCCTTGGGGCGGCCGGTGGTGCCCGAGGTGTAGACGATCGTGGCCGGGTCGTCGGCGTTGGCGAGCGCGCTGCGCTCGTCCACCTCGGCGTCGGGCACGTCGGCGCCGGACGCGCGCAGCGCCTCGATCCCGCCCTGCTCGATCTCCCAGACCTCCCGCAGCCCCGGCAGCGACTCCCGCAGGGAGGCCACGGCCGCGCTGTGCCCGGCGCCCTCGACGATCGCGGCGACCGCGCCGGAGTCGCTGAGGATCCACTGGATCTGCTCGGGGGAGGAGGTCTCGTAGACCGGGACGGTGACGGCGCCGGCGGTCCAGATCGCGAAGTCGACGAGCACCCACTCGTACCGGGTGCGCGAGATCAGCGCGACCCGGTCGCCCGGGCGGACACCGGCCGCGATCAGGCCCTTGGCGGTGGCCCGGACCTCGGCCAGGAACTCGGTGGCCGTCACGTCCTGCCAGGCACCGTCGACCTTGCGGGCCATGACGGCGACGTCCGGATGCTGCGCGGCATTGCGGCGGATGAGATCCGTGAGGTTCCCGTCCGACGGGACCTCGTACAGGGCCGGAAGGCTGAACTCGCGCAAGACTGCTGCTCCTCTGGGGCGCCATCGCCACGGTGCGGACCGACCGGACGTTACCCACCGGTAGAGGGTTCCCGATAGAGGGAACCGGCCAGATGTTCCGTGCGTCACATGACGCGCCCGTAACGTCCCGACCCTAGTTCACCCCGTCCCCGACTTGGAAGTAACCGCAGGTCCGTGGCCTGGGGCCGGCTCTGTTCGGGTCGGCGCCGCTCTCCTAGGGTGGAGCCCATGGGTGTGACGAAAACCGGTACGCGACCCCGTACGCCGTCCCGCACGCGGGTCCACGTCGTCAGCGACGTCCACGGCAACGCCGAGGCCCTCGCCCGGGCCGGTGACGGCGCCGACGCCCTGATCTGCCTCGGTGACCTCGTCCTCTTCCTCGACTACGCCGACCACTCGCGCGGCATCTTCCCCGACCTCTTCGGCGTCGAGAACGCGGACACCATCGTCGCCCTGCGCACGGCCCGCCGGTTCGCCGAGGCCCGCGAGTTCGGCCGGCGGCTGTGGGACGGCCTGGACCGCGAGCGGCTGATCGAGGAGGCGGTACGCCGGCAGTACGCCGAGATGTTCGCCGCATTCCCCACCCCCACCTACGCCACGTACGGCAACGTCGACATCCCCAAGCTGTGGCCCGAGTACGCCGGGGACGGCACCACCGTCCTGGACGGCGAGCGGATCGAGATCGGCGGCCGCGTCTTCGGCTTCGTCGGCGGCGGGCTGCCCACGCCCATGCGGACCCCGTACGAGGTCTCCGAGGAGGAGTACGCCGCCAAGGTCGAGGCCCTCGGCGAGGTCGACGTGCTGTGCTCGCACATCCCGCCGCAGGTGCCCGAGCTCTGCTACGACACCGTGGCCCGCCGCTTCGAGCGCGGCAGCTCCGCGCTGCTCGCCGCCATCCACCGGACCCGGCCCCGCTACGCCCTCTTCGGGCACGTCCACCAGCCGCTCGCACGGCGGATGCGGGTGGCCGCGACCGAGTGCGTGAACGTCGGCCACTTCGCGGCGACCGGAAGGCCCTGGGCCCTGGAGTGGTGAGCTCCGCACGCACGGTAGCCTGCACGCGGCGGCCGCGAGGACCCGCCCTTCCTCGACTGTCACTCTCCGGAGGAGCACCGCGATGGCGGAACACACCAGCTCGACCATCATGATCGACGCGGCCCCGGCCCAGGTCATGGCCGTGATCGCCGACTTCGCCCGCTACCCCGAGTGGACCGGCGAGGTGAAGGAGGCCGAGGTGCTGGCCACCGACGCCGAGGGCCGCGCGGAGAAGGTCCGGCTGCTGCTGGACGCCGGGGCGATCAAGGACGACCACACCCTCGCGTACACGTGGAAGGGCGCCGACGAGGTCAGCTGGACCCTGGACAAGTCCCAGATGCTCCGCCAGCTCGACGGCTCCTACCGGCTGACCCCGGTGGACGGCGGCAAGCGCACCGAGGTCACCTACCAGCTGACCGTCGACGTCAAGATCCCCATGCTCGGCATGATCAAGCGCAAGGCCGAGAAGGTCATCATCGACCGCGCCCTGGCCGGGCTGAAGAAGCGCGTCGAGTCGGTCTGACCGCCGCCCCGCGCCCGACCCCGACGACACCTGGCATGCACATCCTCCTCGTCACCGGCCCCGGCGGCGCCGGACGCACCACCGTGGCCGCCGCCACCGCCCTCGGCGCAGCCCGCGCCGGGCGCCGCGTGCTGCTGCTGTCCGGCGACCCCGGCGATCCCCTCGCCGCGCTCCTCCACGACCCGGCGGCCCCCCTCGGCCCTGCCGTCCCGGTGGCCGAGGGGCTGACCGCCGCGCAGGCCGGCCCGGACGGGCCGTGGGTGGCGCGGATCGACTCCGGCGAGGAGTTCCGCCAGGAGCTGGTCGCCCTCCAGGAGCGCGGCACCGCCGTCCTCGGGATGCTCGGGGCCCGGGCGCTGGGCGCCGACGAGCTGACCGAGCTGCCCGGCGCCGAGCAGTTCGCGCTGCTGCGCGCCCTGCGCCGGGCCGCGGCCGCCGACGGCTTCGACCTGGCCGTGGTGGACATGCCACCCGCGCACCACGCCGTCGCCGCGCTCGCGCTGCCCGGCCAGCTGCGCCGCTACCTGGCCCGGCTGCTGCCCGCCGAACGGCAGGCCGCCCGCGCGCTGCGCCCCGTCCTCGCCCAGCTGGCCGGCGTGCCCATGCCCGCGCGGTGGCTCTACGAGGCGGCGGCCCGCTGGGACGCCGAGCTCGCCGCCGTCCAGGCCGTGATCGAGTCCCCGACCACCCGGGTCCGGCTGGTCGCCGAGCCCGGCCCGGCCGGGTACGACGCCCTGCGGCTGGCGGGCCTCGGGCTCGCCCTGCACCAGGTCCCCGTCGAGTCCGTCGTCGCCAACCGCACGGTGCCCGCCGGTTCCGCCGATCCGTGGCTGGCCGGGCTCGCCGCCCGGCAGGACAAGTACCTCGGGCAGTGGCCCGGCGCCCGTACGCTGCCGCACCTGGGCCGCGACCCCCGCGGCCGGGACGACCTCGCGCTGCTGGACCCGGGCGCCCTCGCCGACGCACCGGCGCGGCGGGCGGCGTGGCCGGTCGAGGACCGGCTCGCCGAGGACGGCGTCCTGGTGTGGCGGGTGCCGCTGCCCGGCGCCGAGAAGCGGGACCTGGACCTGGTCCGGCGCGGCGACGAACTGCTGCTGACCGCGGGCCCGTACCGCAGGATCGTTCCGCTGCCGTCCGCCCTGCGCCGCTGCACCGTCTCCGGCGCCGCCCTGCGCGACGGCGAGCTGCGCATCCGTTTCACCCCCGACCCCGCGCTGTGGCCCCGTACCCCCTGAACGCGGTGCGCCCGTTCGGGTAACGTCGAAGGTGTCCCGCCCCGCACCACCGCTGCAGGAGAGGCCGCCATGAGCGAGGCCACCGACCGTCCCTTCGACGACGACGCCTGGGCCAAGGCCTGCGCCGAGGACCTCGCCGCCGAACAGGAGCGCCGCCGGGCCCGCGCGGGCGGCTCCGCCGGGGCCACCGGGACCGCCGCCGAGGAGCTGTTCAAGCTCTTCGAGGCCGTCGCGGACAAGGTCGCGGAACTGAACAACCCGGTGCTCGGCGCGGCCGCGCAGGGCGCCGTACGGCAGTTCGTCAACCAGGCGAAGGCCGCCGCCAAGCCCGTGGTCGAGCGCCACCCGGAGGTCTTCGACCACCTCGCCGCGGCCGGCTCCGAGCTGCTCGCCGCCTACCGCTCGGCCGTCGCCGGCCACGAGCGCCGCTGGACGTCCGGCGCCGCCGCGGGCCCCACCGGGGCCGGGCGGGAGAGCGGACCCGACGGGGGTGCCTCGGGCGACGCCCGCGACCCCCGTGACTCCGGCGGCGACGACGACGGCGGCCCCGGGCCGTCGGAGCGCATCGACCTCGACTGATCCGCCTCCGCCCTCGGGTACCGTTGGCCCTGGCGGGGTTCGACCGAAACCGAGGGACTAATGGGACTCACCATCGGCGTCGACATCGGCGGCACGAAGATCGCGGCCGGCGTGGTCGACGAAGAGGGCACCATCCTTGAGACGTTCAAGGTGCCCACCCCGCCGACCGCGGACGGCGTGACCGACGCGATCTGCACCGCCGTGGCCGAAGTCGGCAGGAACCACGCCATCGAGGCCGTGGGCATCGGCGCGGCCGGCTACGTGGACGACAAGCGCGCGACCGTGCTCTTCGCACCCAACATCAACTGGCGCCACGAGCCGCTCAAGGACAAGGTCGAGCAGCGCATCGGGCTGCCGGTCGTGGTCGAGAACGACGCCAACGCGGCCGCGTGGGGCGAGTACCGGTTCGGAGCCGGCCAGGGCCACGAGGACGTCATCTGCATCACCCTGGGCACCGGCCTGGGCGGCGGCATCATCATCGGCAACAAGCTGCGGCGCGGGCGGTTCGGCGTCGCCGCCGAGTTCGGGCACATCCGGGTGGTCCCGGACGGCCTGCTGTGCGGCTGCGGCAGCCAGGGCTGCTGGGAGCAGTACGCCTCCGGCCGGGCCCTGGTCCGCTACGCCAAGCAGCGCGCCAACGCCACCCCGGAGCGGGCCCAGGTGCTGCTCGGGCTCGGTGACGGCACGGCCGAGGGCATCGAGGGCAAGCACATCAGCCAGGCCGCGCGCGCGGGCGACCCCGTGGCGATCGACTCCTTCCGCGAGCTGGCCCGTTGGGCGGGCGCGGGTCTGGCGGACCTCGCCTCGCTGTTCGACCCGTCGGCGTTCATCGTCGGCGGTGGCGTCTCGGACGAGGGGGAGCTCGTGCTCGACCCGATCCGCAAGTCGTTCCGGCGCTGGCTGATCGGGGCGCAGTGGCGTCCGCACGCCCAGGTCCTCGCCGCCCAGCTCGGCGGCAAGGCCGGCCTGGTCGGCGCGGCCGACCTGGCCCGCCAGGGCTAGGCCCTGTCTTCCGGATCGGGCCGGGCTCGCGGCGTGATCCGAAAGACAGACCCTGGGCCCGGGCGCCGACCGGCCCCGGGACCCCGTGACCGGGGTCCCGGCCCGGCGGCCCGTCCCGGGGCCGGTGGGGCGCATAGGTTGCTGCCCATGGACCTGCCGAACTCCCTCACCGAACCGGACGGTTCCGCCGTCGTCCGGGTGCTGTCCTACAACATCCGCTCACTGCGCGACGACGAGGCGGCGCTGGCCCGGGTGATCCGGGCCTGCGCGCCCGACCTGGTGTTCGTCCAGGAAGCGCCGCGCTTCTTCCGCTGGCGCAAACACGCGGCGCGGCTGGCGGCCAGGACGGACCTGGTGGTGCTGACCGGCGGGGCCACCGCCGCCGGGCCGCTCATCCTGTGCAGCCTGCGGGTCCTCGTCGAGCGCACCGAGGACGTGCTGCTGCCGCTCACCCCGGGCCTGCACCGCCGCGGCCTCGCCACCGCCGTCGTACGGATCGCCGGGGTCCGCGCGGCCCTGGTCAGCGCCCACCTCTCGCTCCAGGCGGCGGAGCGCCAGGAGCAGGCGGGCCTGCTCCTGGACCGGCTGGCCGCGATGGACGCCCCGTACGGCATCGCCGCGGCGGACGTCAACGAGGGGCCCGAGGGCCGCTCGTTCCGGAAGCTGGCCGCCGGCCTGCAGGACTGCCGGGCGGTGGCGCCCTGGGGCGGGGAGCCGACCTTCCCCGCGACGGCGCCGGCCCACCGGGTGGACGCCGTCTTCGCCTCCCGGGACGTGCAGGTGCTGGGCTGCGGCGTCCCGATCGGGCTGCCCGGCGTCGAGGAGGCCGACCTCAAGGCCGCCTCGGACCACCTCCCGGTCCTGGCCGCGCTACGCCTGCCCGCCCGGCCCTGACACGGCCGCGGCCCCGGTCCCCGCCAGGGAACCGGGGCCGCGGGAGCGGACCTCAGACCACCGCGCCGCGGCCCGGGTCGTCGTCCTCGTCGTCACCCTGCGCCATCCGCGCGACCAGCGTGGCGAAGCCGCCCAGGAAGCCGCCGATGCCCAAGGTCGTCAGCCACCAGGTCATCTCCCACTGGAGCAGCACCGCCACCAGCAGCAGCACCGGGCCGCCGACCACCGCCAGCCACGCGAACTTCGCCGTCGTGTCGGCCTCCGGCAGCGCCGGGTCCGGCTGGACGAAGTGGCCCTCGTCGGAGGCGTCCAGATCGTCGTCCGAGGGCTCCGCCAGCGAGTGGTCACGCGGGCCGGGGCCGCCCAGGCCCGGGGCGAACGTCACCGAGCTGCCCAGCGCGGGCGGCGGCGCCTGCTCGTCCTTTTCCGGCTTCTCCGGCTTCTCCGGCTGCTTCTCCAGCTGCTTCTCCGGCTCCTTCGGCGCGGCCGGGGGCTCCGGCTGGACGTCGTCCTCGGGCAGCAGCAGGTCCTCGATCGGGCGGAACGGACGCGCGCCGGGCGGGTCCGGCGGCTCCTCGCCGTACCCGGCGACGATCGCCGCCCACGCGGCCTCCTCGTCCAGCGGCGGGACGCCGCCCGACGGGTCCGGCTCCTCGTGCTCAGCCACCGGTCCCCGCTCCCTCCTTGCCGACCGCGTCGGCCTCGCCGACCTCCGCGACGCTCCCCGCGAGCCGGCCGATGAACGCATAGCTGTCCGCGAAGATCCGCTCCGCGTCATGGTCCAACGTCGCCACGTGGTAGCTCTGTTCCAGCAGCGTCTCGGTCACGTCCGTCGAGGACACCCGCGCCAGGATCCGCGCCGAGTCCACCGGCGGTACGACGTGGTCCTGCGGGCTGTGCAGGAGCAGCAGCGGCTGCGTGACCTGCGGCAGCTCGGTGTCCACCAGCTGCAGGAACCGCCGCAGCGAGTGCGCGGCCCGGGTCGGGACCCGGTCGTAGCCGACCTCCTGCGAGCCCGGCTTGGCGATGTCGCTGGCGATGCCCGGGGTGGAGCGGACGAAGTGCTGGGCCACCGGCAGCGCGAAGGCCAGCGGGTCGTGCACCTTGTTCGCCGGGTTGACCAGCACGATCCCGCTGATCGCCTCGCCGTGCCGGGCCGCCAGCCGCAGGGTCAGCGCGCCGCCCATCGACAGGCCGAAGACGAACACCCGGGTGCAGCGCTCCCGCAGCTCGGCCAGCGCCCGGTCCACCTCGGCGTACCAGTCCTGCCAGCCGGTGAGCTGCATGTCCTGCCAGCGCGTCCCGTGCCCGGGCAGCAGCGGCAGCGACACCGTCAGGCCCCGCTCGGCGAGATACTCGGCCCAGGGGCGCAGCGACTGCGGGGAACCGGTGAAGCCGTGGCAGAGGAGAACACCGACGTCTCCGCCCTCGTGGCGGAACGGCTCGGCACCAGGGAGGACGGGCACCAGAATCTCCTTGGGAAAGTGGAACGGGGCGGCGGGTGCGCTGTGTGACTTCACCGTACGCGACCGGACAGGCACCGACCAGGGCCGTCGCACCCCCGTCAGCGGCCCCAGGGGTTAAGGTCTGTTCGACAGACACAGGAAGGCTCATCAGTTGATCTACGGCGCTATGAAGTTCTCCATCGGGGGGTCCCTGAAGCTCGCCTTCAGGCCGTGGGTGGAGGGCCTCGAAAACATTCCCGCCGAGGGGCCGGCGATCCTCGCGAGCAACCACCTGTCCTTCTCGGACTCGTTCTTCCTGCCCGCGGTGCTGGACCGGAAGGTCACCTTCATCGCCAAGGCCGAGTACTTCACGACGCCCGGCGTCAAGGGCAAGCTGACCGCCGCGTTCTTCAAGGGCGTCGGCCAGCTCCCGGTGGACCGCTCCGGCGCCCGCGGCGCCGGCGAGGCGGCCATCAAGAGCGGCATCGAGGTCATCGAGCGCGGTGAGCTCTTCGGCATCTACCCCGAGGGCACCCGCTCGCCCGACGGCCGCCTCTACCGCGGCAAGCCCGGCGGCCTGGCCCGGGTGGCGCTGGCCACCGGCGCGCCCGTGATCCCCGTCGCGATGATCGACACGGAGAAGATCCAGCCGCCCGGCAAGGTCGTCCCGAAGCTGATGCGTCCGGGCATCCGGATCGGCAAGCCGCTGGACTTCAGCCGCTACAAGGGCATGGACGGCGACCGCTTCATCCTGCGCTCGGTGACCGACGAGGTCATGTACGAGATCATGAAGCTCTCCGGCCAGGAGTACGTCGACATCTACGCGACCGCGGCCAAGCGCCAGATCGCGGACGCCGAGAAGGCCGCCAAGGAGGCGGAGAAGGCCGCCAAGGAGGCCGGCAAGGCGGAGCTCGCGGCCAAGGAGGCCGAGATGGCCGCCAAGGACGAGGGCGCGCAGTAAGGACGCGGACGCGCGGCACGACGCGTCCGACGGGACGACGGGCGGGGACCGCCCGTGCGCGGGGTGGGGGAGATGGCCGGACGCGAACGCGTCGTACGGATGTCGGTCGAGCAGCCGCTGTGGCGGGCGCTGACCGCCTACCGGCTGCTGACCATGCTGTACGCGGTGGGGATCTTCGCCCTCGCGTACCGGGCGTTCCCGCACCCCGCCGTGGCCGCCGGCTATCTGGCCGTGCTCGCCGTGTGGACCCTGGCCACCTTGCCCAAGGTGGCCGGCGCGGCCGGCTGCACCCGCCGCTTCCTGGTCGCCGACCTCACGGTCGCGCTGGCGGGCATCTTGCTGACCCCGGTCGCGGACACCGCCGAGCGGATCGCGGCCGGCGGCCCCACCCTGCCGTCGATCTGGACCGCCGGCTCGGTGCTCGCCTTCGCCCTCAAGGGCGGCTGGCGCTGGGCCTGCGTGGCCTCCACCTTCGTGGCCGTCGCCAACATCGCCGTCCACCACGGCGACCCCACCCGCGACACCCTGCACAACGTGCTGCTGGTCTGGGTGGCCTCCGTCGCCATCGGCTACGTCGTCGAGGTGGCCCGGGCCAGTGAGGCCACGCTGGCGCGCGCCCTGGAGATCGAGGCCGCCACGCGCGAGCGGGAGCGGCTGGCCCGGGACATCCACGACGGGGTGCTCCAGGTGCTGGCCATGGTGCAGCGGCGCGGCGCCGAGCTGGGCGGCGAGGCCGCCGAGATCGGCCGGATGGCCGGGGAGCAGGAGGTCGCGCTGCGCACCCTGGTCTCCAGCGGGCTGCTGCCGCCCTCCCGGGTCTCCTCCGACGGGTCCCGGGGCGCGCTGGTCGACACCGTGGAGGCGGACGAGGACGAGGAGGCCGCCGCGGCCGCCGAGCTGGACCTGCGCAGCCTGCTCGCACCGCACGCCGGGTCCCGGGTCACCCTGGCCGAGCCGGGCGCCCCGGTGGTGCTGGCCGCCCGTGCCGCGCGGGAGCTGGCCGCGGCCGTCGCGGCGGCCCTGGACAATGTGCGCAAGCACGCGGGCGAGGACGCCCGCGCCTGGATCCTGGTCGAGGACTGGGGGGACGAGGTGATCGTCACCGTCCGCGACGACGGTCCGGGCATCCCGCCGGGGCGGCTGGACCAGGCGGCGGGCGAGGGCCGCCTCGGCGTGGCCCAGTCCATCCGCGGCCGGTTGCGCGACCTGGGCGGCACCGCCGAGCTGGTCTCCGTACCGGGTCAGGGATGCGAAGTCGAGTTGAAGGTACCGAGGAACGGGGCGGGACGATGAGCGGAGCGGACCACGGGCGGGAGCACGCCGACCGGCAGGAGCGTGTGGACGGGCAGGAAGGCGCCGGCGGGCAGGCGATCAGGGTGATGGTCGTCGACGACCACCCCATGTGGCGGGACGCGGTCGCCCGCGACCTGGCCGCCGCCGGCTGCGACGTGGTGGCCACCGCCGGCGACGGACCGCAGGCGGTGCGCCGGGCCCAGGCCGTCCGGCCCGACGTGCTGGTCCTCGACCTCAACCTGCCCGGCATGCCCGGGGTCCAGGTCTGCAAGGAACTCGTCGGCGCCGACCCGGCCCTGCGGGTGCTGGTGCTGTCCGCCAGCGGGGAGCACGCCGACGTCCTGGAGGCGGTCAAGTCGGGCGCCACCGGCTACCTGCTGAAGTCCGCGGGCGCCGAGGAACTCATCGACGCGGTCCGCCGCACCGCCGCCGGCGACCCGGTGTTCACCCCGGGGCTGGCCGGCCTGGTGCTCGGCGAGTACCGGCGGCTGGCCACCGACCCGGCCCCGGCCGCCCCCGACGAGCCCAAGGCCCCGCAACTGACCGACCGCGAGACCGAGGTGCTGCGGCTCGTCGCCAAGGGCCTGTCGTACAAGCAGATCGCCGAACGGCTCGTCATCTCCCACCGCACCGTGCAGAACCACGTCCAGAACACCCTCGGCAAGCTCCAGCTGCACAACCGGGTCGAGCTCGTCCGCTACGCGATCGAGCGCGGGCTGGACGACGCGTAACCCCGGCGGGTGAAACGGCGTACTCGACGCCTCGTGATTCCACCGGAATCGACCCTTCGCACGCACGTGGAGTGACGGGTGTCACCACTAGCGTGACCGTCATGGCGAAGGGAGATCCCATGAAGGTCGGAGTGCTGACCGGCGGCGGCGACTGCCCCGGGCTCAACGCGGTCATCCGCGGCGTCGTCCGCAAGGGCGTGCAGGAGTACGGATACGAGTTCATCGGCTTCAAGGACGGCTGGCGCGGCCCGGTCGAGGGGGACACCGTCCGCCTCGACATCCCCACGGTCCGCGGGATCCTGCCGCGCGGCGGCACGATCCTCGGCTCCTCGCGCACCAACCCGTTCAAGGCCGAGCACGGGGTGCGCGACATCAAGGCCAACCTCGCCAAGTACGAGGTGGACGCCCTCGTCGCGATCGGCGGCGAGGACACCCTGGGCGTGGCCGCCCGGCTGCACGGGGAGTTCGGCATCCCGTGCGTGGGCGTGCCCAAGACCATCGACAACGACCTGTCGGCGACCGACTACACCTTCGGCTTCGACACGGCGGTCGGCATCGCCACCGAGGCCATCGACCGGCTGCACACCACCGCCGAGTCGCACATGCGGGTGCTGGTGGTCGAGGTGATGGGCCGGCACGCCGGCTGGATCGCCCTGCACTCGGGCCTGGCCGGCGGCGCCAACGTCATCCTCATCCCCGAGCAGCGCTTCGACCTCGACCAGGTGTGCGCCTGGGTGACCTCGCGGTTCAAGGCGAGCTACGCCCCGATCGTGGTGGTGGCCGAGGGCGCGATGCCCAAGGACGGCGACCTGGTCCTCAAGGACGCCGTGTCCCGGGACTCCTTCGGGCACGTCCGGCTCTCCGGCGTCGGCGAGTGGCTGGCCAAGGAGATCGAGGCGCGCACCGGCAAGGAGGCCCGCACCACCGTCCTCGGCCACGTGCAGCGCGGCGGCACCCCCAGCGCGTACGACCGCTGGCTGGCCACCCGGTTCGGCCTGCACGCCATCGACGCCGTGCGGGACGGGGACTTCGGCAAGATGGTCGCCCTGCGCGGCACGGACATCGTCCGGGTCCCGATCGCGGAGGCCACCGCGAAGCTGAAGACCGTGGACCCGGCGCTGTACCAGGAGGCCGGAGTCTTCTTCGGCTGAGCGCCGCCGCGCGGGACGCGCGCACCGGGCCGCTCCGGGCCGTATCGTGACGAACGACCCGGAGCGACCCATCGGAGCCGAGGTGGCGGACATGGCGGACACGGCAGGCATCGCGGGCGCGGCGGACGTGGAGGTCCTGGCCTTCGGCGTGCAGGCCGACGAACGGCCCCTGATCGAGCGGGCCTTCGAGGGCGTGGCCCGGGTGCGCTGCCTGGACGTCTTCCTCGACGCGGACACCGCGCCGATCGCCGCCGGCTACGAGATCGTCTCCTCCAGCGTCAACGCCGACCTCGGCGCGGGCGTCCTGCGCGCCCTCGCCGCCGGCGGGACCAGGATGATCGCCCAGCGCTCCACCGGCTTCAACAACATCGACCTGGACGTGGCCGGGCAGCTCGGCCTGACGGTGAGCCGGGTGTCCTCCTACTCGCCGTACTCGGTGGCGGAGTTCGCCTGGACCCTGGCCATGGCGGTCAACCGCCGGGTGGTCCGCGCCTCCCGCCGCACCCGGGACTTCGACTTCCGCCTCGACGGGCTGATGGGCCGGGACCTGCACGGCCGCACCGCCGGTGTCGTCGGCACCGGCAGGATCGGCGAGGCCTTCACCCGGATCGCCCACGGCTTCGGCATGCGCCTGCTCGGCTGGGACCTGGTGCCCAACCCCGCCTGCGAGGAACTGGGCATGACCTACGTCGGGAAGGACCAACTGCTCGCCGAGGCCGACCTCGTCAGCCTGCACGTACCGCTGATGGAGTCGACCCACCACCTCCTCGACGCGGCGGCGCTGCGCGCCATGAAGGACGACGCGATCCTGGTCAACTCCAGCCGCGGCGGTCTGGTGGACACCGAGGCGCTGGTCGCGCAGCTGCGGGCGGGCCGGTTCACCGGCGTCGGCCTCGACGTCTACGAGGCGGAGGCCGGGCTGTTCTTCCACGACCGCTCCCTGGAGGCCGTCGACGACGACACCCTGGCCCGCCTGGTCACCTTCCCCAACGTGCTGGTGACCTCCCACCAGGCGTACTACACCCGCGAGGCGGTGGGCCAGATCATCGCGGCCACCGTCCGCAACGTGGCCGACCACCTCGCGGGCCGCCGCTCCGAGAACACCCTCGTCCCGGCGTGACCGGCGGGCGTGCCGGTCACGCCGTTGCCGAACGGGACGAGCTCCCCGTGCTCGGGCCGGCGTCAGGCGGACGTCAGGCCGGCGCCGGGGCGGTGACGGTCGTCAGGAGGTCGTGGAGGAGGTCCGCGCCGCCCAGGGTGAGGACCGACTCCGGGTGGAACTGGACGCCCGCGAAGCCCGCGGGCGAGCGCAGCGCGTGCACCTCGCCCGTCCGCGGGTCACGGGCCACCTGCACGCCGCGCAGCGCCAGCTCGGCGGCCAGCGCGTCGTCGCAGTGCGCGGTGAAGGTGTTGTAGAAGCCGACCGTCTCGGTCCTGCCGAAGAAGTCGATGCGGGTCTGCGCGCCCTGCGCCGGCTCCGCCTTGCGCACCAGCGGCAGGCCCAGCTCGGCGGCCAGCAGCTCGTGGCCCAGGCACACGCCCAGCACCCCGTGCCGGTGCCCGGCCAGCAGGTCCGCCGCCAGCGCGCGCATCATCCGCATCTTCGGGTCGCCCGCGTCGGCCGGGTCGCCCGGGCCCGGGCCGAGCACCACCGGGCCCGCGTGGCCGAGGACCGCCTCGCGCAGGCCGGGCGCGTCGTAGCGGCGTACGGTCACCTCCAGCCCCGACACCCGCAGCACGTGCGCCAGCATCGCGGTGAAGGTGTCCTCCCCGTCGACCACCAGCGCGTGGCCGGCCACCCGCTCGGGCCGCTCCTGCATCCGCAGCCAGAACGGCGCCAGGTCCTGGCGCCGGGCGGCCAGCGCCGCCTGCACCCGGGGGTCGTCCGCGAGCCGGGCGCCACCGGCCGCCGGGCGGGGCGCGGCGGGCCGCACGCCCAGCGCCGCGAGCACGGCCGCGGCCTTGGCGTGGGTCTCGGCGACCTCACCGGCGGGGTCCGAGTGCCGCACCAGCGTGGCGCCGACCGGCACCCGCACGGTGCCGTCCGGGGCGATGTCCGCGGTGCGGATGAGGATGGGGGAGTCCAGGGTCTGCGCCCCGGCCGCGTCCGTGCCGAGCAGGGCCAGTGCCCCCGCGTAGTAGCCGCGGGCGACGCCGTCGGGGCCGACCGGCTCGTAGCGTTCGATGACCCGGCAGGCGTTCTGCACGGGGGAGCCGGTGACGGTCGCGGCGAACATGGTCTCCTTGAGCACCTCCCGCGCGTCCAGCGAGGTGCGCCCGCGCAGCTCGTACTCGGTGTGCGCCAGGTGGGCCATCTCCTTCAGGCGGGGGCCGACCACCACCCCGCCCCGGTCGCCGACGGTGCACATCATCTTGAGCTCCTCGTCGACCACCATGGAGAGCTCCTCGGTCTCCTTGCGGTCGCCCAGGAAGGCGAGCAGGGACTCGGGCGTGGGGCCCGAGGCCGGGTAGCGGTAGGTGCCGCTGATCGGGTTCATCACGACCGTGCCGCCGGACATCCGGACGTGCACCTCGGGGCTGGCCCCGACCAGCGTGCGCTCCCCGGTGTGGACGACGTACGTCCAGTACGCGCCGCGCTCGCCCAGCAGCAGCCGGCGGAACAGCGCGAGGGCGTCGGCGGGACCGAAGCCGGGGACGCGGCCGCGGTAGGTGCGCCGGATGACGAAGTTCGCGCCCTCGCCGCGGCCGATCTCGTCCTCGATCACCCGGGCGACGGTGCGGGCGTAGTCGGCGTCGCAGACGTCGAAGCCGCCGTCGGTGACGGTGACCTCGTGGGCGGGGAGGGCGGCCAGCACCTCGGCGAGCGGGAGCTCGTGCGCCTCCTCGGCGACGAGCACGCTCAGCGGGGTGCCGTCGTCGCGGACGTCGAACCCGCGCTCGCGGATCTGCCGGAACGGCACCAGGGCGAGCACGGGCCGCTCGCCCACCGGCAGGTCGGCCAGGCGCTCCGCCTCGTGGACGGGCCCGAGCAGGACCTCGACGGTGTCGTGGTCACGGCCCGGGGTACGGCGCCTGAGCAGGGCGAACGGCGGACAGTCGGAGGAGAGCAGGCGGCTGAGGATCATCGGGGCGGGACCTTTCCGGCAGTGGGTGGAGAGGAACGGCCCGCGAGAACGCCGAAGGCCGCCCCTCGGGCGGCCTTCGCGTCGTGTGTCGGGTACGCGCAGTCAGTGGGCCGCCGAGGAAGCGGTCCACCACCAGTTCAGGTGTGCGTGCGCGAACATGCCGCCGACCATAGCCCACGTACGGGGCCGGGGCGAAGCACCGTTCCACAGGGTGAGCCGAACCGTGGATTCCCCTTACCGGCGCGCCGCCGGCACCCCCGCGCCCCGGGCGGCGCCCGGGGCCTTCCCGAGCCGGTCCGAGAGACATCTGTCTCACCTGTTGAGCGCCGGGCCGGACAGTCCACCGGGACGCCGTAATGTTTACGAGGTGACCGTGAACGCAGAAACCCAAGCCCCCGCCGCCAAGGCGACCTGGCGAGACCTTCCCGCGGCGCAGCAGCCTGTGTACCCCGATGCCGAGGCTCTGCGCGCTGTCGTCGCGGACCTCGAGTCGTATCCTCCGCTGGTTTTCGCCGGCGAATGTGACCAGCTGCGCGCCCGTATGGGAGCCGTCGCCCGGGGCGAGGCGTTCCTGCTCCAGGGCGGCGACTGCGCCGAGGCCTTCGACGCCGTGTCCGCCGACCACATCCGCGCCAAGCTGAAGACGCTGCTCCAGATGAGCGCCGTCCTCACCTACGCGGCCTCCGTCCCCGTGGTGAAGGTCGGCCGCATCGCCGGCCAGTACTCCAAGCCCCGCTCGAAGGACACCGAGACCCGCGACGGCGTCACCCTGCCGACGTACCGCGGCGACTCCGTCAACGGCTTCGCCTTCACCGAAGAGGCCCGCGTCCCGGACCCGGAGCGGCTGAAGCGGATGTACCACGCGTCCGCCTCGACGCTGAACCTGGTGCGCGCCTTCACCACCGGTGGCTACGCCGACCTGCGCCAGGTGCACGCCTGGAACCAGGACTTCGTGAAGTCCTCGCCGTCCGGCCAGCGCTACGAGCAGCTCGCCCGCGAGATCGACAACGCCCTGAACTTCATGAAGGCCTGCGGCACCGACCCGGCCGAGTTCAAGGCGGTGGAGTTCTACGCCTCGCACGAGGCGCTGCTGCTCGACTACGAGGGCGCGCTGACCCGCACCGACTCGCGCACCGGCAAGCTCTACGACACCTCCGGCCACATGGTGTGGATCGGTGAGCGCACCCGCCAGCTGGACCACGCGCACATCGAGTTCTGCTCGCAGATCGCCAACCCGATCGGCGTCAAGCTCGGCCCCACCACCACGGTGGACGAGGCGCTCACCTACATCGACCGCCTCGACCCGCAGCGCGAGCCCGGCCGGCTGACGTTCATCGTCCGCATGGGCGCCGACAAGGTCCGCGACAAGCTGCCCGAGCTGGTCGAGAAGGTCACCGCCTCCGGCGCGACCGTCGCGTGGGTCACCGACCCGATGCACGGCAACACCTTCGAGGCGGCCTCCGGCCACAAGACGCGCCGCTTCGACGACGTCCTGGACGAGGTCAAGGGCTTCTTCGAGGTGCACAAGGCCCTGGGCACCCACCCGGGCGGCATCCACGTCGAGCTCACCGGTGACGACGTCACCGAGTGCGTGGGCGGCGGCGACGAGATCTTCGTCGACGACCTGCACCAGCGCTACGAGACGGCCTGCGACCCGCGGCTCAACCGCAGCCAGTCGCTGGACCTGGCCTTCCTGGTGGCGGAGATGTACCGCGACCAGTAAGGATCACTCTGTGTGAACCTCCGACGGTGGGGCGTGGATCGCTGTGATCCGCGCCCCATCGTCGTCCCCAGGACTTTTGGGGGGACCCCGAGTGTGGGTAGGGTTAGGTAAGCCTCACCGAACAGTCGGGGATGGCTCGGCCCGCTCATTCCCGCAGGGAGGTGACCCGCGTGTACGTCTGCTCCTGCTTCGCCGTCACCGACAAGCAGATCGCCGAACACGCGGCCAACGGCGCCTGCACCCCGCGCCAGATCGCCTCGGCGACCAAGGCCGGCACCGACTGCGGCTCCTGCGTCCGGACCATTCAGGGACTCCTCGGCCGCGGCACGTGCCCGCGCCGTGAGCTGCTGGAGAAGGGCAGGGCGGCCGCCACCGTCCTGGCCCCCGACACCGAGCTCACCAAGGCGGCCTGAGTCAGCTCTCCGGCTGCTCGACGAGCTGGGCGATGTACAGCGGCTCACCGAGCGTCTCGATGAGTTCCAGCTGGGTGTCGAGGTAGTCGATGTGGTGCTCCTCGTCCTCCAGGATCTCCTCGAAGAGCCGCGCCGAGGTGATGTCGCCCTTGCCGCGCATGACCTCGATCCCGCGCTTGAGCCGGTCGATCGCCTCCACCTCGACCTGCCGGTCGCACTGGAACATCTCCGTCAGCGTCTGGCCGACCCGCACCTGGAACAGGCGCTGGTAGTTCGGCAGGCCGTCGAGCATGAGGATGCGCTCGGTGAGCTTGTCCGCGTGCTTCATCTCGTCGATGGATTCTTCACGCGTGTACTTGGCGAGCTTCGTCCAGCCCTTGTTGTCCTGGATGCGGTAGTGCAGCCAGTACTGGTTGATCGCCGTGAGCTCGCCGGTGAGCTGTTCGTTCAGGAACTCGAGAACCTCGGGGTCGCCCTGCATCGCGCAGGCTCCTTCCAAGCCAAGTGACCTATGACGGTGCGCGCATCCTTGCACCGCCACCCAAGGCCGTCCAGTAAGTACCTCCTTAGTAGGAGTTGCCGGAATCGGTTGTCACCTGGTCATGACCACCCCTGCCCGTCTGTCACCATGGAGGCATGGGTCAGCCGGAAAGCCGGGAATCTCCGGGAGCAGCAGGAGCGCTGGAGCTTCCCCCGGGGCAGCGGCTCCAGCGGGGCTGGCCGGTCACCCACTACGGTCCCGTGCCCAAGTTCAAGCCGGACCGCTGGGAGTTCCGCGTCTTCGGCGCCACCGCCGACGGTGGGAAGCACTGCTGGAACCACGAGGAGTTCTCGGCCCTGCCGTTCACCTCGGTGGTCGCCGACCTGCACTGCGTGACGAAGTTCAGCATGGTCGGCGCCGAATGGGGCGGGGTGCCCGCCCGTACGATCCTGGCACTGGCGCCGCCCGCGCCGCAGGTCACGCACGTGATGGTGTGGGCCGAGTACGGCTTCAGCTCCAACATGCGGCTGTCGGACTTCGCCGCCGAGCGCACCCTCTTCGCCACCCACCAGGGCGGCGAACCGCTCACCGCCGAACACGGCTTCCCGCTGCGGCTGGTGGTCCCGCACCTGTACGCGTGGAAGGGCCCCAAGTGGGTCCGGGGCGTGGAGTACATGACCGCCGACCGCCGCGGCTTCTGGGAGGAGCGCGGCTACCACAACATCGGCGACCCCTGGCGGGAGCAGCGCTACTCCTACCAGGAGGAGCCGGGCGACGGCCCGGAGATCTGATCCGGGATCTCGTCCGGACCTCGTCCGGATCTCGTCCGGGTCCGGGTCCTGGTCCGGGTCCTGGTCCGGCGATCACCCGAACGGGTGGCGGAGTTCCTTCAGCAGCGCCACGTCCGCGGCGTGCCCCTGCGGGCCGCCGGGCGTCTCGATGACCAGGGGCACCCCGGCGGTCGCGGGGTGCGCGAACAGCTCGGCGAACCCCTCGCGCCCGATGTGCCCCTGGCCGATGTTCGCGTGCCGGTCCTTGTGGGCGCCCGCCGCCTCCTTGGAGTCGTTGGCGTGGATCAGCTTCAGCCGCCCCTCGCCCACCGAGTCCACCAGCAGGTCGAGCGTCTTCTTCGTGCCGCCCGGCTCGGCCAGGTCGTGGCCGGCGGCGAAGACGTGGCAGGTGTCCAGGCAGATCCCCAGCTTCGGGTGGGCGTCCAGGGCCTCGAAGTACGGCTCGAAGTCCCAGGTCCGCGAGCACAGCGAGGAGCCCTGCCCGGCGGTGGACTCCAGCAGCAGCGCCGGGTCGTCCTCGTGCGTCAGCTCGTCCAGCAGCGGCAGCAGATGCTCCCTGACCTGCGCGAACGCCACCTCCCGCGACCGCCCTCCGGTCGCCGAGCCGGTGTGCACCACGACCCCCAGCGCCCCGATCTGCCGGCCGCGGCGCAGCGAGTGGCGCAGCGACTCCACGGACCGCTCCACCGTCGCGGGCGTGTGCGAACCGAAGTTGATCAGGTACGGGGCGTGCACGTAGGCCGGCATCCCCGCGGCCGCGCACTCGGCCCGGAACAGCTCGTCCTGCGCCGGACTGCCCGCCGGCGTGGCCCAGCCGCGCGGGTTGGCGACGAAGACCTGCACGGCCTCGGCGCGCAGCTCCCGCGCGTACGCCAGCCCGACCTTGGCCAGACCGCCGGCGACGGGCACGTGAGCGCCGACGGGATTACGGGTACGCCCCACGTCCGCCACGGCCGGTCACAGCCCCTTGGTCCGGACGACGACCGTGCTGCCCTCGGGGGCGTTCTGGCCGCCCGGCACGGACTGGCTGTCCACGGTGTTGCTGAACGACAGGAACGGCCGCTCGACCTTCACCTTGAAGCCCGCGCCCTCCAGGACGCGCCGGGCCTCGTCGGCCTCCTTGCCGGTGACGTCCGGGACCGGCAGCAGCCGGGGGCCCTTGGAGACGGTCAGGACCACGGTGTCACCGGCGGCGGCCTGGGCCCCGGCGCCGACGGACTGGTTGGCGACCGTGCCGGCCCGCTCGGGGGAGTTGACCTGCTCGGCGGCCAGCTCGACCTTCAGCCCGGCGCCCTCCAGCTGGGCCCTGGCCTGCTCGACGGGCTTGCCGAGCACGCTCGGTACCGGCACCGGCCGGCCCTTGCTCACCACGATCGCGACGGCCGTGTCGGGCGCCCTGCGCGTGCCCGGCTTCGGATCGGTGCTGATCACCGAGCCCTGGGCGACGTCCTGGCTGAACGCCTGATTGACCATGCCGGGCTCCAGCCCGGCCTTCTTCAGCTCCTGCTGGGCCTTGTCCAGCGGCATGTTCTCCACCGACGGCACGGTGACGACCTCCGGGCCGCGCGAGACGACGAGCACCACGGACCCGTTCCCGCGGATCCGCTTGCCGCCCCCCGGCTCGCTGTCGATCACGGCGCCGCGCTCGACGGTGTCGCTGAACCGCTTCTCCACCCGCTTCACGCCGAGCCCGGCCGCCGAGAGCTGGCTGCGGGCTTGCGCCTCGGTCTTGCCGATCAGGTTCGGGACCTGGGTGAACTGCCCGGCGCTGATGTACCAGACCCCGGTGCCCAGGCCCAGCAGCAGCAGGACCCCGGCCACCGCCGCGTACAGCCCGCGGGGCCGGGCCGGACGGCCGCGCTGCGGCCCGGCCTGCTCCGGCTCCGGCGGCTGCGGCGGCAGCTCCAGGCGCGAGGTGTGCTGGACGTCGCCGTCGCCGCGCCGGACACCGACGGGCCGGGGGATCACACTGGTGCGGTCCTCGGACGAGGACCGCTCGGCCGCCGTGGCCTGCGGCGGTACGGCGTCCAGCTCGGCGTCGCCCAGCCCGGCGCGCGCCTCACGGACGAGCGCCAGCAGGGCGACCGCGTCGTACGGGCGCTCCTCGGGGGTCCGGGCGGCGGCCCGGGCGACCAGCTGGTCCAGGGCCGCGGGCAGCCCCGGCACGGCCGCCGACGGCGGCGGTACGTCCTCGTGGAGGTGCTGGTAGAGCACCTGGGCCGGGGTGCCGCCGGTGTGCGGCTTGCCGCCGGTCAGCATCTCGTAGAGCACGACACCGCAGGCGTAGACGTCGACCCGGGTGTCGGCGGCGCCGCTCTCGATCTGCTCGGGCGCGAGGTAGGAGACGGTGCCGAGGACGGCCCCCGTGGTGCTGGTGACGGTGTCGACGCTGCGCACCAGACCGAAGTCGGCGACCTTCACCCGGCCGTCGTCGCCGATCAGCACGTTCTCGGGCTTCATGTCCCGGTGGACGAACCCGGCGCGGTGGGCCGCGCCGAGGGCGGCCAGCACCGGTTCCAGGATGTCGAGCGCGGCCCGCGGCTGGAGCGCGCCGCGCTCGCGCAGCACGTCCCGCAGGGTGCAGCCGGGGACGTACTCCATGGCCAGGTAGACGTACGGCCCGTCGGTGCCCTGGTCGAAGACGGCCACCACGTTGGGGTGGGCGAGCCGGGCCACCGACTTCGCCTCGCGGATGAACCGGTCGACGAACACGGCGTCGGCGGCCAGGGCCGGGTGCATGACCTTGACGGCCAGCACGCGGTCGAGCCGGGTGTCCACGGCCCGGTAGACCGTGGCCATGCCGCCGACCGCGATCCGGGCGTCGATGCGGTAGCGGTCGTCGAGCAGCTGCCCGACGAGCGGGTCATCCAGGGTCGTATCCACCCGGCGATTCTACGAGCGGCTCCCGCGGGGCCGTGGCCCGTGCCCAGGTTGCAGCGCACCTGTGACGCGGGCCCGGCCCCGGGGCGGACCGGGCGCGCTCGCCGCGGCGGCTTCAGAAGGCCGGGCGTTCGGGGTCCAGGGCGGCCCGGCCCTGCGTCGGGGACGAGGCCCGGGCGAAACGCCGTACCGGGATGCGGCCGGCCCGGTGCGCCAGCCGGCCCGCCGTCACGGCGTCCCGCATGGCCGCCGCCATCAGCACCGGCTCCTGCGCCCGGGTCACGGCCGAGGCCAGCATCACCGCCGCGCAGCCCAGCTCCATGGCCAGGGCGGCGTCCGAGGCGGTGCCCGCCCCGGCGTCCAGGATCACCGGCACCCCGGCCCGTTCCACGATCAGCTCGAAGTTGTGCGGGTTGCGGATGCCCATCCCGGAGCCGATCGGGGAGCCCAGCGGCATGATCGCCGCGCAGCCCACGTCCTCCAGCTTGCGCGCGAGCACCGGATCGTCGTTCGTGTACGGCAGGACGACGAACCCGTCGTCCACCAGCACCTCCGCCGCGTCCAGCAGCTCCGCCCCGTCCGGCAGCAGCGTCCGCTCGTCCGCCACCACCTCCAGCTTGATCCAGTGGGTGCCCAGCGCCTCCCGGGCCAGCCGGGCGGTCAGCACGGCCTCGCCGGCGGTGAAGCAGCCGGCCGTGTTCGGCAGGACCTGGATGCCGAGCCGCGACAGCACGGACAGGACCGAGCCCTGCACGGTGGGGTCCAGGCGGCGCATGGCCACCGTGGTGAGTTCGGTGCCGGAGGCGACCAGGGACCGTTCGAGGACGTCCAGGCTGGGGGCGCCGCCGGTGCCCATGATCAGGCGGGAGGTGAAGGTGCGGTCGGCGAGGGTGAACAGGTCGTCGGCCATGATCGGTCAGCCTCCCTGGACCGCGGTGAGGATCTCGACCCGGTCGCCGTCGCCGACCGGGGTGGCGGGCCACTGCCCGCGGGGGACCACCGTCTCGTTCAGGGCGGCGGCGACCCCGGACGGCGCGGTGGTGAGCATGGCGACCACGGCGTCGAGCGTGGTGCCGGGGGCGACCGCGCGCGGCTCGCCGTTCACCGAGACGGTCACGGCCGTCGTACCGGACTCGGTCATACCAGGGACTCCTCACGTGCCGCGGAGAATCGGCGGGGGCTGAAGGGGCGGGCGATCTCCGGGAGTTCACCGGTGGTCAGCACCTCGGCCAGCACCTCGCCGGTCAGCGGGGTCAGCAGCACCCCGTTGCGGTAGTGCCCGGTGGCCAGGTGCAGGCCCGGCAGCTCGGTCGGGCCGAGCAGCGGGGCGTTGTCGGGGGAGCCCGGGCGCAGGCCCGCCCGGGTCTCGGTGAGCGGGAGTTCGGTGATGCCCGGCACCAGCTCGTGCGCGTCGCGCAGCAGTTCGTAGACGCCGCCGGCGGTCACCGTCGTGTCCCAGCCCAGCTCCTCGCTGGTGGCGCCGAGGACCAGTTCGCCGTTCTCGCGCGGCACGAGGTAGACGTGGCTGCCGCGGACGACCGCGCGGACCGTGCGGGACAGGAACGGACGGTAGGCCGGCGGCACGGTCAGGCGCAGGACCTGGCCCTTGACCGGGCGGACCGGCGGTACGACGCCCGGCGGCAGGCCGGGCAGCCGGCCGCTGAGGCTGCCGGCGGCGAGCACCACCTGGTCGGCGCGCAGCGCGGTGCCGTCCTCCAGGACGGCGCCGGTGGCCCGGTCGGCGGCGACCGTCAGCCGCTCGGCACGGGAGCGGTGGACCGCCACCCCGGCCCGTTCGCACGCGGCGAGCAGGGCCGCCGCCAGCCGGCGCGGATCGGCCTGGTGGTCCCCGTCGACCCGCAGGCCGCCCCGTACGCCGGGGGCCAGCATCGGTTCCAGCCGGCGGCACTCGCGGCCGGTCAGCCACTGGGACTGCAGTCCGCAGCGGCGCTGGAGGGCGTGCAGCTCGCGCAGGTGCAGCCGGTCGTCGGCGTCGAGGGCGACGGCGAGGGTGCCGCAGGGGCGGTAGCCGATGTCCACGCCCCCGGCGGCCTCGCTCAGCTCGGCGGCGAAGTGGGGGTAGCGCTCGGCCGAGGCGAGGTTGAGGCCCAGCAGGGTCTCCTCGCCGTAGTGCAGTTCGGTGACGGCGGCCAGCATGCCGGCGGCCACCTGGGCGGCCCCGCCGCCGGGCGACGGGTCGCACAGCGCGGTGCGCAGTCCGCGCTGCGCCGCGCGCCAGGCCGTGACCAGCCCGATGATCCCGCCCCCGACGACGAGGACGTCGAACGGCCCGGACGAACCGGAATGTACGGATGACTGCATGGGCGTCCAGCCCCTCCCTTCGCCGGCATGACCCGGATCAGGTTCGTACGGTCGGAGGCCGGCCAGCCTCCCTCTCAGCCCGGTCCGTCCGGGCTCCCGCGTTCGGTACGGTGGCCAGACTAACCCCGCGGCCGGAGCCCGGGTAAGCCCGGCCGGAGGCCCGGCGGGGCCCGCCTGTTCCTGACGGTTCGTCAGATGATTAGGCTGGGCGCCGTGACCGAGCAGACGCAGCAGACCCAGAACAACGCCCCGCGGCCCCGGCCCTCCGTGGTCGTCGTCGGCGCCGGGATGGCCGGCGTGCAGACCGCGGTGGCCCTGCGCGAACAGGGCTTCACCGGCCCCGTGACCCTCCTGGGCGCCGAGCCCCACCAGCCCTACGACCGCCCGCCCCTGTCCAAGGCGGTGCTGCTGGGCAAGGCCGAGACCGCCGCGTTCGACGTGGACTTCGAAGGGCTCGGCATCGAGCTGCGCCTCGGCGTCGAGGTCACCGGCCTGCGGGCCGCCGCCCGCCAGGTGGACACCGAGGCCGGACCGGTCCCGTACGACGTGCTCGTCCTGGCCACCGGCGCCCAGCCGCTGACCCTGCCCGGCGCCGAGGGCGTGCCCGGGGTGCACCTGCTGCGCACCCTCGACGACGCCGAACGGCTGCGCCCGGTCCTCGCGGCGGCGTCCGAGATCGTCGTGGTCGGCGCCGGCTGGATCGGCGCCGAGTTCGCCACCGCCGCGCGCGAGGCCGGCTGCGCCGTCACCGTGGTGGAGGCGGCCGACCGGGTGCTGGCCGGAGCGCTGCCCGCCGAGGTCGCCGCCCCCATGGCCGCCTGGTACGCCGAGGCCGGCGCCCGCCTGGAGACCGGGGTCACGGTCGAGTCCGTCGAGCCCGGCCGGGTCCGGCTGGCCGACGGGCGGGTGCTGGACGCCGGGGCCGTGGTCGTCGGCATCGGCGCCCGGCCCGCCACCGGCTGGCTGGCCGGGTCCGGGGTGGAGCTCGGCCCGCAGGGCGCGGTCGTCGCCGACGAGCACCTGCGGACCTCGCTGCCCGAGGTCCACGCGGTGGGCGACTGCGCCTCGTTCCCCTCCGCGCGCTACGGCGCCCGGCTGCTCGTGCACCACTGGGACAACGCCCTGCAGGGGCCGCGGACGGTCGCCGCCAACATCCTGGCGGACCTGGGCGGCGGGCCGCAGCAGGTGTACGACCCCGTGCCGTACTTCTGGTCCGAGCAGTTCGGCCGGTTCGTCCAGTACGCCGGCCACCACGCGGGCGCCGACACCCTGCTTCGGCGCGGCGACCCGGCCGGTGCCGCCTGGTCGGTGTGCTGGCTGCGCGAGGGGGTCCTGGTGGCGGTGCTGGCCGTGGGCCGGCCCCGCGACCTGGCCCAGGGCCGCAAGCTGATCGAGGCGGCCGCGGCGGTGGACCCGGTCCGGGCCGCCGACCCGTCGGTACCGCTGAAGTCGGCCGCGCTCTGACCGGCCCCCGGCCGGCAGGCCGGGACCGGCGCGGGGGCGCCGGCACCCTCGCTCGGGTCCGCCCGACTACCGGCTGTCAGTCGCGGATGGCAGGCTTGTCCCGTGACCGAGATTGACGCAAAGATCGACGCGCTCGTCCCCGAGTGGCTCTACCTCCCCGACATCGCCGAAATGCTGGACGTCGAGGTGACCCGAGTCCGCCAGCTGGTCAAGGAGGGCCAGCTCATCGCCGTCCGCCGCGGTGAGAACCGCGCGCTGCAGGTGCCCGCCGCCTTCATCGACGGAGACAAGGTGGTCAAGGGCCTCAGCGGCACCCTGACCCTGCTCCGTGACGACGGCTTCACCGACGAAGAGATGCTGGAGTGGCTCTTCACCCCGGACCCGACCCTGCCCGGCACCCCCGCGCAGGCCCTGAGCGAGAATCGCGGCACGGAGGTGAAGCGGCGCGCCCAGGCGCTGGCCGTCTGATCCGACCCGTCCGCACCAGCACGCTCCACGCGGGGTACGGGCCCGACCGGGCCCGTACCCCCGCCTGTCAGGGGGGTACCGCCCGATGAACGACGTCCGCGCCCAGCTGTCCGACGCCCGGCTCTACCTGTGCACGGACGCCCGCAAGCGCCAGGGCGACCTCCCCGAGTTCCTCGACGCCGTCCTCGCCGGCGGGGTCGACATCGTGCAGCTGCGCGACAAGGGCATGGAGGCCGGCGAGGAGCTGGAGCACCTGGCGGTCTTCGCCGAGGCGGCCCGCCGGCACGGCAAGCTCCTCGCGGTCAACGACCGGGCCGACGTCGCCCACGCCGTCGGCTCCGACGTGCTGCACCTCGGCCAGGGCGACCTCCCGGTCCCCGCCGCCCGGGCCATCCTCGGCGAGCGGGTGCTCGTCGGCCGGTCCTGCCACGCCGAGGCCGAGGTCGCCGCGGCGGCCGCCGAGCCCGGCGTGGACTACTTCTGCACCGGTCCCTGCTGGCCCACCCCGACCAAGCCCGGCCGCCACGCCCCCGGCCTGGACCTCGTGCGGTACGCCGCCTCGCTGCGGCAGGACCGGCCCTGGTTCGCCATCGGCGGGATCGACGCCACGAATCTGGACGAAGTCCTGGACGCCGGGGCCGAGCGGATCGTGGTCGTGCGCGCGCTCACCGAGGCCACCGACCCGGGCGCGGCCGCCGCTGACCTGGCCAAGCGGGTCCGCGAGCGCCTCGCGTAGCCTGTCGCGGGACGTCGCCGCAGGTCGCGGCGGCGTACGGGGTCGAGTGTCCAAAATCGTGTCCACCTGTCGGACGGCGCTTCTTCCGATGTGAGACCCCGTCTAACCTGCCCGTATGGCCCTTGGTACCGCTTCCACCCGCCCGGACCGCGCACGCACCGTCCGCGACATCCTCGCCTCCGGCGAGCCCTCGTACTCGTTCGAGTTCTACGCGCCTCGGACGGAGAAGGGCGAGCGCAGCCTGTGGAACGCGCTGCGCCGGGTCGAGGCGGTCGGGCCGAGCTTCGTGTCCGTGACCTACGGGGCCGGCGGCTCCACCCGCGGCGGCACCGTCAAGGCCACCCAGGAGATCGCCGCCGACACCATCCTGACCCCGGTCGCCCATCTGACCGCCGTGGACCACTCGGTGGCCGAACTGCGCCACGTCCTCGGCCAGTACGCCGACGCCGGCATCCGCAACATGCTCGCGCTGCGCGGCGACCCGCCGGGCGACCCGATGGGCGAGTGGGTCAAGCACCCGGAGGGCGTCACGTACGCCGCCGACCTGGTCCGCCTGATCAAGGAGTCCGGCGACTTCTGCGTGGGCGTCGCCGCGTTCCCGGAGATGCACCCCCGCTCCACCGACTGGGACACGGACATCCGGCATTTCGTGGACAAATGCCGTGCGGGCGCCGACTACGCGATCACCCAGATGTTCTTCCATCCGGAGAACTATCTGCGGCTGCGCGACAGCGTCGCCAAGGCGGGCTGCGACACCCCGATCATCCCTGAAGTCATGGCCGTTGTGAACGCGCGGACCCTCGACCGGCTGCCCCAGTTGAGCAACGCGGCCTTCCCCGCGGACGTGAAAGAGCGCATCCTCGCGGTCAAGGACGATCCGGCCGCTGTACGCTCCATTGGCATCGAGTTCGCCACGGAGTTCTGCGCGCGGTTGCTCTCCGAGGGTGTCCCGGGGCTGCACTTCATCACGAACAACTCCACGGCGACTCTCGAGATCTACGAGAACCTGGGTCTGCACCAGCGGGCCTGACCGGCCGTACCCGCGCCCGTGGGCGGCCGCACGAGAGGGGCCACGCATGGGAATGACGGTTCTCTACGTCGCGTTCGGCTTCGTCGCGCTGTGGCTGCTCGCCGAGGTGCTGCTCCAGTACAAGGCCCGGCTGCGCTGGCGGCTGCTGGCGTTCGCCGGCTTCCTCGGCGTGGTCGCCGGCGTCGTGCTGCCCTCGGTCCCGGTCATCGCCGTCGGCGCCGGCGCGTTCGCGGTCGGCCAGACCCTGGTGACGCTGTCGTTCCGCAAGGGCTTCGTGGCCGG
>NZ_JAJAUY010000072.1 GCF_020532625.1 Streptomyces antimicrobicus | reverse complement strand
GGCCGCGGCGGGAACCGGTAGTGTCGGCCGGCGTGATCGAAACGCTTGTGTGGGCCGCCCTCGTGCTCGGGGTCGTCGGGGTGTACCTGAGCTGGACCGCCGGACGCCTCGACCGGCTGCACACCCGGATGGACGCCGCCCGCGCGGCCCTGGACGCGCAGCTGCTGCGCCGGGCGTCCGTGGTGCTGGAGGTGGCGACGTCCGGGGTGCTGGACCCGGCCTCCTCCATCGTGCTGTACGAGGCCGCGCACGCCGCCCGCCAGGCCGAGGAGGAGCACCGCGAGGTCGCCGAGAGCGAGCTCAGCCAGGCGCTGCGCGCCGTCTTCGCCGACGCCGACCAGGTCGAGGAGCTCAAGGCCGCCCCGGGCGGCGAGCAGGCCGCCGAGGAGCTGGCCGCGGCGGTGCGCCGGGTGCCGATGGCCCGGCGGTTCCACAACGACGCGGTCCGCGCGGCCCGCGCCCTGCGCCGCCACCGCAAGGTCCGCTGGTTCCGGCTGGCCGGCCACGCCCCGTTCCCATTGGCCTTCGAGATGGACGACGAACCCCCGGTCCACCTGGCCGACCGGCCGTAGTTGTACCTCAAGGCCAACTCGAAAGGAGCCACCGGCTCCATATTGGCCCTTGCAGTGGACTGCTCGGGGGCGGTTTCCTCGGGCGAGTACCACCCCCGAGTACCACCGCGGTACCCGTCTTCCCTTTCGAGTGAGGTCACCCCGTGAGCACGCTTCCCGACACCCCCCAGGCCCCCGAGACCGGCACCGCGCGCGTCAAGCGCGGCATGGCCGAGCAGCTCAAGGGCGGCGTGATCATGGACGTGGTCAACGCCGAGCAGGCCAAGATCGCCGAGGACGCCGGCGCCGTGGCCGTCATGGCCCTGGAGCGGGTGCCCGCGGACATCCGCAAGGACGGCGGCGTCGCCCGGATGTCGGACCCGAACATGATCGAGGAGATCATCGACGCGGTCTCGATCCCGGTCATGGCCAAGTCCCGCATCGGCCACTTCGTCGAGGCCCAGGTGCTGCAGTCCCTCGGCGTCGACTACATCGACGAGTCCGAGGTCCTCACCCCGGCCGACGAGGTCAACCACTCCGACAAGTGGGCCTTCACCACCCCCTTCGTCTGCGGCGCCACCAACCTGGGCGAGGCCCTGCGCCGCATCGCCGAGGGCGCGGCCATGATCCGCTCCAAGGGCGAGGCCGGCACCGGCAACGTCGTCGAGGCCGTCCGCCACCTGCGCCAGATCAAGAACGAGATCGCCAAGCTGCGCGGCTTCGACAACCACGAGCTGTACGCCGCCGCCAAGGAGCTGCGCGCCCCGTACGAGCTCGTCAAGGAGGTCGCCGAGCTCGGCAAGCTCCCGGTCGTGCTGTTCTCCGCCGGTGGCGTCGCCACCCCGGCCGACGCCGCGCTGATGCGCCAGCTCGGCGCCGAGGGCGTCTTCGTCGGCTCCGGCATCTTCAAGTCCGGCGACCCGGCCAAGCGCGCCGCCGCCATCGTGAAGGCCACCACCTTCTACGACGACCCGAAGATCATCGCGGACGCGTCCCGCAACCTGGGCGAGGCCATGGTCGGCATCAACTGCGACACCCTCCCCGAGGCCGAGCGCTACGCGAACCGCGGCTGGTAAGGCGTACCCCCATGAACAACCCCCCCGTCATCGGCGTCCTGGCCCTGCAGGGCGACGTACGGGAGCACCTGATCGCCCTGGCCGCGGCGGACGCCGTGGCCAGGCCGGTCCGGCGCCCCGAGGAGCTCGCCGAGGTCGACGCCCTCGTCATCCCCGGCGGCGAGTCCACGACCATGTCGAAGCTCGCCGTCCTGTTCGGCATGCTGGAGCCGCTGCGCGAGCGCGTACGCGCCGGCATGCCGGTCTACGGCACCTGCGCCGGCATGATCATGCTCGCCGACAAGATCCTGGACGGCCGCGAGGACCAGGAGACGCTCGGCGGCATCGAGATGATCGTGCGCCGTAACGCTTTCGGGCGGCAGAACGAGTCGTTCGAAGCCAAGATCGACTTCGCCGGCATCGACGGCGGCCCGGTCGAGGGCGTCTTCATCCGCGCCCCGTGGGTGGAGTCGGTCGGCGCGTCCGCCGAGGTGCTCGCCACGTACGACGGCCACACGGTCGCGGTGCGCCAGGGCAACGTGCTGGCGACGTCCTTCCACCCGGAGCTCACCGGCGACGACCGCGTGCACGGGTACTTCGTCGAGATGGTGCGCGCGGGAGCCTGACCGGACCCCGGTAGGATCAGTGGCGAAACAAGAATGGTTGACGCGAAGGAGAATGGCGGATGTCCGGCCACTCTAAATGGGCTACGACGAAGCACAAGAAGGCCGTGATCGATGCCAAGCGCGGCAAGCTCTTCGCGAAGCTGATCAAGAACATCGAGGTCGCGGCCCGTACCGGCGGTGCCGACCCGGACGGCAACCCGACCCTCTTCGACGCCATCCAGAAGGCCAAGAAGAGCTCGGTGCCGAACAAGAACATCGACTCCGCGGTCAAGCGCGGCGGTGGTCTTGAGGCCGGCGGCGTCGACTACGCGACGATCATGTACGAGGGCTACGGCCCGAACGGTGTCGCGGTGCTCATCGAGTGCCTCACCGACAACCGCAACCGCGCCGCGTCCGACGTGCGCGTGGCCATGACCCGCAACGGCGGCTCCATGGCCGACCCGGGCTCGGTCTCGTACCTGTTCAACCGCAAGGGCGTCGTCGTGCTGCCCAAGGGCGAGCTGACCGAGGACGACGTCCTCGGCGCGGTGCTCGACGCGGGCGCCGAGGAGGTCAACGACCTCGGCGAGAGCTTCGAGGTCATCAGCGAGGCCACCGACCTGGTCGCGGTGCGCACCGCGCTCCAGGAGGCCGGCATCGACTACGACTCGGCCGAGTCCAGCTTCGTCCCGACCATGCAGGTCGAGCTCGACGAGGAGGGCGCGCGCAAGATGTTCAAGCTGATCGACGCGCTGGAGGACAGCGACGACGTCCAGAACGTCTTCGCCAACTTCGACGTCTCGGACGAGGTCATGGCCAAGGTCGACGCCTGATCCGGCACCGGTACGCGCGGGCCGACGGGGACACGCCCCCGTCGGCCCGCTGCGTTGTCGGTGGCAGCCGATAGCCTGCCCGGACAGGTGCTCGAAGGGAGGGGCCGCGTGCGCGTGCTCGGGGTGGACCCGGGATTGACCCGGTGCGGTGTCGGTGTGGTCGAGGGGGTCGCCGGCCGTCCGCTGACCATGCTCGGCGTCGGGGTCGTCCGCACGCCCGCCGACGCGGACACCGCCGAGCGGCTGGTCGCCGTGGAGGCCGGGCTGGAGGCCTGGCTGGACGAGCACCGGCCCGAGGTCGTGGCCGTCGAGCGCGTCTTCAGCCAGCACAACGTGCGCACGGTGATGGGCACCGCCCAGGCCAGCGCGGTGGCCATGCTCTGCGCGGCCCGCCGCGGGATACCGGTGGTCCTGCACACCCCGAGCGAGGTCAAGGCCGCCGTCACCGGCAGCGGCCGCGCCGACAAGGCCCAGGTCGGGGCCATGGTGACCCGGCTGCTGCGGCTCGCCGAGCCACCCAGGCCCGCCGACGCGGCGGACGCCCTCGCCCTCGCCATCTGCCACATCTGGCGGGCCCCCGCCGTCAGCCGCCTCCAGCAGGCGCTCGCCCAGCACGCCTCCGCAGCGAAAGGCCGCACCCGATGATCGCCTTCGTGACCGGCCCGGTCGCAGCACTCGGACCCAGCACCGCCGTCGTCGAGGTCGGCGGCGTCGGCATGCTCCTGCAGTGCACCCCGAACACCCTCGCCACCCTCCGGCAGGGCGAGCCGGCCCGGCTCGCCACCTCCCTGGTCGTCCGGGAGGACTCGCTCACCCTGTACGGCTTCGCCGACGACGACGAGCGCCAGGTCTTCGAGCTGCTCCAGACCGCCAGCGGGGTCGGACCGCGCCTGGCGCAGGCGATGCTCGGCGTGCACACCCCCGACGCGCTGCGGCTGGCGGTCTCCACCGGGGACGAGAAAGCGCTCACGGCCGTGCCCGGCATCGGCAAGAAGGGCGCGCAGAAGCTCCTGCTGGAGCTGAAGGACAAGCTCGGCGCCCCGCTCGGCAGCAGCGGGCTCGTCGGCGCCCAGCGCGCCGCCGCCCAGGGGCCCGCACCCTGGACCGAGCAGCTGTCGGCCGCGCTGGTGGGCCTCGGCTACGCCCCCCGCGAGGCGGAGGAGGCCGTCTCCGCGGTGACCCCGCAGGCCGAGGCCGCCATCGCCGAGACCGGCTCCGCCCCGGTCCCGCAGCTGCTGCGGGCCGCGCTCCAGACCCTGAACCGGGCCCGCTGACCGCCGTAGGGGCGGTGGGAGCGGATCCCCCCGCCCGCCGGCGCCCGCCACCGTACGACCGGACCGCACCACCGGACCGCACCGCACCACCGGACCGCACCGCACTGCACCGCACCACACCGAGAAGGCAGACCACCGTGAACTGGGACGAGGACGAGACCGGCGCCGCCGCCGAGCGCCTGGTCGGCGCCGACGCCGACCGGGAGGACAGCGCCGTCGAGGCGGCCCTGCGGCCGAAGGACCTCGGCGAGTTCGTCGGGCAGGAGAAGGTCCGCCAGCAGCTCGACCTCGTCCTGAAGGCGGCCCGGCAGCGCGGCGCCACCGCCGACCACGTCCTGCTCTCCGGCGCGCCGGGCCTCGGCAAGACCACCCTGTCGATGATCATCGCGGCGGAGATGGGCGCCCCCATCCGGATCACCTCAGGCCCCGCCATCCAGCACGCCGGCGACCTCGCCGCGATCCTGTCCTCCCTCCAGGAGGGCGAGGTGCTCTTCCTCGACGAGATCCACCGCATGTCCCGGCCCGCCGAGGAGATGCTCTACATGGCGATGGAGGACTTCCGCGTCGACGTGATCGTCGGCAAGGGCCCCGGAGCCACCGCCATCCCGCTGGAGCTGCCGCCGTTCACCCTGGTCGGGGCCACCACCCGGGCCGGCCTGCTGCCGCCGCCGCTGCGCGACCGCTTCGGCTTCACCGGCCACATGGAGTTCTACACCCCCGAGGAACTCCAGCGGGTGATCCACCGCTCCGCCGGCCTGCTGGACGTGACGATCGACCCGGCGGGCGCCGCCGAGATCGCCGGCCGCTCCCGCGGCACCCCGCGCATCGCCAACCGGCTGCTGCGCCGCGTCCGGGACTACGCCCAGGTCAAGGCCGACGGTGTCATCACCCGCGAGGTCGCGGCCAGCGCCCTGCAGGTCTACGAGGTGGACGCGCGCGGCCTGGACCGGCTGGACCGGGCCGTCCTGGAGGCGCTGCTCAAGCTGTTCGGCGGCGGCCCGGTGGGCCTGTCCACGCTGGCCGTGGCGGTGGGCGAGGAGCGCGAGACGGTCGAGGAGGTGGCCGAGCCGTTCCTGGTCCGCGAGGGCCTGCTGGCGCGTACTCCGCGCGGGCGGGTGGCGACCCCGGCGGCCTGGGCCCACCTGGGACTGACGGCCCCCGCCGCCCAGGCCGGTCAGCAGGGCCTCTTCGGGGTCTGACGGCGCGGAGGTTCGCCCGGTCGGGAACGGCGGTGCCATGCTGGGCGTTGTTCCATCGGTGCGGACTCGCCTAGACTCCGCCGATGCCGACCGTTCAGGGCGGCATGTCCACCCCCGTAGAAACAAGGCCGCTCTCTGCGCGGTCGTGCGAAGGATCTTCGTCCCGTGAACAATCTCGGAATGCTCCTCCCCTTCATCGTTCTCATCGGGGCGATGTTCCTGCTCACCCGCTCCGCCAAGAAGAAGCAGCAGGCGGCGATGCAGATGCGGGACCAGATGACGCCCGGCACCGGTGTGCGCACCATCGGCGGCATGTACGCCACGGTCAAGGAGATCAACGAGGACACCGTGCTCCTCGAGGTCGCCCCCGGCGTCCACGCCGTCTACGCCAAGAACGCCATCGGCGCGGTGCTGGAGGACGCGGAGTACAACCGCATCGTCCACGGCACCGAGACGCCCGTCGTGCCCGACGACGCCTCCTCCCTGACCCTGGACAAGGGCGACGAGGGTGACGAGGCTCCCAAGCTCGACCTGGGCAAGAAGGACGGGGCGGCCGGCGCGACCGACGCCGACGACACCAAGGCCGACGAGACCAAGGACGCCAAGGGCGACGGCGAGACCGGCACGAAGTAACGTTCGGCGGGGGACCGTGCGGGCGCCGGACCGGCGGCACGCGCGGTCCTCGTCCGTCACCGCTTCTGCGGGGGGCAGAGGTCCCCACCACACATTCGGGGCCGCCCGCGCCACACATCGAGCGCGCGGGGCGGTTGGACAGGGAGAACAAACAGGTGGCAGCACCGAAGAAGGGCCGGCGGCCCACGGGGGCTCAGGGGAGGCCGGGGCGCGCCCTGGCGTTCATCCTGATCGCGATGGTGGCGCTCACCGCGGGGATGTTCATCTCCGGGCAGACGACTCCCCGGCTGGGCATCGACCTCGCCGGCGGTACGAGCATCACGCTCAAGGCCAAGAGCGAGCCGGGCAAGCCCGACGCGATCAACGAGACCAACATGAACACGGCGGTCGGCATCATCGAGCGCCGTGTCAACGGTCTGGGTGTGTCCGAGGCCGAGGTCCAGACCCAGGGCCGCGACCACATCATCGTGAACATCCCCAAGGGGACGAACGAGAAGCAGGCCCGCGAGCAGGTCGGCACGACCGCGCAGCTCTACTTCCGTCCCGTCCTGCAGGTCGCGGACGGCGCCGCGGTGCCGCAGGAGACCAACGGCTCCCCGAGCCCCTCGGGCGCGCCGAGCGGTGCGCCGAGCCCGTCCGCGAGCGGTGCCGGCGCCCCCAAGGCCAGTGACGGCAAGAGCCCGTCGGCCACCCCGTCGTCCAGCGCCACTTCGCAGGGCCGTGTCCTGAGCGAGGCCCTCAAGGCCCCCGCCGCCACGCCCACGCCGACCCCGTCGGCGAGCGAGTCGAAGAAGGCAGACGACAAGGCCGCGACCCCGACCCCGACCCCGTCGGGCGCGGACGCCGGCATGGCCGCGCTCCAGGCGAAGTTCGCCGCGCTGGACTGCACCAAGGAGGACCAGCGGGCCAACGCGGGCAAGGGCGCCAAGCCCGAGGAGCCCACCGTGGCCTGCGGCCGCAACGGCGCCGGCCAGTGGGGCAAGTGGCTGCTCGGCCCGGTCGCCGTCGAGGGCAAGGACGTCAAGGACGCCAAGGGCCAGATCGACCCGCAGCGTGGCATGTGGATCGTCACGATGCAGTTCAACGACAAGGGCGCCGACGCCTTCGCGAAGATCACCGGTGAGCTGGCGGCCAAGCAGTCCCCGCAGAACCAGTTCGCGATCGTGCTCGACGGCGAGGTCGTCTCCGACCCGTACGTGCAGACCGCGCTGACCGGCGGCAGCGCCGAGATCTCCGGCGGCTTCAACCAGCAGTCCGCGCAGGACCTGGGCAACATGCTGTCCTACGGCGCCCTGCCGCTGTCCTTCCAGGAGGACAGCGTCACCACCGTCACCGCCGCGCTCGGCGGCGAGCAGCTGCGGGCCGGTCTGATCGCCGGCGCGATCGGCCTCGCCCTCGTGGTGGTCTACCTGCTGGTCTACTACCGGGGCCTGTCCTTCATCGCCATCGTCAGCCTCCTGGTGTCGGCGATCCTGACGTACACGATCATGGCGCTGCTCGGCAAGGGCATCGGCTTCGCGCTGAACCTGCCCGCCGTCTGCGGCGCGATCGTCGCGATCGGCATCACCGCCGACTCGTTCATCGTCTACTTCGAGCGGATCCGCGACGAGATCCGCGAGGGCCGCACCCTGCGCCCGGCGGTGGAGCGCGCCTGGCCGCGGGCCCGGCGCACCATCCTGGTCTCGGACTTCGTGTCGTTCCTCGCCGCCGCCGTGCTGTTCATCGTCACCGTCGGCAAGGTCCAGGGCTTCGCGTTCACGCTCGGCCTGACCACCCTGCTCGACGTGGTCGTGGTGTTCTTGTTCACCAAGCCGATCATGACGCTGCTGGCCCGTACGAAGTTCTTCTCCAGCGGTCACCCGTGGTCGGGGCTGGACCCGAAGCGGCTCGGCGCCAAGCCGCCGCTGCGGCGCTCCCGCCGTCCCGTGTCCGCTCCTGTCGACGCAAAGGAGGCGTGAGATGTCGAAGCTCGGTGACATCGGCGCCAAGCTGTACCGCGGTGAGGTCGGCTACGACTTCGTCGGCAAGCGCTTCATCTGGTACGGCGTCTCCATCCTCATCACCATCACGGCGGCCGTGGCCCTGGTCGTCCAGGGCCTGAACTTCGGCATCGAGTTCAAGGGCGGCGCCGTCTTCACCACGCCGAAGACCTCGATGTCGGTGGCGAAGGCCACCGACAGCGCCGAGAAGGCCTCCGGCCACCAGGCGATCGTCCAGAAGCTCGGCAACGGCACCCTGCGCATCCAGATCTCCGAGCTGGACACCGCGCAGGCCAACGCCGTCAAGACCAAGCTCGCCGCCGACCTGCAGGTCCCCGAGCAGCAGATCAACGCCGACCTGGTCGGTCCCAGCTGGGGCTCGCAGATCGCCGACAAGGCCTGGACGGGCCTGGGCGTCTTCATGGTGCTCGTGGTGATCTACCTGGCCATCGCCTTCGAGTGGCGGATGGCCGTCGCCGCCCTGGTCGCCCTGATCCACGACCTCACCATCACCGTCGGCGTGTACGCGCTGGTGGGCTTCGAGGTCACCCCGGGCACCGTGATCGGTCTGCTGACGATCCTCGGTTACTCGCTCTACGACACCGTCGTCGTCTTCGACGGTCTCAAGGAGTCGACGAAGGACATCACCAAGCAGACCCGCTTCACCTACAGCGAGCTGGCCAACAAGAGCGTCAACGGCACCCTGGTCCGCTCGATCAACACCACCGTCGTCGCCCTGCTGCCGGTCGCGGCCCTGCTGTTCATCGGTGGCGGCCTGCTCGACGCGGGCATGCTCAACGACATCTCGCTGTCGCTGTTCGTCGGCCTCGCGGCCGGTGCGTACTCCTCGATCTTCATCGCGACCCCGCTGGTCGTCGACCTCAAGGAGCGCGAGCCGGCGATGAAGGCGCTGACCAAGCGGGTCCTCGCCAAGCGCGCCAAGGGCGAGAGCGCCGACGAGCCCGAGGACGTGCCCGAGGTCGTGGCCCAGGGCCGCAGCGGCGGCCGGACGACGGGACGGCGCCGGTGACCGACGAGACGTTGGGGCTGCTGCTCAGCCGGATCAAGGACGTCCCGGACTACCCGAAGCCGGGGGTGATGTTCAAGGACATCACCCCGCTGCTGGCGGACCCGCAGGCGTTCGCGGCGCTGACCGGCGTCCTGACCGAGCTGTGCGGCCGCTACGGCGCCACCAAGATCGTCGGCCTGGAGGCCCGCGGCTTCATCCTGGCGGCCCCCGTGGCCGTCCAGGCGGGCGTCGGCTTCGTGCCGGTCCGCAAGGCCGGCAAGCTGCCGGGGGCGACCCTCAGGCAGGCGTACGAGCTGGAGTACGGCAGCGCCGAGATCGAGGTCCACGCCGAGGACCTGGCCCCGGGCGACCGGGTGATGGTCATCGACGACGTCCTGGCCACCGGCGGCACCGCCGAGGCCTCGCTGGAGCTGATCCGCCGGGCCGGTGCCGAGGTCGCGGGGGTCGCGGTCCTGATGGAGCTCGGCTTCCTCGCCGGCCGCGGCCGCCTGGAGCGGGCCCTGGCCGGGGCCCCGCTGGACGCCCTGATCGTCGTCTGACAGCGCACGGCCGAAGAGCGGCGGTCGCCCCGCACCGGGGCGGCCGCCGCTTCGCCGTCCCGCGCCGCGGCGCCGGTCGCACGGTCGTACGTCCGCAGGACGACCACGGCGAACGCGTCCGCGCCAGGCTCGCTACCATGGTTTATCCGGACCTGACCGGGGCACCGGATCCTCCCCCGACGCGTCCGGGGGACCCCCAGAGGAGCGCTCTTGCCAGACGAGGTCCAGCCACTCTCCGCCGCCCAGCCCGAGTCGACGGCGCCGCCCGCCGCGCCCAAGCCGCCGGTCCCGCCGCTGGCGCCGCCGGCCAAGTCCGCGCCGCTGAAGCCGGCCGGATCCTCCAACCGGGTGCGGGCCCGGCTCGCCCGGCTGGGCGTCCAGCGCTCCAACCCGTACAACCCGGTCCTGGAGCCCCTGCTGCGCATAGTCCGCAGCAACGACCCCAAGATCGAGACGGCGACGCTGCGCCAGCTGGAGCACGCCTACCAGGTGGCCGAGCGCTGGCACCGCGGCCAGAAGCGCAAGAGCGGCGACCCGTACATCACCCACCCGCTCGCCGTCACCACCATCCTCGCCGAGCTCGGCATGGACCCCGCCACCCTGATGGCCGGTCTGCTGCACGACACCGTCGAGGACACCGAGTACGGGCTGGAGGACCTGCGCCGCGACTTCGGCGACGCCGTGGCCCTGCTCGTGGACGGCGTCACCAAGCTGGACCGGGTCAAGTTCGGCGAGGCCGCGCAGGCCGAGACCGTCCGCAAGATGGTCGTGGCCATGGCCAAGGACCCCCGGGTCCTGGTCATCAAGCTCGCCGACCGCCTGCACAACATGCGCACCATGCGCTACCTCAAGCGGGAGAAGCAGGAGAAGAAGGCCCGCGAGACCCTTGAGATCTACGCGCCGCTGGCCCACCGCCTCGGCATGAACACGATCAAGTGGGAGCTCGAGGACCTCTCGTTCGCCATCCTCTACCCGAAGATGTACGACGAGATCGTCCGCCTCGTCGCCGAGCGGGCACCCAAGCGCGACGAGTACCTCGCGCTCGTCACCGACGAGGTCCAGACGGACCTGCGCGCCGCCCGGATCAAGGCCACCGTCACCGGCCGGCCCAAGCACTACTACAGCGTCTACCAGAAGATGATCGTGCGGGGCCGCGACTTCGCCGAGATCTACGACTTGGTGGGCATCCGCGTCCTGGTGGACACCGTCCGCGACTGCTACGCGGCCCTGGGCACCGTCCACGCCCGCTGGAACCCGGTTCCGGGGCGGTTCAAGGACTACATCGCGATGCCCAAGTTCAACATGTACCAGTCGCTGCACACGACGGTCATCGGACCCAACGGCAAGCCGGTCGAACTGCAGATCCGCACCTTCGACATGCACCGCCGGGCCGAGTACGGCATCGCCGCGCACTGGAAGTACAAGCAGCAGACGGTCGCCGGCGCCTCCAAGGTCCGCACCGACGTTCCGCAGGCCGCCAAGGGCAGCGCCGGCCAGGACACCGTCAACGACATGGCCTGGCTGCGCCAGCTGCTCGACTGGCAGAAGGAGACCGAGGACCCGGGCGAGTTCCTCGACTCCCTGCGCTTCGACCTCTCCCGCAACGAGGTCTTCGTCTTCACGCCCAAGGGCGACGTCATCGCGCTGCCCGCCGGGGCCACCCCGGTCGACTTCGCCTACGCCGTCCACACCGAGGTCGGCCACCGCACCATAGGGGCGCGGGTCAACGGGCGGCTGGTCCCGCTCGAATCGACCCTGGACAACGGCGACCTGGTCGAGGTCTTCACCTCCAAGGCCGAGGGAGCCGGCCCGTCCCGCGACTGGCTGGGCTTCGTGAAGTCCCCGCGCGCCCGCAACAAGATCCGCGCCTGGTTCTCCAAGGAGCGCCGGGACGAGGCGATCGAACAGGGCAAGGACGCCATCGCGCGGGCCATGCGCAAGCAGAACCTGCCGATCCAGCGGATCCTCACCGGCGACTCGCTGGTCACCCTCGCCCACGAGATGCGCTACCCGGACATCTCCTCGCTCTACGCGGCGATCGGCGAGGGCCACGTGGCCGCGCAGGGCGTCGTGCAGAAGCTGGTGCAGGCCCTCGGCGGCGAGGAGGCGGCCAACGAGGACATCGAGGAGAGCGTCCCGCCGTCGCGCGGCCGCAAGCGGCGCGGCAGCGCCGACCCGGGCGTGGTCGTCAAGGGCGTCGACGACGTGTGGGTCAAGCTGGCCCGCTGCTGCACCCCGGTGCCCGGCGACCCGATCATCGGGTTCGTCACCCGCGGCAGTGGCGTATCGGTTCACCGCGCGGACTGCGTGAACGTCGACTCGCTCTCGCAGCAGCCCGAGCGGATCCTCGAGGTCGAGTGGGCGCCCACCCAGTCCTCGGTCTTCCTCGTCGCCATCCAGGTCGAGGCGCTGGACCGCTCCCGCCTGCTGTCCGACGTCACGCGGGTGCTGTCCGACCAGCACGTCAACATCCTGTCCGCGGCCGTGCAGACGTCCCGCGACCGGGTCGCCACCTCGCGCTTCACCTTCGAGATGGGCGACCCCAAGCACCTCGGCCACGTCCTGAAGGCCGTCCGCGGCGTGGAGGGCGTCTACGACGTCTACCGCGTGACCTCGGCCCGCAGGCCGTAGCCGGGCCGGCACGCCGGGGCCGGGCCCCGGTGGCAACGGGAAGGCCCCGGTGCGCGGTGCGCACCGGGGCCTTCGCCGTCGGCCGGCGGCGGTGGGCCGCTCAGCCGCCGAACTCCTCCAGGCCCTTCAGAGCCTGGTCCAGCAGGGCCTGGCGGCCCTCCAGCTCGCGGGCGAGCTTGTCGGCCTTGGCGTTGTTGCCGGCCGCGCGCGCCGCGTCGATCTGCTCGCGCAGCTTGTCCACGGCCGCCTGCAGCTGACCGGTCAGCCCCGCCGCGCGCGCCCGCGCCTCCGGGTTCGTCCGGCGCCACTCGGCCTCCTCGGCCTCCTGCAGCGCCCGCTCCACCGCGTGCATCCGGCCCTCGACCTTGGCCCGGGCGTCGCGCGGCACGTGGCCGACGGCCTCCCAGCGCTCGTTGATCGACCGGAACGCGGCCCGCGCCGCCTTCAGGTCGGTCACCGGGACGAGCTTCTCGGCCTCGTCGGCCAGCTCCTCCTTCAGCTTGAGGTTCTCCACCTGCTCGGCGTCGCGCTCGGCGAAGACCTCGGCACGGGCGGCGAAGAACACGTCCTGGGCACCGCGGAAACGGTTCCACAGGTCGTCCTCGGACTCGCGCTGGGCCCGGCCCGCCGCCTTCCAGTCCGCCATCAGCTCGCGGTAGCGGGCGGCCGTCGGACCCCAGTCCGTCGACTTCGACAGCGCCTCGGCCTCGGCGACCAGCCGCTCCTTGGTCTTGCGGGCCTCCTCGCGCTGCGCGTCCAGCGACGCGAAGTGCGCCTTGCGGCGCTTGGAGAAGGCCGAGCGGGCGTGCGAGAAGCGGTGCCACAGCTCGTCGTCGGACTTGCGGTCCAGCCGCGGCAGACCCTTCCAGGTGTCCACCAGGGCCCGCAGCCGCTCGCCGGCCGCCCGCCACTGGTCGCTCTGCGCCAGCTGCTCCGCCTCGGTGACCAGGTCCTCCTTGGCCTTGCGGGCCTCGTCGGTCTGCTTGGCCTTGGCGGCCTTGCGCTCCTCGCGGCGCGACTCGACCGTCGCCACCAGCTTGTCCAGCCGCGCCCGCAGGGCGTCGAGGTCGCCCACCGCGTGGTGCTCCTCGACCTGCGTGCGCAGGTGGTCGATCGCCGTCATCGCGTCCTTGGCGGACAGGTCCGTCGTCCGCACCCGCCGTTCGAGGAGGCCGATCTCGACCACCAGCCCCTCGTACTTGCGCTCGAAGTAGGCCAGGGCCTCCTCGGGGGTGCCCGCCTGCCACGAGCCGACGACCTTCTCGCCATCGGCAGTACGCACGTACACGGTGCCCGTCTCGTCGACGCGGCCCCACGGGTCGCTGCTCACAGCGCCTCCTCCACCTGATGCCTGCGCGGGGGTCCGCCCCCGGGGCATCGTCCACAGTTTCCTGGGGCGGGCAGCGCCCGCCCTGCACAACGCCAACATAGGCGACCGCCGGGCCGGCTGTCCGCATCCCGCACGACGGAATTCCGGCCCGGCGGTTCACCCGGGGGTCAGTTCTTCGTCACCGTGCCCTGCTGGACGGTCACCGGGGTCTTGGGGGCCCCGTCCTGGCCGCCGTCCGCGGTGCCCTGCTTGGCGATCTCCTCCAGCACCTTCAGGCCGGCCGCGTCGATCTTGCCGAACGGGGTGTACGTCGGGGGCAGCGGGCTGTCCTTGTAGACCAGGAAGAACTGGCTGCCGCCCGAGCCGGGCCGACCGGTGTTGGCCATGGCGACCGTGCCCGCCGGGTACGTGACCTGGCCCTGGTCGTTCGGCTTGCCCAGCCCGTCCAGGTTCTCGTCGGGGATGGTGTAGCCGGGGCCGCCGCGGCCGGTGCCCTCCGGGTCGCCGCACTGCAGCACGTAGATGCCGGCCGTGGTCAGGCGGTGGCACTTGGTGTTGTCGAAGAACTTCTTGTCGGCGAGCGACTTGAAGGAGTTCACCGTCTGCGGGGTCTTGGCCGCGTCCATCTCGAACGAGATGTCACCGGCGCTCGTGCGCAGCGCGAAGGTGTACTTCGCCTTCTGGTCGATCGCCATCGCCGGCGACGGCGACTGCTGGGGCGCGGACGGGGTCGGGGTCGGCGACGGGTTGTCGGCCGCGCCGTCCTTGGTGTCCTTGCCGGAGAAGACCCCGCCCAGGGCCAGGCCGACCAGCAGCGCGACCACCGCCGCCACCGCGCCGCCGACGACCAGCGCCTGCCGGCGCGACTTGCGCCGGGCCTCCGCCCGCCGCTTCTGCTGCCGCTCGAACTTCTCCCTGGCGAGCTGACGCCGCCGCTGTTCGCTCGTGGCCACCTGGCTCTCGTCTCCTTGGTACGTACGTCTGTGGGTACAGCTGTCCGGGCCCGGACAGGCCGTACCGTATATGGGTTCGCTGTGTGATGAGCCGCGCCGGTAGGCTCTGATCTGCAGCAACCCTCCCGACGGACGACTATCGAAGGACGAACGTGCTGATTGCCGGGTTCCCGGCCGGGGCCTGGGGGACCAACTGCTACCTGGTCGCCCCCGCCGCCGGTGAGGAGTGCGTGATCATCGACCCGGGCCACCAGGCCGCCCAGGGCGTCGAGGAGACGCTCAGGAAGCACCGCCTCAAGCCCGTCGCCGTCGTCCTCACCCACGGCCACCTCGACCACGTGGCCTCGGTGGTCCCGGTCTGCGGAGCGCACGACGTCCCCGCCTGGATCCACCCCGAGGACCGCTACATGATGAGCGACCCGGAGAAGGCGCTGGGCCGGTCGATCGGGATGCCGCTGATGGGCGAGATCACCGTCGGGGAGCCGGACGACGTCCGCGAACTGACCGACGGCGCCTCGCTGAAGCTGGCCGGTCTGGACTTCACCGTGTCGCACGCGCCCGGCCATACCAAGGGGTCGGTGACCTTCCGGATGCCGGAGGCGGCGGACGTCCCGTCCGTCCTGTTCTCCGGTGACCTGCTCTTCGCCGGCTCCATCGGACGTACCGACCTGCCCGGCGGCTCCCACGCCGACATCCTCGAGTCGCTGGCCCGCGTGTGCCTGCCGCTCGACGATTCGACCGTGGTGCTGTCCGGCCACGGTCCCCAGACCACCATCGGCCGCGAGCGCGCGACCAACCCGTACCTGCGGGAGGTCGCCGCCGGCCTCGGGGCGGACCCGACAGCCGCCCCACGACGAGGAATGTGACGAGAAGTCCCGTGAGCACCTTCAAGGCCCCCAAGGGCACGTACGACCTGATCCCGCCGTTCTCGGCCAAGTACCTGGCGGTCCGCGAGGCCATCTCCGCGCCCCTGCGCAAGGCCGGGTACGGCTACGTGGAGACGCCGGGCTTCGAGGACGTCGACCTCTTCGCGCGCGGTGTCGGCGAGTCCACCGACATCGTCACCAAGGAGATGTACGCCTTCGAGACCAAGGGCGGCGACAAGCTGGCCCTGCGCCCCGAGGGCACCGCCTCCGTGCTGCGCGCGGCGCTGGAGGCGAGCCTGCACAAGCAGGGCAACCTGCCGGTCAAGCTCTGGTACTCCGGCTCGTACTACCGCTACGAGCGCCCGCAGAAGGGCCGCTACCGGCACTTCTCGCAGGTCGGTGCCGAGGCGATCGGCGCCGAGGACCCGGCGCTGGACGCCGAGCTGATCATCCTGGCCGACCAGGCGTACCGCTCGCTGGGCCTGGCGAACTTCCGGATCCTGCTGAACTCGCTGGGCGACAAGGAGTGCCGCCCGGCCTACCGGGAGGCCCTCCAGGCCTACCTGCGCGGCCTCGACCTGGACGAGGAGACCCTGCGCCGGGCCGAGATCAACCCGCTGCGCGTGCTCGACGACAAGCGGGCCGACGTGCAGAAGCAGCTCGTGGACGCGCCGCTGCTGCGCGACCACCTGTGCGACGCGTGCAAGGCGTACCACGAGGAGGTGCGCGCGCTGATCACCGCGGCGGGCGTGGTCTTCGAGGACGACCCGAAGCTGGTGCGCGGCCTGGACTACTACACCCGGACCACCTTCGAGTTCGTCCACGACGGTCTCGGCTCGCAGTCCGCGGTGGGCGGCGGCGGCCGCTACGACGGCCTGTCCGAGATGATCGGCGGCCCGGCGCTGCCGTCCGTCGGCTGGGCCCTGGGCGTGGACCGCACGGTGCTCGCCCTGGAGGCCGAGGGCGTCGAGCTGGACATCCCGGCGACCACCAGCGTGTTCGCCGTGGCGATCGGCGACGAGGCCCGCCGACTGCTGTTCGGCAAGGTGGTCGAGCTGCGCGCGGCCGGGGTCGCCACCGACTTCTCCTTCGGCGGCAAGGGCCTGAAGGGCTCGATGAAGGACGCCAACCGCAGCGGTGCCCGCTTCACCGTGGTCGCGGGCGAGCGGGACCTGGCCGAGGGCGTGGTCCAGCTCAAGGACATGGAGTCCGGCGAGCAGACGGCCGTCCCGGTGGACGGGCTGGTCGAGGCGGTGCGCGCCCGGCTCGCCTGAGCGGGTTCGCGCGGACCGTACGTCCCCGGGTGGGGCGTACGGTCCGTACGGCAGAATGCACCGCATGACCAACGCGGGTACGCAAGCGGGTACGGAGACGGCGGGCACGGTCGGCGCGAGCCGGGCGTTCGCCTGGCTGCTGGTGATCACGGGCGCCATGGGCCTGCTGGCCGCCTGGGTGATCACGATCGACAAGTTCAAGCTGCTGGAGGACCCGAACTTCGTCCCCGGCTGCAGCCTCAACCCGGTCGTGGCCTGCGGCAACATCATGAAGAGCGAGCAGGCGTCCGCGTTCGGCTTCCCGAATCCGATGCTGGGCCTGGTCAGTTACGGCATCGTCGTCTGCGTCGGCATGAGCCTGCTGGCCGGGGCCCGGTTCCGCCGCTGGTACTGGCTGACGTTCAACGCCGGCACCCTCTTCGGCGTCGGGTTCTGCGCCTGGCTGACCTACCAGTCGCTGTACAACATCAACTCGCTGTGCCTGTGGTGCTGCCTGGCCTGGGTCGCCACGGTCGTGATGTTCTGGTACGTCACCGCGCACAACGTCCGCGAGGGGCTGCTGCCCGCCCCCGGCTGGCTGCGCTCCTTCTTCGGCGAGTTCGCCTGGGTGCCGCCGGTGCTGCACCTGGGGATCATCGGCATGCTGATCCTGACCCGCTGGTGGGACTTCTGGACCTCCTGACGCGCGGCCGCGTTGTCGGTCCGCTCGCTTAGGCTTCATCACGTGGAACCCGACCTCTTCACCGCCGCCGCCGAGGACCGCCAGGAGAAGGACCCGGCGAGCACCCCGCTCGCCGTCCGGATGCGCCCGCGCACCCTGGACGAGGTCGTCGGCCAGCAGCACCTGCTGCGGCCCGGCTCGCCGCTGCGGCGGCTGGTGGACGAGGGCGGGGGCGGCCCGGCCGGTGCGGCGTCGGTGATCCTGTGGGGTCCGCCCGGCACCGGCAAGACCACGCTGGCGTACGTGGTCAGCCAGGCCACGCAGAAGCGGTTCGTGGAGCTGTCCGCGATCACCGCCGGGGTCAAGGAGGTCCGGGCCGTCATCGACGGCGCCCGGCGCGCGGCGGGGGGCTACGGCAAGGAGACCGTCCTCTTCCTCGACGAGATCCACCGCTTCAGCAAGGCCCAGCAGGACTCGCTGCTGCCGGCCGTGGAGAACCGCTGGGTGACGCTGATCGCAGCCACCACCGAGAACCCGTACTTCTCGGTGATCTCCCCCCTGCTGTCGCGCTCGCTGCTGCTGACCCTGGAGCCGCTGACCGACGAGGACGTCTCGGGGCTGCTGCGCCGGGCCCTGTCCGAGGAGCGGGGCCTGGGCGGGGCGGTGACCCTCGCCGAGGACGCCGAGGCGCACCTGCTGCGCATCGCCGGCGGGGACGCCCGGCGGGCACTGACCGCCCTGGAGGCGGGCGCCGGGGCGGCGCTCGCCAAGGGCGAGCCCGCGATCACCCTGGAGACGCTGGAGGAGACCGTCGACCGGGCGGCCGTGCGCTACGACCGCGACGGCGACCAGCACTACGACGTGGCGAGCGCGCTGATCAAGTCGATCCGCGGCTCCGACGTGGACGCCGCCCTGCACTACCTGGCCCGGATGATCGAGGCGGGGGAGGACCCGCGGTTCATCGCGCGCCGCCTGATGATCTCGGCCAGCGAGGACATCGGCCTCGCCGACCCGACGGCGCTGCCGACGGCGGTGGCCGCCGCCCAGGCGGTGGCCATGATCGGCTTCCCGGAGGCCGCGCTGACCCTGTCCCACGCGACGATCGCGCTGGCCCTGGCCCCCAAGTCGAACACCGCCACGACCGCGATCGGCGCCGCGCTGGCCGACGTCCGCGCGGGACTGGCCGGGCCGGTCCCGGCGCATCTGCGGGACGGGCACTACAAGGGCGCCGCCAAGCTGGGCCACGCCCAGGGGTACGTCTACCCGCACGACGTGCCGGGCGCCATCGCCGCCCAGCAGTACGCGCCGGACAAGATCCACGGCAGGCGCTACTACGAGCCCACCCGCTACGGCGCGGAGGCGCGGTACGCGGACGTGGTGGAGAAGGTCCGGGCCCGCCTGCGCGGCGAGTCCTGAGGCGCCCGCCGGCCGGCGTCAGGGCCGCGAGGCCGCCGAGAAGAGGGTGTGCATCGCCCGGCGCACTCCGCAGACACCGGTCAGCGGGGCCGGGAAGTCGAACCGGGCGTCGAAGGTCCCGGCCGCCGCGCCGGTGAAGCGCACGCGCAGCCCGAAGCGGTCCAGGGCCACCGGCACGGCGTCGAGGTCGGCCGCCCGGGGGCCGAGCAGGGCGCACAGGTCGCGCATCCGGTCGCCGTGGGCGGCGGCGAGGTGCTGGAGGATCTCGGTCTCGTGGGCGACCAGCGGGTCCGGCTCGGCGGTCGCGAAGTCCTCGGGGTCGACGTGCTCCGCGCCCCACAGGTCGTCCACGGTGATCTCCCCGACCTCCAGCCGCAGCAGCGTCCAGGCGGGCCGGCCGGTGCGGTCGAGGGCCTCCAGGGTGCCCAGCAGTTCGCCGACCGGGTGCCGCTCGGCCAGCAGGGCGGCGCAGCCGGCCCGCTCGCCGCCGCGGACGGGGGTGAGCCAGCCCGCCAGCCAGGCGCGGCCCCGGATACGATGGGGGACGGACACCGGCGCCACATCCGTGATCTCGATCACCGCTGTGAGGTCGTCGTCCTGGGCGTGAGCGGCTGCCCTGGCGGCCGCGGAATCCCCTGGTACCAGGAGGATCACGTCCCCGTCCGGGGTGGCGGTCCGCGCGGCCGGCACCCCCGTCCCGAACTCCTCCGGGTACCTCGTGTCACGAGCACCCGGCAACGTGAGGGATACTGAGGCGTTGGACTCTACGAGGGTTCGTACGCGCTCGGCTCCGGTGAGCAGGCGAGCGCCTTCCCTGGGACGCGGCTGACCTTGCCTACCGTCGTCGCAAGCGGACGTGGATCGTTTCTCGTCCGAACTGCGATGCGCACTGGGCAGGGGGATCCCATGTGGTCGAGACATTACGTCCTCCTCGAATAAGGTAAGGCTCACCTAACTTACATGGAGGTAGGTTCCACGTGAACCAGGCACGACCCAAGGTCAAGAAGTCGCGTGCGCTCGGCATCGCCCTGACGCCGAAGGCCGTCAAGTACTTCGAGGCTCGCCCCTACCCGCCGGGTGAGCACGGCCGTGGCCGCAAGCAGACCTCGGACTACAAGGTCCGTCTGCTGGAGAAGCAGCGCCTGCGCGCTCAGTACGACATCTCCGAGAAGCAGATGGCCCGCGCGTACGACCGCGCGAAGAAGGCCGAGGGCAAGACGGGCGAGGCGCTCGTCGTCGAGCTCGAGCGTCGCCTCGACGCCCTGGTCCTGCGTTCGGGCATCGCCCGCACCATCTACCAGGCCCGCCAGATGGTCGTTCACGGCCACATCGAGGTCAACGGCGGCAAGGTCGACAAGCCGTCCTTCCGCGTCCGCCCGGACGACGTCGTGACCGTGCGCGAGCGCTCCCGCGACAAGCACCCGTTCCAGGTCGCCCGCGAGGGTGGCTACGCGGGCGAGGGCGAGACCCCGCGCTACCTGCAGGTCAACCTGAAGGCCCTGGCGTTCCGCCTGGACCGCGACCCGCAGCGCAAGGAGATCCCCGTGATCTGCGACGAGCAGCTCGTCGTCGAGTACTACGCCCGCTGATCCAGCCGGCGCGCAGTCCTCACAGGCTGTTCCGCGAGCCCGTCACCCCGCTGGGGTGGCGGGCTCGCCGCGTCCGGGTGCCGACCGCACCCGGCGCCGCCGCAGCGGCCGGTGAATTCGGGTACGGCGGCCCACCCCCGGCGCGATAGGGTCGGGGGAAGACTTTTTCTCGGTGCAGGGGAGCGGTGCAACGTGTCCGGTGGAGAGGTGGCCGGGATCCTCGTGGCCGTCTTCTGGGCGATCCTGGTCTCGTTCCTCGCGGTCGTGCTGGTGAGGCTGGCCCAGACGCTCAAGGCGGCCACCAAGCTGGTGGCCGACGTCACCGAGCAGGCCGTCCCGCTGCTCGCGGACGCCTCCACCACGGTCCGCTCCGCCCGCACCCAGCTCGACCGGGTCGACGCCATCACCAGCGACGTCCAGGAGGTCACCTCCAACGCGTCCGCGCTGTCCTCGACGGTGGCCTCCACCTTCGGAGGGCCGCTGGTGAAGGTCGCCGCGTTCGGTTACGGCGTCCGCAAGGCCATGGGCCGGACGGAGGACGTGCCGCCGCGGGCCGCCCGTCGTACTGTGATCGTCGGCCGCAGCGTGCCGGCCGCCCGTACCGCCGCCCGTTCCGGCTGGCGCCGCAAGCAGAAGGACTGACCCAGCGATGTTCCGCCGCACCTTCTGGTTCACCGCAGGCGCAGCCGCCGGCGTGTGGGCCACCACCAAGGTCAACCGCAAGCTGAAGCAGCTGACCCCCGAGAGCCTGGCCGCGCGGGGCGTGGACAAGGCGATCGAGGCGGGTCACCGGGTGAAGGACTTCGCCCTCGACGTCCGCGCGGGAATGCTCCAGCGCGAGGACGAGCTGAACGATGCGCTCGGGCTCACCGCCGGGGACGGCCAGGACGGGGCGCGCCCGGACAACGTGCGCGCCCTGCCGGCGCAGCGCCGGCTGCGGGCCATCGAGCCCCACCAGAACCACCGACCGAAGTTTTCGTACAACCGGAATGAGGACCACTGATGGAGTCGGCCGAGATTCGCCGCCGCTGGCTGAGCTTCTTCGAGGAGCGCGGTCACACCGTCGTCCCTTCGGCGTCGCTCATCGCCGACGACCCGACTCTGCTGCTGGTCAACGCGGGCATGGTCCCGTTCAAGCCGTACTTCCTCGGCGAGACCAAGCCCCCGGCCCCCCGCGCCACCAGCGTGCAGAAGTGCGTGCGTACGCCGGACATCGAAGAGGTCGGCAAGACCACCCGCCACGGCACGTTCTTCCAGATGTGCGGCAACTTCTCCTTCGGCGACTACTTCAAGGAAGGAGCCATCAAGTACGCCTGGGAGCTGCTCACCACCCCGGTCGCCGACGGTGGCTACGGCCTGGAGCCGGAGAAGCTGTGGATCACGGTCTACCAGGACGACGACGAGGCCGAGGAGATCTGGCACAACGTCATCGGCGTCCCGCGCGAGCGGATCCAGCGCCTGGGCAAGAAGGACAACTTCTGGTCCATGGGCGTCCCCGGCCCGTGCGGTCCGTGCTCCGAGATCAACTACGACCGCGGCCCGGAGTTCGGCGTCGAGGGCGGCCCGGCCGTCAACGACGAGCGGTACGTGGAGATCTGGAACCTGGTCTTCATGCAGTACGAGCGCGGCGCCGGCGAGGGCAAGGAGGACTTCCCGATCCTCGGCGACCTGCCGTCGAAGAACATCGACACCGGCCTCGGCCTCGAACGCCTCGCGATGATCCTGCAGGGCGTGCAGAACATGTACGAGACCGACACCCTGCGCGTGGTCATGGACAAGGCCACCGAGCTGACCGGCGTCCGCTACGGCGCCGCGAAGGACACGGACGTCTCGATGCGCGTGGTCGCCGACCACATGCGCACCTCCGTGATGCTCATCGGCGACGGCGTCACCCCCGGCAACGAGGGCCGCGGCTACGTCCTGCGCCGCATCATGCGCCGCGCCATCCGCAACATGCGCCTCATGGGCGCCACCGGCCCCGTGGTCAAGGACCTCATCGACGTCGTGATCGACACGATGGGCCAGCAGTACCCGGAGCTCATCACCGACCGCAAGCGCATCGAGACCGTCGCCCTCGCCGAGGAGGCCGCGTTCCTCAAGGCCCTCAAGGGCGGCACCAACATCCTCGACACCGCCGTGACCGAGACCAAGGCCGCCGGTGGCACGGTCCTCTCCGGCGACAAGGCGTTCCTGCTCCACGACACCTGGGGCTTCCCGATCGACCTCACCCTGGAGATGGCCGCCGAGCAGGGCCTGTCCGTGGACGAGGCCGGGTTCCGACGCCTCATGCAGGAGCAGCGCGACCGCGCCAAGGCCGACGCCAAGGCCAAGAAGACCGGCCACGCCGACGTGTCGGCGTACCGCGAGATCGCCGACAACGCCGGCGGTACGGAGTTCACCGGTTACGTCACCGACCAGGGCGAGGCCACCGTCGTCGGCCTGCTCGTGAACGGAGTCCCCTCGCCCGCGGCCTCCGAGGGCGACGAGGTCGAGGTCGTCCTCGACCGCACCCCGTTCTACGCCGAGGGCGGCGGCCAGCTCGCCGACCAGGGCCGGATCAAGCTCGACACCGGTGCCGTCATCGAGGTCCGCGACGTCCAGCAGCCGGTCCCGGGTGTCTCCGTGCACAAGGGCTCGGTCCAGGTCGGCGAGGTGACCGTCGGCGCCGCCGCGTTCGCCAGCATCGACGTCAAGCGCCGCCGGGCCATCGCCCGCGCCCACTCGGCCACCCACCTGACCCACCAGGCGCTGCGCGACGCCCTCGGCCCGACGGCCGCCCAGGCCGGTTCCGAGAACAGCCCCGGCCGCTTCCGCTTCGACTTCGGCTCGCCGAACGCCGTCCCCGGCTCGGTCCTCACCGACGTCGAGCAGAAGATCAACGACGTGCTCTCCCGCGAGCTCGACGTCACCGCCGAGATCATGAGCATCGACGAGGCGAAGAAGCAGGGCGCCATCGCCGAGTTCGGCGAGAAGTACGGCGAGCGGGTCCGCGTGGTGACCATCGGCGACTTCTCCAAGGAGCTCTGCGGCGGCACGCACGTCGGCAACACCGCCCAGCTGGGCCTGGTGAAGCTGCTCGGCGAGTCCTCCATCGGCTCCGGCGTGCGCCGCGTCGAGGCCCTGGTGGGCGTGGACGCGTACAACTTCCTCGCCAAGGAGCACACGGTCGTCGCCCAGCTCCAGGAGCTGGTCAAGGGCCGTCCGGAGGAGCTGCCGGAGAAGGTCGCCGCCATGCTCGGCAAGCTCAAGGACGCCGAGAAGGAGATCGAGAAGTTCCGCGCGGAGAAGGTGCTGGCCGCCGCCGCCGGGCTCGCCGAGAACGCCCAGGACGTCCGCGGGGTCGCCCTCGTGGTCGGCCAGGTGCCGGACGGCACCGGCGCCGACGACCTGCGCAAGCTGGTCCTCGACGTGCGCGGTCGCATCCCCGGCGACCGCCCGGCCGTGGTCGCGCTGTTCGCCGTGGCGAACGACCGTCCGCTGACCGTGATCGCCACCAACGAGGCGGCCCGGGAGCGCGGCCTGAAGGCCGGTGACCTGGTGCGCACCGCCGCCAAGACCCTCGGCGGCGGCGGTGGCGGCAAGCCCGACGTGGCCCAGGGCGGCGGCCAGAACCCGGCCGCCGTGCCGGAGGCCATCGCCGCGGTCGAGCGTCTCGTCGTAGAGACGGCCTGACGCATGGCCCTGCGCCGTGGCCGACGCCTGGCGATCGATGTCGGTGACGCCCGGATCGGGGTCGCCTCGTGCGACCCCGACGGGGTGCTCGCCACGCCGGTGGAGACCGTGCCGGGACGCGACGTCCCGGCCGCCCACCGGCGGCTGCGCCAGCTCGTCGAGGAGTACGAACCGCTGGAGGTGGTGGTCGGCCTGCCGCGCTCGATGAGCGGGCGCGAAGGGCCGGCCGCGGCCAAGGTGCGGGCCTTCGCCGGGGAACTGGCCAAGGGCATCAAGCCGGTGCCCGTGCGCCTGGTGGACGAGCGGATGACCACGGTCACCGCCGCCCAGGGGCTGCGGGCCTCCGGGAAGAACGCCAAGAAGGGGCGGGCGGTCATCGATCAGGCCGCCGCTGTGATCATCCTTCAAAATGCTCTTGAGACCGAACGGGTATCAGGTAATCCGCCCGGTGAGTGCGTCGAAGTGGTCATCTGATCGCGATACGGTAACGTTCCGCGCGATGTGGCGGCATTTCGAACAGCCGTCGGCTCTTCGACGCGGCGCACTAGGGGATCGATGACTGAGTACGGACAGGGCCAGGCCCCCCGACCGTGGCACCCCGAGGACCCGTTGTACGGGGACCCGGGGTGGACGGGGCAGCAGGCCCCGCAGCCCCAGCCCCACGACCCCGCGTACCAGCAGCACGCGCACCACCAGCAGCAGTACCCGGAGCACGCCGAGCAGCACACCGGGTCCTACGCGCAGTACCAGCAGCCGCAGCAGCAGTACGCGCAGCAGTACCAGGACCCGCACCTCCAGCAGCCCGTCGGGCAGCAGACGTACGGCGGCCAGGCCTGGGATACCGGTCAGATGATCGGCCAGGCCGTCCACCCCCAGGTGGTGGCCGATCCGTACGCCGGTGCGGACCCGTACGCCGGCGCCGCCGCGTACGTCCAGCCGCAGACCGCCTACCCCGGCGAGGCCCCCGACCTGTACGGCACGGAGGAGGCCTACCCGCCGCCGGCCCCGCCCGGCCGGCGCCGGCCCGCGCCGGAGCCGGCGGGGGAGTGGCCGCAGGAGGTCCTCGACCGCCCCGGCCGCGAGAGCGAACTCCAGGACGCCCCCGGCGAGGACGACGACGAACCGGCCGCGGCCGGCCGCCGCGCCGGCCGCAAGGACGCGAAGGCGGGCAACGGCGGCAAGGGCGGCAAGGGCGGCAAAGGCGGCAAGGCCAAGGGCCGCAAACGCCGCAACGGCGCCGCCTGCCTGTTCACCTCCCTCGTCCTGCTCGGCGGCGTCGGCGGGGGCGGCTACTACGTCTACAGCTTCCTGCAGGACCGCTTCGGCGCGCCCGCGGACTTCGTCGGGGCCGGCACCGATCCCATCGACGTCGAGATCAAACCGGGCTCGGGCCTCGGCCAGATGGGCCGCACCCTGAAGGAGAAGGGCGTCGTCGCCAGCGCCGAGGCCTTCGTCGCCGCCGCGCAGGCGAACCCCAAGGGCAAGAGCATCCAGCCGGGCGTCTACCCGCTGCGCAAGCAGATGTCGGCCAAGGAAGCCGTCGCGGTCATGGTCGACCCGACCCGGCTCAACGTGGTCACGGTCCCCGAGGGCATGCGCAACGCCGCCGTCTACGAGGCCATCGACAAGAAGCTCAAGCTCCAGCCGGGCACCACGAAGGACGTGGCCAAGAAGGAGCTGAAGAACCTGGGCCTGCCCGCCTGGGCGGACAGCGCCAACCCCAAGATGATGGACCCGCTGGAAGGCTTCCTCTACCCGGCGCGCTACGACCTCACCGAGGGCATGAAGCCCGAGGACCTGCTGAAGAAGATGGTCGCCAAGGCCAACGAGACGTACGCCGCGCACGGCGTCGAGGCCAAGGCCAAGCAGCTCGGCCTCAGCTCGCCGCTGCAGCTGGTCACGGTCGCGTCCATGGTCCAGGCCGAGGGCAAGAGCCACGACGACTTCAAGAAGATGTCGGACGTCATCTACAACCGCCTCAAGCCGACGAACGACGTCACCAACCAGAAGCTCGAGTTCGACTCGACCATCAACTACCTCAAGGGCACGAGCAACATCAACATCTCGCGCGCCGAGACGCGTACGCTCGACAACCCGTACAACACGTACTTCTACAAGGGCCTCACCCCCGGCCCGATCGGCAACCCGGGCGACGAGGCCCTCAACGCGGCCATGAACCCCGACGGCGGCGGCTGGATGTTCTTCGTGTCGGTCGACGGGCAGAAGACCACGTTCACCAGGACCTTCGAGGAGCACGACGAACTCGTCAAGGAATTCAACCGGCGGCAGAACAACAGATAGGCAGGACATGTCACGCAACAAGGCGGCGGTGCTGGGATCCCCCATCGAGCACTCCCTCTCGCCCGTGCTGCACCGCGCGGCCTACCGGGAGCTCGGCCTCGCCGACTGGTCCTACGACCGCTTCGAGGTGGACGAGGCCGCGCTCCCCGCGTTCCTCGCCGACCTCGACGCGCAGTGGGCCGGCCTGTCGCTGACCATGCCGCTCAAGCGGGCCGTCATCCCGCTGCTCGACGGGATCAGCGACACCGCCGCCGCCGTCGAGGCGGTCAACACCGTCGTCCTCACCGAGGACGGCCGCCGCCTCGGCGACAACACCGACATCCCCGGGATCGTCGCCGCCCTGCACGAGCGCGGCGTCGACAAGGTGGACTCCGCCGCGATCCTGGGCGCCGGGGCCACCGCCTCCTCGGCGCTCGCCGCCCTCGGGCGGATCTGCTCCGGCGAGGTCACCGCGTACGTGCGCAGCGACGCCCGCGCGGCCGAGATGCGCCAGTGGGGCGAGCGGCTCGGCGTCACCGTCCGTACGGCCGACTGGGCGCTGGCCGCGGAGGCGCTGAGCGCACCGCTGGTGATCGCCACCACCCCGGCCGGTACCACCGACGCCCTCGCCACCGCCGTCCCCGCGCGGCCCGGCACCCTCTTCGACGTGCTGTACGACCCCTGGCCCACCGCACTCGCCGCGTCCTGGGACGAGCGCGGCGGCAAGGTGGTCGGCGGCCTCGACCTGCTGGTCCACCAGGCGGTCCTCCAGGTCGAGCAGATGACCGGCCGGGCCCCCGGCCCGTTGGCCGCCATGCGGGCCGCGGGCGAGGCGGCCCTCGCCGCCCGCTAGCTCCCCGCGGGACCCGCAAGGGCCCCTCGGGCGTCCGCCGCGGTCCGGGACTTGCCACAGTGGCGTCCAAAGACTGGACCGGAGGCCGGTTCACCAGCGCGGACGTGGGAGGATCGGAGGTGGCGGGCCCGGCCGCGCACCCGGGCCGCGCCCTTCGCTGTACCAGGCGCGAGCATGAGGAGCATCGTTGAGCAGGTTGCGTTGGCTGACCGCTGGGGAGTCGCACGGACCGGCGCTGGTGGCGACGCTGGAGGGTCTTCCCGCCGGTGTCCCGGTGACCACCGAGCTGGTCGCCGACCACCTCGCGCGGCGGCGGCTCGGTTACGGCCGCGGTGCCCGGATGAAGTTCGAGCAGGACGAGGTCACCTTCCTGGGTGGTGTCCGGCACGGGCTGTCCCTCGGTTCGCCGGTGGCGGTCATGGTCGGCAACACCGAGTGGCCCAAGTGGGAGAAGGTCATGTCCGCCGACCCGGTGGACCCGGCCGAACTCAAGGAGACCGGCCGCAACGCGCCGCTGACGCGCCCCCGCCCGGGCCACGCCGACCTCGCCGGCATGCAGAAGTACGGCTTCGACGAGGCCCGTCCGGTCCTGGAGCGCGCCAGCGCCCGGGAGACGGCCGCCCGCGTGGCGCTCGGCGCGGTCGCCCGGTCGTTCCTGAAGGAGGCGGCCGGGATCGAGATCGTCTCCCACGTGGTGGAGCTGGCCTCGGCCAAGGCCCCGTACGGCGTCTACCCGACGCCGGCCGACGTCGAGAAGCTCGACGCCGACCCGGTGCGCTGCCTGGACGCCGACGCGTCGAAGGCGATGGTCGCCGAGATCGACCAGGCCCACAAGGACGGCGACACCCTCGGCGGCGTCGTCGAGGTCCTGGCGTACGGCGTCCCGGTCGGCCTCGGCTCGCACGTGCACTGGGACCGCCGCCTCGACGCGCGGCTCGCCGCGGCGCTGATGGGCATCCAGGCCATCAAGGGCGTAGAGGTCGGCGACGGCTTCGAGCTCGCCCGGGTCCCCGGCTCCCAGGCCCACGACGAGATCGTCAACACCCCCGAGGGCATCAAGCGCACCTCCGGCCGCTCCGGCGGCACCGAGGGCGGCCTGACCACCGGCGAGCTGCTGCGCGTGCGCGCCGCCATGAAGCCCATCGCGACCGTCCCGCGGGCCCTGGCCACCGTCGACGTCAGCACCGGCGAGGCCGCCGCCGCCCACCACCAGCGCTCCGACGTGTGCGCCGTCCCGGCCGCCGGCATCGTCGCCGAGGCCATGGTCGCCCTGGTGCTGGCCGACGCGGTCGTGGAGAAGTTCGGCGGCGACTCGGTCGCCGAGACCCGCCGCAACGTGCGCTCCTACCTCGACAACCTCCGGATCCGATGACCGCCGGCCCGGGCAGCGGCCCGCTCGTCGTCCTCGTCGGACCGATGGGATCGGGCAAGTCCACGGTGGGGGCGCTGCTGGCCGAGCGGCTCGGCGTCCCGTACCGGGACACCGACGCGGACATCGTCGCGGCGCAGGGCCGCCCGATCTCCGACATCTTCGTCGACGAGGGCGAGCCGTACTTCCGCGAGCTGGAGCGGCAGGCGGTCGCCACCGCCGTCGCCGAGCACACCGGGGTCCTGGCCCTCGGCGGCGGGGCCGTCCTGGACGCGGGCACCCGCGCCCTGCTGGTCGGCCTGCCCGTCGCCTACCTGTCGATGGACGTCGAGGAAGCCGTCCGGCGCGTGGGCCTGGGCGCCGCGCGCCCGCTGCTCGCCGTCAACCCGCGCCGCCAGTGGCGCGAGCTGATGGAGGCCCGCCGCCCCCTGTACACCGAAGTCGCGCGCGTCGAGGTACCCACCGACGACCGCACCCCCGAAGAGGTCGCCCAGGCGGTCCTCGACGCACTGGAGTTGAAGGACGTATGACGGACCAGGTGACGCGGATCCACGTCGGCGGCAGCGCCGGCCACGATCCGTACGACGTGCTCGTCGGGCAGCAGCTGCTCGGTGAGCTGGCCGGGCTCATCGGCGAGAAGGCCCAGCGGGTCGCCGTGATCCACCCCGAGGCCCTCGCCGAGACCGGTGAGGCGCTGCGCGCCGACCTCGCCGAGCAGGGCTACGAGGCCGTCGCCATCCAGGTGCCGAACGCGGAGGAGGCCAAGACCGCCGAGGTCGCCGCCTACTGCTGGAAGGCGCTCGGCCAGTCCGGCTTCACCCGGACCGACGTCATCGTGGGCGTGGGCGGCGGCGCCACCACCGACCTGGCCGGCTTCGTCGCCGCGACCTGGCTGCGCGGGGTCCGCTGGATCGCCGTGCCGACCACCGTCCTCGCGATGGTCGACGCGGCCGTGGGCGGCAAGACGGGCATCAACACCGCCGAGGGCAAGAACCTCGTGGGCGCCTTCCACCCGCCGGCCGGGGTCCTGTGCGACCTGGCGGCGCTGGAGTCCCTCCCCGTCCACGACTACGTCAGCGGCCTCGCCGAGATCATCAAGGCCGGCTTCATCGCCGACCCGGCGATCCTGGACCTGATCGAGGCCGACCCCGAGGCCGCCCGCACCCCGGCCGGCCCGCACACCGCCGAGCTGATCGTCCGCTCCATCCAGGTCAAGGCCGACGTCGTCTCCAGCGACCTCAAGGAGTCGGGCCTGCGGGAGATCCTCAACTACGGGCACACCCTGGCGCACGCCATCGAGAAGAACGAGCGCTACAAGTGGCGCCACGGCGCGGCCGTCTCGGTCGGCATGGTCTTCGCCGCCGAGCTGGGCCGGCTCGCCGGCCGCCTGGACGACGCCACCGCCGACCGGCACCGGACGGTCCTGGCCTCCGTCGGCCTGCCGCTGACCTACCGCGGCGACCAGTGGCCCAAGCTGCTCCAGACCATGCAGGTCGACAAGAAGTCCCGCGGCAACCTGCTGCGCTTCATCGTCCTGGACGGGCTGGCCAAGCCGACCGTCCTGGAGGGCCCGGACCCGGCCCACCTGATCGCGGCCTACGGCGAGGTGTCCGCGTGAGCCGCCGGGTGCTGGTGCTCAACGGGCCCAACCTGGGCCGGCTCGGCTCGCGCGAGCCGGACGTCTACGGCTCCACCTCGTACGCGGGTCTGGTCGAGACCTGCCAAGGCCTGGGCAAGGAACTCGGCTTCGACGTGGAGGTCCGCGAGACCAACGACGAGGGCGAGCTCGTGCGCTGGCTGCACGAAGCGGCAGACGGGAAGATCCCCGTGGTCATCAACCCCGGGGCCTTCACGCACTACTCGTACGCGATGCGCGACGCGGCCGCCCAGCGGACCGCGCCGCTGATCGAGGTGCACATCTCCAACCCGTACGCCCGCGAGGAGTTCCGGCACACCTCGGTGATCGCGGCCGTGGCCACCGGAACCGTCGCGGGCTTCGGGCTGGGCTCCTACCGGCTGGCGCTGCGCGCGCTGGCGGAGGAGGTCTCCGGCTGAGATAACGTTCTCGCATCAGTGCCCCGATCGAGACGGAGAGGCAGCGGATGCAGCACGGAGTGGGGGGCTGGGGCCCGCCGGGTCACCACCCCGGGGCGCCCTCGCAGCCACCGATACCCCCGGCCCCGGGCTGGCCGGCCCCGGCCGTGGCGCCGGTTCCCGAGGCCACCGGGCACATTCCGCTGCCGACCGCCGCGCCCGGCACCGGCTCGGCGGTCCTCGCCGTGCTGCTGATCGGCCCGGCGGGGGCCGGCAAGACCACCGTGGCCCGGCACTGGGCGCGGACCCGGCCGGTGCCGACGGCCCACATCAGCCTGGACGACGTCCGGGAATGGGTCTGCTCCGGCTTCGCCGACCCGCAGGCCGGCTGGAACGACCACTCCGAGGCCCAGTACCGCCTCGCCCGCCGCACCTGCGGCTTCGCCGCCCGCAACTTCCTCGCCAACGGCATCTCCTGCATCCTCGACGACGCCGTCTTCCCCGACCGCCCGGTCGTCGGCCTCGGCGGCTGGAAGCGCCACGTCGGCCCCGGCCTGCTGCCCGTCGTCCTCCTGCCCGGCCTGGAGGTCGTCCTGGAGCGCAACGCGGCCCGCTCGGGCAACCGGCGCCTGTCGGACGAGGAGGTCGCCCGCATCCACGGCCGCATGGCCGGCTGGTACGGCTCGGGCCTGCCCATCATCGACAACTCCCACCTGGACGTGGAGTCCACGGCCCAGGCCCTGGACACAGCCCTGGCCCGCTCCTTGGCCCCCACCTCCCCCCGCTAGCCCCCGCGAGGCCGGGTCTACAGGACCCCTGCGAGGTCTGGGGGCGCAGCCCCTCCGCGAGGCCGGGGGGGGGCAGGATCCCGGCGAGGTCCGGGAGCGCATTTTGACCCCCCGCGAGGGCCGGGGGCGCAGGACCCCTGCGAGGGCCGGGGGCGGAGGGTGGGGGTGTCCGGGACGTAAAGCGTGATTTGTGGCGTGGCCCCTGC